>JBCFBD010000051.1:0-18200 GCA_038562455.1 Anaerolineaceae bacterium | reverse complement strand
AAATAAATTAAAGCAGGGTCTGATCTCACCGACCTCGATGCGCCACCAGTTGTATTGCGCGCGCGGCAGGTAATCTTTCAACCCCGCCAGCTGCCCCTCGTCCAGCGCGCTGAGTTGGCGCAGCGCTTCGACCGCCGCGGTCGAGCGCGCCCGCCCACCGCCTTCATGCGCGATGCGCGCGATATGTTCGGATCGGTCGCGCTGGGCGAGGTCGCCATCGCTGATCTTCAGCGTGATGCCGAGCGCGCCCTCGAACTTGCGGCTCGCGCCGGGCAGCAGGCTGAGCGCCTGGTAGCCTTCAGCGCCGCCCTTGGTGAGGACGCTACCCCGCCCGGCGGTCATTAATTCCGTGTCGAAGGAGTTGGGACCAGCCACCATATCCGGATGGGCGGTCATGGCGGCGAAGATGCGTTTCAGAGCGGAGCGGCGCGGCTCGGGCAGCCCGGAGGGATCCGCCAGGCGGGCGAAGGCGTAAGCGGCGGCGCGCAGCGGTACGGCGAACACCGGCGCCGAGCAGCCGTCAGTACCCAGCACGATCTCTGTTTGCGGCACGCCGGTCATTTCGCTGAATGTACGTAATATGCGCCGCTGCACGGGGTGCTGTGGATCGATGTAATTCGCGGTCGGCTCGCCATACAAGAGCGCTTGCGCCAGCATACCGCTGTGCTTACCCGAGCAGTTGTGGCGCAGCGGGGAGTTCTCTTCGCCGTTGAGGAACATGCGCTCCGCGGTAGGGGGGTCGCCGGGGGTGTGGGTGCCGCACAGCAGGTCAGCCGCGCTGACGCCCAGCTTTTGTTGGATGCCCATGATCACGTGCACGTGTTCGTCGGTGCCGTTGTGCGAGGCGCACATCACCGCCAGCTCGCGCTCGGTCAACCCGAAGCGCTCCATACCGCCGCCTTCGACCAGCGGCAGCACCTGGAACGGTTTGGACGAAGAGCGTAAAAAGACCAACGCGTCGGGGTCGCCGAGCGAAGCAACCAGCCTGCCGCTGACGTCGCATACGGCGAGCGCGCCGTAATGCACGGATTCGACGAGCGAACCGCGCGTGGTTTCAACGAGAGGAACGTAAGCGGGAAGGGGCATGGAAAATCCTAAATTTAAGATGGTAACAACCTGATTGTACACCACGGGACGCGCAAGCTTCACAAAATGCACATAAAAAATTCACAACTTCTTCACATTCACCCGCTATCCTTGGCACATAAAAAGGTTACAACATGAGGATAAAAAATATGGGACCAAAAAAAGGCGTAACTACATTAACAAGAAATAACTGGCTGATGGATTTCAGCCTTTTCATGACGGCGGTCGTCACCGGGCTTTCGGGCATCTACTTTCTCTACCTACCGGACGGCGGGTTCAAGGGAGGACGCAACCCATTGTATGGCATTCGCATCCTCTTTCTGCGCGAAACCTGGGAATGGCTGCACACGTGGATCGGTGTGGCAATGGTCGTGATCGCGCTGGTGCACCTCATTTTCCACTGGAAATGGGTAAAAAGTATGTTCAAGCGCGTGACCTCTGGCGCTGCGCGGCAGCTCAACCCCCGGGCACGCTATAACCTGTGGCTCAACATGGTCACCGCTTTGAGTTTCTTCGTCTGCGCCGCTTCAGGCTGTTATTTCCTGTTTGCGGGTGGCAGCGAAGGCGGTCGCAGTCTCGATCCAATGTTCCTCTTCTCGCGCTTCACTTGGGACATGATCCACACCTGGTCGGGCGTGGTGATCATTATCGCAGCGATCCTGCATTTCGCCATCCATTGGCGCTGGGTCGTTAACGTGACGAAAAAGGTCTTCACCCGCGCTGCGCAAACCGCTCCAGCGATGACGACCAAACCACTTCAAGGAGAATAAAAATGTTCAAGAAAATGATTGGCTATACAATTCTGGTCGCGGTGATCGGTGTGCTGGCGTTCGGGGCGATCAACCGCACCTCGGCGAAAGCCGGAGAAACCCTGCCTGCTGCCGATGTGGCGGCCGGGTACGGCAACGGGAATGGCAACGGATGGACAGAAAATGAACGCGCAGGTGAGACACCATCGGCTGCCACTGTGGAAGAACACAGTACGGATGGTTTCGGCATTGGCGCAGGCGAACCTCTCATCGATTCACTACCGCTGGGTGAACTGACCCAGGCGGAGACCGAAGGGCTGCTCTTCATGTACGAGGAAGAAAAGCTGGCGCGAGATGTGTACACCTACTTCGCAACCCTCTACACCCAACCCATGTTCGGCAATATCGCCGCTTCAGAACAGACACACATGGATTCAGTCAAGGGGTTGCTTGACCGTTACGAATTGGATACACCAGTGGCAGATACAGCGGGCGTATTCAACAATGCTGACCTGCAGGGGCTTTACACTGACCTGACCGCGTCTGGCGCTCAATCCCTGGCGGATGCGCTGCTGGTGGGTGCGGCCATCGAGGAGATCGACACTCTCGATCTTAAGGAACGCCTTCCGCTGACTGACCAGCTGGACATTCAACAGGTGTACCAGGCGCTGCTCAACGGCTCTTACAATCACCTCAACGCGTTTTCATCGGTTTACGCACAGCAGAGCGGCGAGCCGTATGAGCCTCAATACATGAGCGAAAGCGACTGGGCGGAATACCAGGCATACCTGGCGGAGAGTGGTCTCTACTATGGTGGAAACGGCCGCGGACGCGGCAACGGCGGTGGAGGCGGCGGTCGAAGATAATCGATCAACAAGATGAGTTCAAATGCAATCCGGGGTATGCGAATGTACCCCGGATTTTTTTGTCTTCGGTTTTAATATCAATTCACGGCTGAAGTAGATCCAGTACCCATTGACCTTACACTGTCTTCGACTTAAAACCATCGGTGAACATTGGCGGCAGCCACTCATCATCGTACCAGCAAGCCACCCAGCCGATGTTTTGTTCATCCAGGTAGGTTAAGAACGGCTCGCCGTAAGTCTCCACGCTGCCAACCAGGTAATCCGGACCCTGCACTTCTTGCGCATCAACAAAGCCCCATTCGGTGATAAGCACGGGATACTGTTGCGCGACTTCGCCGAACCAGTGACCCCAACGGCTTTTCGCATGCGCGGGATAGATATGCGAGGTGTATACCAGGTTGGTGTCATTCAGCGGATGCTCCAGCACCCACGAGAGGTCGCGGGCGTAATCCACCCCGCCGACGAGCAGAGGCTGCGTGACGCCCTGCGAACGGATCATGCTGACCAGTTCCGCATTGCTGGTGATCCATGCTTCTGCGCTGATGTTTGCCGGCTCGTTGTAGATCTCGAACAGCACATGCGGTGCAGAAATGAAGTAAGGAGCTACGCTCAACCAGAACTGCTGCGCGAAGACAGCGGCGGGCACGTCAAGGTCGGGCATTTGATCGCCTGCGCCGGTGGCGATGTTGCCGATGAAATGCAGGTCAATGATCACGTACAACCCGGCATCACCCGCCCAGGTGA
The DNA here is from genome assembly GCA_038562455.1 of Anaerolineaceae bacterium. Lineage (GTDB taxonomy): Bacteria > Chloroflexota > Anaerolineae > Anaerolineales > Anaerolineaceae > UBA6107. Next base: position 14,755 of record JBCFBD010000051.1, on the reverse strand, counting down.
CCAGTGGGTCGAGGTAGCGCCATAGGTAATCCGCGTCGTGCTGCCAATTTTCAGGGTGCACAGGTACGCGCACAATGTTAGCGCCTGCAGGTTGAATTTCGGCGATCAGATCTCGTGTAAAACGCCCATCACGCGCCAGCCGGTAAGGGTCGGGTATCATCACTCCGCGCAGGCGGACGGAGTTGCCAGACGGGTCGACCAGTTGGTTCCCGCTGGCGTGCAAAGCGGGTGGGTACGCTGCATCAATTGGCAATGCGTACCGGTCTTTGTGCTCAACCGGCAGGTTGATGCTGAGGTTGCCGATCCCGAGCCATTGGGTGACCAGGACGAAGAGCACGACCAGAACGATCAAGGAGATGAATGAAAACAGCAGGATTCTAAGAAACTTTTTCAAAGTTTTCTTCTCACGATGTTAATTAAGTTTGGAGGGTCTCAGTGGATTCAACCACCAGGGGAATTACGTGAATACCCATTACTTTGCGCAATCGCAGTTTCAATTGAGCTGACCTAATCGCTCACACGCCGCGTCCAGTCAGCCAGCGCGACCAGCAGGTCCTTCAAAAACCCGCGCGTGGTCTCGTTGATCAGCTTACCATTTTCATCGAAGGCTTCCTGTGCTTTTGCCACCATCACTTCCGGCTTGGGCAGCACCAGCGCTCCGATATGGGTGAGCACCTGGCGCAGCACCATTTGGGCGCGGGCAGTGCCGAACACCCCTGTGCTGGCGCCCATGATTGCCACCGGTTTACCGGCGAAGGGCGGCTGCGGCTTCCTGGATGCCCAATCCAACGCGTTCTTCAGCGCGCCGCTGATCGAGCTGTTGTACTCCGGCGTGGAGATGAGCACGGCGTCCGCCGCGGCGACCTTCTCGCGGAACTGCGCCACGGCAACGGGGAAGGGCTTTTCGGTGTCGACATTGAACATCGGCAGGTCAGCCAGGTCGATCATCTCCAGCGTCATTTCCGGCGGCACCAGGTCAGCGGCAGCGCGAAGCAGCGCGGTGTTGAACGAGGCTCCGCGCAGGCTGCCGGTGATGCCCAGCACGTGCAGCGGTTGTGATTGGCTCATGAATCCCTCCAAGATAAAAGATCTAATTGTTAATAGTATACAACTCCACGCGCTTGGGATTGCAGGAGTATTATTAACGCATTCAAAACGCGGTTTAGCCAGCTTTCAGGAGGAGCGATTCGTACGCCGCGAGCTCGAGCTCGAGGGTCTGACCGTTGAATTGAAACTCGCGCTTTGTCAGCAGGTCTGTCAGCTTGCGGTTCTCAAACTCAGGCAGATCGAGTTTCAGGCTCAACACTTCGGCGCTCAGGTTGTGCGCGCAGAGCAGCACATCCTTCTCACTGCCGCGCATGAAGAGCATCACCCGTTCGTCGGGGTTTTCCAGCAGCGTGAACTCGTTGGATTGGAAGACCTTCTCGCGCTTGCGCAGGTTGATCAGGTCACGGTTTTGCTGCCACAGCGAACCCACCATGGTCATTTGATGCGCCACGTTCACGCTGGCGGGTGAGAAAGGTTCGCGCTCGATTACTGGCACCCATGGCTGCGGGTAATCAGAAAAGCCGCCATTCAACGAAGCGTCCCACTGCATGGGGGTGCGTACGCCGTTGCGGTCGGGCAGGTCAACATTGTCACCCATGCCGATCTCATCTCCGTAATACAGGAAGGGCGTGCCGGGCAGCGAGAAGAGCAGGCGGTTGGCGAGCATGATCTTGCGGGCGTCGTTATCCAGCAGTGGGGCCAGACGGCGGCGGATGCCCAGGTTCTGGCGCATGCGCGGCTCGGGTGCGTACTGCTGCCACATCCACTCACGTTCCTCTGGTGTGACCATTTCCAGCGTCAGTTCATCGTGGTTGCGTAAAAACGTGCCCCACTGTGTGCCGGCGGGGATGGGTGGCGTGTTCTGCAACGCCTCCTCGATCGGCAGCCGGCTGGCGGCACGCAGCCCCATGAAGATCCTGGGCATCAATGGGAAGTGGAACGCGAGGTGAAATTCATCGCCGCTGCCGAGGTAATCCACCACATCCACCGGCGGCTGGTTGGCTTCGCAGATCAGCACCTTGTCCTTGTAGTTGCGGTCGACGAACTCGCGCATTTGTTTAAGGTAAGCGTGCGTTTGCGGCAGGTTCTCGCAATTCGTGCCGTCCTCTTCGAACAGGTAGGGCACGGCGTCGACCCTGAAACCGTCGATGCCCATATCGAGCCAATGACGGATGATGTTGAGCATCTCGCTGCGCACTGCCGGGTTGGCATAATTCAGGTCTGGTTGGGAGCTGTAAAATCGGTGCCAGTAAAATTTACCGGCTGCCTCGTCCCAGGCCCAGTTCGAGGTCTCGGTATCCACGAAGATGATACGCGCATCGCGATAGAGCGTATCGCTGTCGCTCCACACGTAATAGTCATGGAAAGAGGATTGGGGATTGGCGCGTGCCTCCTGGAACCAGGCGTGTTCATCAGAAGTATGATTGACCACCAGGTCCATGATCAAGTGCATGCCGCGTTTGTGCAACTGCTTGACCAGGTCTTGAAATTCCTCCAGCGTGCCGTATACCGGGTCGATACTGTAAAAATCAGAAATGTCGTAGCCGTTATCTTTGAGCGGGGAAGGGTAGATGGGGCACAACCACACACAATCGACCCCCAGGTCTTTGAGATAATCCAGTTTTTCGATGAGTCCGGCGAGGTCGCCGATACCGTCTGAATTGTTGTCTTTATACGACCGCAGGAAGATCTCGTAGAAAACCGCGTTGAGGTACCATTTTGGCTTGTTCATAACTATCCTTTATTGCAATTGCTTGTTGAACAGCGATTATACCCAACTTAGCATGGGATGCATCAGGTTGGACCCGGCGTGAGGGTTCAACCTGATGGTCCGTTGATGGATCAAACTCGCGATTCAGCCTTTTACCGCGCCCGCCAGCTGCCCGCGCACAAAGTAGCGTTGGAAGCTGAAGAAAATAATCATCGGCAGCAGGATCGAGAGGAACGCGGCGGCGGTGAGCAGGTGCCAGCCGGCACCCAGAGAAGTGACCATGTTGCTGATCTGGTAGGTCATCACCGGCGTGGTGCCGCCCAGGAAGACCAGCGCCACCAGCAGGTCGTTCCACACCCAAAGGAACTGGAAAATGGCCAGCGAAGAGATGGCGGGCATGGCCAATGGGATGGCAAGCTTGGTGAAGGCGGTCCAATGGTTGGCGCCGTCGAGGTAGGCGGATTCGAACAGGTCTTTTGGTAATCCGCCCAGGAAGTTGCGCATCAGGTAAATGGCATAAGGCATACCGAAGCCGGTGTGGAAGAGCCAAACCCCCACGAACGACCCGTTCAGTCCCAGTTGCGCATATAGGCGCGAGATGGGCACCAGTGTCATTTGCAGGGGAACCACCTGCAGCCCCACCAGGATGGCGAACAGAATGGAGCGCCCTTTGAAGTCCAACCAGGAGAAAGCAAACCCGGCGAACGCCGCAAAGAGGATGGGTAGAAAAGTCGCTGGCAGTGTGACAATGAGGCTGTTGACGAAGGCGCGTCCCATGCCGCGCGGGTTGAGCACATCAGCAAAGGTGCAATTCAGGTCAAGCGATTGTTGACCTGCCGCGCAGTCTTCGGCGTAGGTCTTTGTGCCGCGGTATCCCACGATGGCGTCAACGTAATTGCTCAGCGTCAAACGCGGCGAAGTATCCAGCCCTGAAAGGCGCTTGAGATACGCCGCGATGTCAGCCACCTCTTGCACATCGGGTATTTCAGCCTCGCCGAGGTGGGGCTCACCGTTATATTCCTCGCGCAACACGGGGATCAATTGATTGGAGCGGGGGTATTTTTTGACTAGTTCCGGGTCGCTCAGGTCAGCGGCGGTGAGCTCTTTGCCGTCAGCGCCGTGGCACGAAGCGCAGACCGCGTTGTACGATTGCTGGCCGCGCGGCGGGTTGAGCGCCGTCCACCAGCCGGTGGTGTTAATCAATGGTAATGGACGCAGCGAGGTGATGAAGAGACCCAGCGTGGGTACGATCCAGATAAGCACGGTAAAGATGACAATGAGATGGGTCGGGATCTTGTTTAGTCGTTTGTTGATCGAGTCCTTTTTCATCGCATCGCCTCCTGTGCCATGAAGCGCTTGATGTTCAGGTAAATGAATGGGATGATGAGGACGATGAGCACGACCGCTATGGCAGTGCCTCTTCCGGTCTGGAAGCTTTTATACATCTCCCGGTACATGCGTGTGGCGATCACCTCGGTGCCGAAGAAACCGCCGGTCATCACGTAAACGATATCGAACAACTTGAGCGTATTGATCACCATGGTGGTGACGACCACCACGATGGTCGGCGAGATGATGGGTACAGTCACCCGCCAGAAGATGCGCCATTCATTGGCACCGTCGACGCGCGCGGCTTCCAGCACTTCAGTGGGCACCGACTTCAACGCCGCTGACAGCAGGGTCATGCAAAAGCCGGTCCAGATCCAGATCCCCACCACCACCAGCGCGAAAGTGTTGATCTGCGGGGTGGAGAGGAAGGCGACTGGTTTGCCGCCAAGACCGGTGATGATGGCGTTGAGCAGTCCGATCTGCACCTGCGTAGTACCGAAGTCGTACATGAACTTCCAGATGACGCCGGCACCGACGAACGAGATTGCCATCGGCATGAAGATCACTGCCTTTGCCAGCGATTCGTATTTCACCCGGTCCACCAATACGGCGAACGCCAGCCCGATGGACACCGCGCCTGAAACCATGAACACGATCCATTTGATCATGTTGCCGTACGAGGAGATCCAGAAGGATTTCCAGATGGTGGATGCGTTGGTGGTTTCCAATTCCGCGGTGAGCGCGACGCGGTAGTTTTCGAAGATCCCCCAGCAGGGTTTTCCAGCCACGCAAGTTGTCGCGGCGGATGCCGTGCCGTCGGCGTTCTGGAAACTCAACGCAATGGTGTTGATCATGGGGAATACGATGAAAATGCCCATCACGAACAGGGCGGGGAGCAAGTACATCCAGGGAACCACTTTTCCCTGTTTCATTACTTGGGGAGCATTACTGGTAGCCACAGTCCCTCCCTAATCCCCGGGGGTGCTGAAAGCCCAGCACCCCCGGGAGGCGAATAGTGATATTACTTCAGCGCTTCCGCCTGGGTAGCGGCGATCGTATTGAGCACCGTATCGAGGTCAGCGCCGTTGACGAAGTCAGTGATGCCCTTGAACTCGACAGAGCCGAAGCCGCCGGGGATGGAGTCGCCGATATCAGGGGTGAAACCGGTGGCGTTGGCGAGGATGGCGCCCTTCTTGAGGAGGGCGGGATCGACATAAGCATCGGAGCCAGCGAGGTTGGGGGTAAGGTCGAAGCCGACGGAAGCCCACATCTCACCGCCCTTGGCGGAGGAGAGGTAAGCGACGAGGGCTTTGACAGCGGGTTTGTCGCTGAAGGCCATCATCCAGTCAGAACCGCCCTGCAGACCCTGAGCGCCTGGGACGCCGAAGAAGTCATAATCGGAGCCGTAGGTGAGGTCGGGGTAGGTGCCGGTGATGGTGCCGCCAGCGAAGCCGGACTGCTTGACCATCATGGCTTCAGCGGGATCGGAGAAGACCTTGAGGATGGCGTCATTGAAACCGGTGGAGACGGTACCCTGGGCGCCGCCGACAGTGTAGGTGGCGTCTTTGGCCCAATTACCGTAGATCTCGTAGGCGGCTTTGACGCCGGGATCATTGTAGGGGATGGAGCCGTCGATGATGCCCATGACGTATTCCGGGCCCTGGGTGACCAGCAGGATATCCTGGATGAAGTCGGTGCCGGTCCAGCCGGTGGCGTCACCGGATTCCATGCCCAGCGACCAGGGGACGAGCCCATCATCGACCATCTGTTCCACGAGGGCGTCAAGTTCATCCCAAGTGGCGGGGACGGTGTAGCCAAGCGCGTCGAAGTTGATGGGGGAGTACCAGATGAGGGTCTTGGGGTCAGCCTTGACAGGCAGGCCGAGCCACATGCCGTCGACGGTACCGATGGACTTCCAGTATTCCGCGTAGTTGGCGGCATTAGCGCCGAGGTCAGACATGGGGAAGAGGACATCCTTGTACTGGGTCAGCTGGGTGACATTGAAGAAAGCGATGTCGGGCGGGGTGCCAGCCTGGACGCGGGTATCAAGGAGCGCCTGGTCGCGGGAGGACTCAGGAGCGAGGACGATACCGCAGGCGTCGACGAGGGGAGCGAGGATCTTATTGAGATTCTCTTCCTCGGTGCCGGACCACTGGTAGAACATGCTGATCTCGTCACCTGGGGCAGCCCCCATGCAGTCGATCTCACCGCTTACAGGCTCAGCCACGGGTGGCTCAGTGACAACCGGTGTTTCGGTTGGTTTGGGTGCGCAGGCGGTGATCAACAAGATCGCCACCATTAAAACACCTAAGATTGCCTTTGTGGATTTCATTCTTTTTCTCCTTCTATACGTTTTCGAATACAACATCCGATGCCTTACACGGAAAGAACATTTATTGGAAACGATCACCTCGCTTTCTATGGCTGGCTAATGGTTTGTTCTTTTAACTCGCGGGATGTGGATTGCCGGATGATCAGTTCAGTACCCAGCAGCACACCTTGCGATTCAATATCCTCTCCCAAGATCAAGCGGATCAGGCGTTCCCCCGCCGCCCATCCCAACCCGAATGCCGGCAGCCGGATGGTGGTGAGGGGAGGATCAAGATACTCCGCCATGGGAATGTCGTCGAAACCAATGATGGCGATATCCTGCGGTATGCGCAGGTTGCGCTGTTTGATCGCCTGGATCGCACCGACCGCCACCACATCGCTGGCCACAAAGACCGCGCTTGGGGGATTGGGCGCGTCGAGCAGTGCATTCATAGCGCGGATGCCGCTTACGGGCGTGTAATCGCCTTCCTGGATCAGCGTTTCGTCAATGGGGAGGTTAGCGGCGTGCAACGCGAGTAGATAACCGTCGCGGCGCTGCCGGGCGGTGGAGTAGAGGAATTGTGCGTTGGTGATCATGCCGATGCGCGTATGCCCCTGTTCGACCAGGTGCCGCACTGCCGCTTCAGCACCCCGTTCCACGTTGGCATCGACGTAGGGAATCACCGTGTCGGGCATCTGACCCATCAGCATGATGGGGAACCCGCGGTCGTGCAGCTCGAGCAGCAGCGGGTCTTCTTGCAGCGGGCCGGAAAAGATGATGCCGTCCACGTGGTTCTCATTGATAAGTTGCGAATAGCCGTCGGATTGCGACCCCTGGATGTTCTTGAGCAGCACGTGAAAGCCGGAGCGGCTGGCGGCGGCTTCGAGCCCCACCAGCACCTGCAGGAGGAAAGCGTCGTACAACACCTGCTCAGCGCTTTGCAGCAGCACCAGGCCGATCATCTTGGATTTACCGGAGGACAGACGCCTGCCGGATTCGTTGGGGTGGTAATTGAGTTTACGGGCGGCTTCGATAACGTTTTTGCGCGTGGATTCAGAGATGCTGATGCCGGGCACGTGATTCAATACAAAGGACACAGTCGTCCTGGATACACCGGCAAGTTTAGCCACGTCAAAGCTGGTTGCGCGCTTTGCAGACACACTTCCTCCTGCTACTAACACGTGTTAGTATTATTAGTATAGAGATTTTTAAAGCGTTTGTCAATAGGTTTCAGGGGAAAATCGCCCCAGGGGCGATGCAGAGACCTCATTTATAATCATTGTGCACGGATTAATGTTGTTGAGAACTAATCTAAGACCGCAACGGAAATCGGGAGGTGGAGACCCATGCAAGCATCTGAATACCTGGCATTATTGCAGGACCACATCGACATCACGCGCGTACCGTTCAGCGACCGCGGTTCGCGCATCCTCCTCTTTGCCTATTCAGACCGCTCTGCCCTGTACGTCAGGCTCGCCGAGCGCCTCACCCACCTTGACCCCGGTATCGAAGCCTACCTGCACCGTCCGCCCTACATTCAGGACCTGCAATGGATCGGCGCGGATGGAAAGCCACTGGAGTTCACCACCAGCGTCAATCCGCACACGCTCATACTTCACAGCGGGGCAGGCGAGTTGGGCGTGGTCTTCCAGAATGAACACACGCTCGCCTTTGGCCTACCTGCAGACGTGACTGTCGGGCTGCGCTTCCACGTCTTTCCGCAGCACTGGCGCGGCACCACCGCGGGCGGGCAGATCATGGCGGTGCGCAATCTGGTCTACCGCACCAATGGCGAAATCGTGCGCAACCTCATCACCCCAGTCGAAGGTGGGTATGAGGTTGAGCTGATCGTGCGCGCCGCCCAGCATACCACCATCACACTGGGCATCCACCCCAACCCGGTGGCGGAGCAGCCGGTCAGACCGTTCAATGAACTGGCAGAGGAGGCGCGCACGCGATGGCTGGCCTGGTTTGAGCGCGTGCCCGCCGTGGCGCCCAAATACGCGCCCACTTACGCCTACGCCTGGTGGGTGATGGCCAACAACCTCATCAGCCCGTTGGGCAATGTCAAGTACGAAGCGATGGCGCCTTCCAAGATCGGATACGTGGGGCTGTGGCTATGGGACAGCGCACTGCACGCGCTGGCGTACCGCCACGTGGATGCTGAACTCTCGCGCAACCAGATCCGTGCCATGCTGGTGCATCAGCTGCCCAATGGTATGCTGCCCGACGCCATTTACGACGACGGCATCGTCACCACCATCGACCATCCCATCAGTGGAGAGGTTACCAAGCCACCCATCCTGGCCTGGGCGGTGCTCAAATTACACGAGACTGTACCTGATATGGATTTCCTGGCCGAGGTCTACCCGGCGCTGGTGCGTCTGAATGCCTGGTGGGTCTCGATGAACGACGATGACAATGACGGGCTGGCGCAGTACAACCACCCGTATTCCTCAGGGCTCGACGACAGCCCGTTGTGGGATGCCGGCATGCCGGTTGAGTCACCGGACCTGAACACCTACCTGTGCGTGCAAATGGGCTCGCTCGCGGTCATCGCCGAAGCGCTGGGTCGCATCAGCGAGGGCGCTATGTGGCGCAGGCGGGCAGCCGCCCAGGTGGAACGCATGATCGAGCACTTCTGGGATGAGCAGGCTGGTTTCTTCTGGGTGATCAAGGAACACCAGCCTTTGAAAGTGGTGACGCCCTTCAACCTCTACCCGCTGTGGACCGGTCAGTTGCCGGATGCGATCCGCGTGAAACTGCTCAGCCATCTGCGCAACGTCGATCTGTTCTACGGCAAGTATATGCTGCCCACGGTGGCGCGCAGCGATCCACGCTATGCCCCTGCCACCATGTGGCGCGGACCCGTGTGGGCGAACATTAACTACTTCTTCATCGAAGCGCTGCGCCAGGTGGGCGAGCATGAGTTGGCTGAGGAACTGCGCCATCGCACACTGGAAATGATCATGGCGCACAAAGGGCTCTACGAGTTCTACAACGCCGAAACCGGTGAGCCGCCCCCCGCCGCTGTGAGCACCTTTGGCTGGACTGCCGCGGTGTTCATTGATCTGGTAATTGCAGAAGAGAGAGTAGAGAAAAGCGAATAGAGAAAGGAGAGTAGAGAGTAGTAATTAGTGCGTAGTGATTTGAGAATGGCAGGTGGTGTCTAATGGATTTGAGGTATTAGACTGAATAAAGCAGAGAGTCCTGCCAGGCAGCCACCTGGAAGTTGGAAGCTTAAGAATAGTAAATCACGAAGAACTCGTTACGATTCTCTACTCTCTACTCTCTACTCTCTACTCTCCATTCTTCAGTAATTAATCACTAATCACTAAGTACCAAGCGCTATCAGCTACCAGCTACCAGCTACCAGCTAACAGCCACCACCTACCAGCTACTGCCCAATCAACCGCCCGATCTTCTCGCGAATGATCGCGCGCGCTTGCGCGTCCAGGTCAACACCGGCGTCTGGCAGCGCAAGGTCGTAGGCAGCGCCGATATTCACGCGCATCCGACCGTTGTGCTCAGTGATCGCAACAGGAAGCACACGTAACCCCATGCGGTTGAGGTGGAGGATGAACTTGCCGACCCCTGTGGGCAGGTCCCCCATTCCAGCGTGGGGCGAGTCGCGTCCCTCGGGGGCAATGCCGATCACCGCCTGCGGATTCCGGCGCACGTACCCGATCACCCGCCGCACTGCCGCCGAGCGCTGCGCCACCTCCGAATAGCCGGCTGCCATGGTGGGCATGGGCAGAAAGCCATAAGTTTTTTGCACGCTGGAAAGCACGAAGCGCATCGCGGGGCGCAGCATCCGCGCCAACGGGTGACCCTGGAAGACCCATTCCTCGGTCATGATCCAGGTGACCTCGGCGGGGATGACCCCGCTCACCGCGATGGCGATCCACGCGGAACTGAATCCCTCGCGCGCGTAATGATTCACCGTCACCACGTACCCGCCATCAGGGAGAATGTTCTCCGCGCCGGTGCGCTCCACCGTCGGGCTGACCCGCTGCACCAACCCGTGGGCGTATTCACCAAAGATCAGGCGCCTGCCCAGCAGGCGGTTGACGAGCGCCCACGATCCGCCCGCGATGATCGAGGGGTAGAGTGGGTAGCCTTTGATGCGTTTGTTATCGAGCGTGGCTGACATGCTGGTATTCTACACGCGTTGGCTTGAAAATAGGTACGAGATAATCAAGTTGGCGCGGCCAACAAACCCTGCTAACCGTTTTAATCGAGAGAGGTGTTGCGTAAAGTTGCACAATGAAATCGAGGCAGAAAAGGAGAGCGCCATGAGAAACGCTCCTATTGTGAACAAGATCGGGCTGGCGTTCGTGCCGTTCGCGCTGCTCATCCTGGGCAGGAAGTGGTTCCTGCAGGCGACATAATGCGCGTAGATTTTCACCCGATCTGGGGTCTTAATGTAACACGGTAATTGGGCGAACAATTTGTCAGCGGAACAGTCGGTTAAGAACTTTCCGGCTAATGCGACTGGCAGGGTTGATATGCGTGCCCATTCGTGCAATTCGTGGACAAGTTTTTCTACCCCTGGGGCGCGAGGTATCATGCCCCTACACGCGCGGGGCAGGTGATTTGAAAATAAAACAAATAATTCGTGGTCATTCGTGTAATTCGTGGAGGATGGTCTTGATCCGCAGGGCCCATTGTATCGTGCCCCTACGAATCATTTTCCATGTCACTTTTTTCGCCCTCGCGCATCTAAATTTACTGGAAAACAGAATAATTTCACAATTGCCAAACCGATGAGATGATCATCATTAGAAAAGAATGGAGAAACAAGCATGAACCAACCCGTACACGTCACTGATGCCGAATTCGAAAAAACAGTCCTGCAGTCGGAACTGCCTGCGATCGTTGATTTCTGGGCGCCGTGGTGCGGACCATGCCGTATGGTCGCGCCGATCCTTGATAAGATCGCCAGTGAATACGACGGCAAACTGCTGGTCGCCAAGGTCAACACGGATGAACACCCCCAATGGGCGGCGAAATACGGCGTACAGGGCATCCCCACGATGCTCTTTGTCGCCAACGGCAAGCTGGTACACAAGCAGGTGGGCGCGCTGCCCGAGCCGGTGCTGAAAGATATTGTCTCGCAGTTCCTTGATGTCGTGGCTGAGCAAGTCAACTAAAACGCGTTAAATTTTCCTGATCCAAACAGATCGCGAAAATAAAGACCTCCCCTGGCGGACTGGCAGGGGAGGAGTTGCGCGTTAACAAGATAAGAGGTATCTGATTTAATCGGCGTAAGACTCGGGGGCATGATTGCGATTGTTGCGGGCGAAAGCCACCATCAGTTCACTGTCAATTTGCGGAAATTCCAGGATGCGCCCCCAGGAGGTCATCGCCAGCGGCACCTGCATGTCCGTCCAGGGGAAGGCGATCAGCTTGGTGCTGCCGGCGTCTTTCATCGCCGCGCGGATGGTGTCCTTCAGTATTGCGCAATCCCCGCTGTACGCGGCGCAGTTGTACCAAAAGATGACGTAGCCATGCTCCAGGTTGTGCACCAGCGGACCGGCGGGGTATGGCAGGGCTGCTTCCGGGGCGCCTTCATCGAAGAACCCCGCGTCCAGCTCGGAGGCATAATGCTTGCCGCCCGCTGGCGGATTCGACGCGTAAGGACCCGGGTCGCTGCCTTCAGCCACGTGCTCAGCGGAGGTCACGGCTACCGCTTCACCCAGCACGCCACCGGGCGCGCGTGAAGCCAGGTAGACAATACCCGCCACCACCGCGATTGCCAGCAATCCCAGCCCGCCGTAGAGTAAGATTTTACGCCGCTTCTGCTGCTTCCTCAGGGCTGCGCGTTTCTGTTGCTGTCTGATCTTTGCCATACACCCTCCAATGCAATAACAATAATTCAGACAATTTTACTCTAATTATCCATGGGAATCAATGGGGTTTAGTGATGAGTCAATGAGTACTTAGTCGACTAGTCATTAGGCACAAATCACAAATCACTGCTCACTACGACCTACATGCTATGAGCTACGTGCTACCTGCTACTCCTCATCCGGTCGCGGCGGCGTTTGGCCAGGTACAGCAGCCCCAGCGCCACAAACAGGCCGATCAGCCAGCCCCAGGGCGGAAAGTACGATTGCGCCAGGTAGACGACCACGGCGGTGAAAGCCGCCGCCAGCAGCCAATCGAGGAGGGACATATGCGAGAAGAGGGAGGGTTCTTTTTCCATAGTTCCCAATTATAGCGTAGAGGGTTGTGGATTGAGATCAGTTGCTCAGTGATCAGGTAACTGGTGATTGGGCATTGAGCATACCTCCCGATCCCCCACTTTCTTCCAAATATAGAGCTTACACATTTGTGAATAGATTGGGTTGCCGAACATTTGACAATGTGAAAAAAAGGGATTTAATAAGATCATCCTAAAGGTGCGGAAAATTAGATATCTAAGAATACCTCAACCTAAAACAACAACATCATCAGGAGGGCATTTCATGCAGCAAGAAACCAGTTGTAAAAGGGTTAATCAACCCTGTCGGATGCTCGTCAGTGTAATTCTTTTGTTATTCTTATTCATAAGTCCAATTGGCAGTGCATTGGCGCAGGACGGGAGTCCTGTTCCGGATATCCTGGATGCGCCGGCAGACGCTTCATCGCCATCCACTGCGTTCACCGACCAGCTCATCGTCAAGTACCGCGATGCCTACAATTCCCCCGAACCGGCTTCTCAAGCCTTCCAACTGCAACTTGAGAAACTGGAGAAAACGATCGGGGTTGAATTGACCTTCGTGCGCGTCATGACCGACAACGCACAGGTCTTGAAACTCCCGCAGCGCATGGAGGTCGCCGAGATTAGCGCCATGATCGATCAGCTGGTGCAGTTGCCTGAGATCGCGTACGTGGAACCCGACCTGATCCTGCAGCACACACTCACTCCTAACGACACGTATTACACCAACCAATGGCATTATCAGCCGGTTGGACCCAACAACTATGGCATCGATGCGCCGGCTGCCTGGAATTTGACCACCGGTTCACAGAGCGTGGTGGTGGCGGTGATCGATACCGGCATCACCAATCATTCCGAGTTCACGGGGCGCACGGTGCCGGGTTACGACTTCATCACAGATGTTCTCACTGCCAATGACCAGAACGGACGCGACAGCGACCCCAGCGACCCTGGTGATTGGATCACCGCAGCGGAGAGCGCTTCGGGATTCTTCGAAGGGTGTGAAGTTAGTGAAAGCTCGTGGCACGGCACCCACACCGCCGGCACCATTGGCGCAGCCAGCAATAACGGTGCGGGTGTAGCGGGGGTGAATTGGAACTCCAAGCTCTTACCGGTGCGCGTTCTGGGCAAGTGCGGCGGCTATACCTCTGACATCATCGACGGCATGCGCTGGTCGGCGGGGTTGTCGGTCAGCGGGGTAACCGCCAACGCCAACCCGGCGAAGGTGATCAACCTCAGCCTGGGTGGCCCTGGAGCCTGTGGAACCACCATGCAAAACGCGGTCAATGCCATCCGAACTGCTGGCACAACCATCGTGGTTTCCGCCGGCAACTCCAATGCAGACGCGGCGAATTTTAATCCTGCTAATTGCAGCGGGGTGATCACCGTCGCGGCGACCAACCGCCTTGGCAGCCGCGCCTATTACAGCAACTACGGTTCGACGATCGAGTTGAGCGCACCCGGCGGTGATTCCAACGGGTACATCCTTTCCACGTTGAACTCCGGCACGCAGGGACCTGCGGCTGAAGATTATGCTTCCTACCAGGGTACCAGCATGGCAGCGCCGCATGTGAGCGGCGTGGCATCGCTGCTTTACTCAATTCAGCCTTCGCTTACCCCGGACCAAATACTGACAATCCTGCAAAACAGTTCCTTCGCTTTCCCTGCTGGCAGCAACTGCACATCTGCTACCTGCGGCAGTGGCATTGTCAACGCGGGTCTCGCAGTGCTCTCGATATCGCCGCCTCCTTCAGCTTTCAATAAATCTTCCCCGACCAACGGCGCCGTAGATCAGTCGCGGAACCCAACGCTCAGTTGGGGCACCAGCGCTAACGCAACCTCATATCAGTATTGCATTGACACAACCAATGATGGCGCGTGTTCCACCTGGGTGGATACGGGCAGTGCGACCAGCGTTGCGCTAATCGGCTTGTCCGCGAGCACCACCTACTATTGGCAGGTGAGGGCAGTCAATATGATTGCATTAACTTACGCCAATGGCGCAGAAAATTCCCACTGGAGCTTCACCACCGCAGCGCCAAGCGCGCCGGCTATGTTCAATAAAGTCTTACCCGCAAATGCCGCAACCGGGCAGCCGACAGTCTTTTCGTTGAGCTGGAACTCCAGCGCAGGTGCGGATGCATACGAATAC
>JBCFBD010000050.1:0-18339 GCA_038562455.1 Anaerolineaceae bacterium | reverse complement strand
CAACGGAAAGCAGATGCGCTCCATTTCACCCAATTCACCCAGGTCGGCGAGGGTGGCGGTTTCAAGCGTGAAGATCAACTTTTGTTTTTCCATATTTGGATTATAAACAAATACAGAGGCTGTCCCAAAAGAAAGGGGCAGCCTCTACCACTTCCACCTGATATTACACCCCGAAAGGATCGACCATTCCGTTCGCCGGGAATAGGGATCGGTGCCATTATTCGTGGATACAAGTCCACCGTCACCAGACGTATAAATCAGCTACTCAACATCTCACCTGTCCCCATTTGGCAACGCAACTACTACGAACACATCATCACTACCGACCGTGAATATGAAGCCATCGTCGAATACATTGATGATAATCCGCGCAATTGGTTGTCTGATCGTGAGAACCCAATAATAACTAGTTCGCATGTTGGTTTCGCTAATAAATTCTCATTTCGATTTCTCAAAACCCTTGACAACCATGTTATAATAGAACATATATTCTGTTTAATGGAGGTCATTTGTTTTCTTTTATTCTCGCGTCTACCACCCATCCTTGTCCTCCGCGACGATTCGTTTTTGATTCGTTCCAGCAGTTATCGAAACCATGAATTATCTCTCAACTCCCATAAGCGCGTTGCTTTTCACTATCTTATTACAAACGGCTGGTATCATTAAGCAATGGCGCAATCTCAAAAGGAACCCATCGAAGCCAGCACCACCCTCGCGGGGCGCAGCGTGCCCTACCGCATTCTCATCTCCACCCGTGCCAGGCGTTTGCGCGTGACGGTTGCCGACGGGCAGGTGAGCGTGACGCTGCCCAGGGGTGTGCCGCGCGGCGCTGCCGAGAAGATGCTGCACGAGCACGCGGAGTGGGTGCTAAAGCAGCTCGCGCGCGCCGCCCAGCCGCGCCGCCAAGACAAAGCCCTGCCGCCTGATGTGATCCTGCTGCGTGGCGCGGTGGTGCAGGTGGTGGTGATCGAAGAGCCCGGGCGCGCCTCGCGCCTGCGTGTGGAAGAAAGAGGCGAACGACTTGTCCTACGGGTCCCGCCAGGAGAAGGCAAAGGCGGGCGTGCGCTGGCGGTGCCCTGGCTGAAGGCACGCGCACGGGAAGAGCTCGGCGCGGCGGCTGACCAATGGGCAGTGCGCATGGGCGTGCGCTTCAAGTCCGTCACCATACGCGATCAAAAGACGCGCTGGGGCAGCTGCTCCAACCGCGGCACGCTGTCGTTCAACTGGCGGCTGGTGATGGCACCGCCTGCGGTGCAAACTTACGTGGTGATCCACGAGCTGGCGCATCTCAAGCAGCCCAATCACTCTCCCGCGTTCTGGCAGGTCGTCAGGCAGCACTATCCCGAATACAAGCAGGCGCGCGCCTGGCTGCGTCAAATCGCCGCGCTCCTGCGTCCCGCCGACCTCGCCTGAGCCTGAACAGGGTATAATAAAACACGGTATGGAATTTACATTACATTCTGATTTCCCTTACGCATTAACCGAGGAATGGAACCAACTGCTGGCGGTGAGCACCACGCAGGTGCCCTTCCTGCGCTGCGAGTACCTGGCGGAATGGTGGACCACCCGCGGCGGCGGCGAGTGGCCGGATGATGCACTGCTGGCGATCATCACCGCGCATGAGGGCTCGCGCCTGGTGGGCATCGCGCCGTTGTTCATCGTTGAACATGAAGGTGAGAACCGCCTGCTGCTGCTGGGCAGTTTCGAGATCAGCGACTACCTCGATGTAATCTGCCGCGCGGAGGATCTTGAACGCTTCATAGTCGATCTGCTGCGCTACATCCAACAAACATTCGTTGCCCCCGGCACGATCACCAGCATCGACCTGTACAACATCGTTGAGAATTCTCCCACCCTCCAGGCACTGGAGAAAGCTGCCGAAGCGCTGGGCGCAGATTACAAGGACCACAAGCTGCAGCATTCGCCTTATATCCCGCTGCCCGCGGACTGGGAAAGCTACCTGCAAACCCTGGATAAAAAGCAGCGCCACGAGATCAGGCGCAAGATGCGCCGCGCGGGCGAGGGGCAGGAAGAATTGGAAGTGTACATCACGCGCGATGCCGGCAAACTGGAAGATGACATCGAAGACTTTTTGGAGCTGATGGCGCAGGATGAAGCCAAGGCTGACTTCCTCTCGCCGATGATGCGCCAGCAGATGAAAGCCACCATGCGCTGCGCATTCGAGCAGGATTGCCTGCAACTCGCCTTCCTTTTGATTGGCGGGCAAAAAACCGCTGCCTATTTTAGTTTCGATTTCCTCGACCGCATCTGGGTATACAATTCCGGGCTAGACCGGCGTTACAGCGCGTATTCACCCGGCTGGGTGCTGCTGGCGCACCTGTTGCAGATGGCGATCGAACAGGGCAAACACGAGTTCGATTTCATGCGCGGAGACGAGACCTACAAGTACAAATACGGTGCGGTGGACCGCTTCATCAAGCGGGCGATCATCCGGTTTTAAAAAGTCTGAGGATCAGAAAACGGAGATTTCCCAACCTCCGTTTTGATTTTGCCATTTACATTTCCCTGGAGGACCAGCGTTGCACCAGGCGGTGGAAGAAAACTACCATGGTATTCAGATTTTCCAGCGAAAGCCGCTCATTGATGCCATGAATACGTTTCAGGTCGCCCTCGCTGCTGATGATGGGAGTAAAACGGTACACCCGCTCAGAGATGGCGTGGAAGTGGCGCGAATCGGTAGCACCTAGCATGATATTCGGCGCGCAGGTGGTGCCGGGGTACAACTCACGCACCACACTGGTGATGTGGCGATACGCCGGGGTCTGCGAGGGGGATACCGGCGATGGTTCCCAGGCGCTGGTGGGAATGGTTTCAATCTTGATGCGCTCGTCGCTGATCACCAGGCGCACACGCTCCAGCACCTGGGCGATCGTCTCGCCAGGCAGAATACGGAAGTTGACCACTGCCTCCGCCAGGCTGGGCAGCACGTTCTCTTTAATTCCGCTGTGGAAGATGGTCGGCGCAGTGGTAGTGTGCATACTGGCGGCGGTTTCAGTAGACGTAGCTAGCTGGCGCTTCACCAGGCTTCCGAACAGCCACAGGTTGGCAAAAGCCACCTTCATCATAGTAGAGGCTGCCGGGCTGAATGCGCGGAACATCGGTTCAGTCACCTTGAGCGAAAAAGGGAAGGGATTGGATTGCAGCCGGTCGATGGCGCGCGCCAGGATGCCGATGGAGGTTTCGGGCGCAGGGGTGGAGGAGTGCCCGCCGCCGGATTCGGTGGTCAGCCTGATGGACAAGTAACCCTTTTCGGTGACGGCGATGGCGGCAGTGTAACCCTTGAACCCGGGCAGCACGCCGTCGAGGATGGCGGTGCCTTCGTCAATCACCGCCTGCAACCGCACGCCGCGCGCCTTCAGCAGATCGACAATGCGCGGAGCGCCGGTGCCGCGCACTTCTTCATCGTGCGCCGAGGCGATGTAGACCGTGCGTTCGGGGGTGAAGCCAGCCGCGAGCAGATGCTCGACCGCCTCCATCACCCCGATCAACTGAGACTTGATATCCATGCTGCCGCGCCCCCACACGAACCCGTCAGCGATTGCGCCGGAGAACGGGGGGTGGGTCCATTGGTCGAGGGTGTAGGCGTCCACCGGTACCACATCCTGGTGCGCCATGAACAGCACCGGTTCGAGCGTCTCGTCACGCCCGCGCCAGGTGTAGAGCAGGCTGCCGCCCTCGAGCACCTCGCGGGTCAACGCCTTGTGCAATAACGGGTAGCATTCCTCGAACACGCGGTGCAGCGCGTCGAACTGCCCGGGGTCGTCCTCCTCCGGGTTCTCGTGCGAAACCGTCTCAACCTGGAGGGCGGCGGAAAGGTGCCGCGCTGCGGCAAGCGGATCGAGTTCCGGGTCGGGCAATTGCCGGTCGAAAGGCTGCGGCGGCTGGGCTGCCGACCTGGTGTACCACATGGTGCGCAGCACGACCACGGCGATGACCACCAGCAAAAGGATGAAAGCGTATAAAAACGGCATATTATTTCCTTATCGCATCTTTGATTTTGCGTTGATTGTATTACCGATCCGCGAAATTGTAAAAAATAGACCCGGACACAGTTCCTGCATCCGGGTCCCGGCTCAATTTGAACTCACACTGGCTACAGCTTGATCACGCCCTGGAGGATGTAGTTCTCCAGGCCCTTGATCAGGGTTTCCTTGTCTTCCAGCATCGATTTAACCACATCACCGATGGAGATTACCCCCACCACCTTATTGTTTTGCACCACCGGTAAATGCCGAATGCGCTTATCCGACATTTGCGCCATGCAGGCTTGGACTGATTGGTCAGGGGAGACATAGTACACCCTGTCGGTCATGATTTTTTTTACTGCGGTATGTTCATCATTTCCCTGCAAGATGCCCCGCCGGGCGTAATCGCGTTCAGAGAAAATTCCCACCACATTATCATCCTGCATCACCAGTACGGAACCGATCTTCTTCTCAGCCATCAATTTAAGGCAATCGAAGATGGTTGTTTCAGGAGAAACCGAGAAGACCAGGTTACCTTTTTCTTTTAAGATGGAAGCTACAGTCGCCATTCATACCTCCTTTTTGGGTGAAATCAAATGTAATTTAATCATAGCTGAATCCGCGCGAATAATCAACCGAAAAGCTAGTTGGGCAGGAAGTAATCCGCGGGTGAAACGATTTTTTGAGGTCCTCGACCGAAAAAATCTCAAAATGGTCGGGATTACTGTTTGAAATTTTGCCCCGAATGTGAAATAATATTTTCACGCGAAGATTTTCATTCATAACCACAAACAGGGAGGTAAAGTGGACTTAAAGGAATTGTATCCCGCCTTTAAGGCGGCGTCCAATGCCATGGGGTCGATCTATGACCCGGTGTTCGCAGCACACGCGGAGAAATACCATATCTCCACGCAGCAGATATGCATTTTGACGGCTGTGCCCACCTTCGAGCCCAGCGCGGTGAGCCCCGCTTTATTGAACATCCGCTCCCCTTATATGGCGCCGGAACATTATCGCGCCCTTTTGAGCGGCTTGGCTACCGCCGGTCTGCTCAAACTTATCGCCGCCGACCAGTTTCGCCTCACCGACCAGGGACTGGTGGTACTCAAACAGACACTGACCGCGGTCTATACCGCTATGGCGGGTGTACAATCGCTATCAGTGACAAAAATGATGGACCTGGCAAGCCGCCTGAAAGACATGGCTGACGCCTGCTTGGCAGCGCCAACCCCCCCGGGCATCTGGTGCATCCAGCACGTGCGGCGCATGGACCCCGGCTCATGCAACCCGATGATGGCGCGCATCGATCAGTTCCTCAGCGAGTTGGTGGTCTTTCGCGATGACGCCCACCTGGCGAGCTGGCGACACCACGGCTGCAGTGGTCACGCCTGGGATATCCTCACCCTGCTGTGGGTGGAGCTGGAGGGGACGGGCGAAGACATCAACCAGAAATTAAAGCGGCGCGGCTTCACCCTCGAGCAGACTGCAGCCGCAATTGACGAATTATTGGTCAAGGATTGGCTTAAGCATCTTGACGGGAAGCTGCGCATCACAATGGTCGGAGCGGACGTGCGCCAGATTGCCGAAATGCAGACCGAACGATACTATATAGAACGCTTTAGCGGTTTTTCAGGTCTTGAACTTACGCGCACGCTGGATCTGATCAAAGAGCACCGGCGCGGTTTGCATATTTGAGACGGCAATCCTGCTCAAGCGCATGATTGGAGAGATAACATGACGACGACAATCACCTGGTACGGTCACGCCACGCTTAGCCTGCGAACCGGCGGATTCAGTCTGCTTATCGACCCCTTTTTCACTGGGAATTCCGCAACGAAGCAGGATCCGAAGACGCTAACGGCGGATTACATCCTCATCACGCATGGGCATAGCGACCACGTGGGCGACGCGCCCGAGATCGCCAGGCGCACAGGCGCGACGATCATCTCCAATGCCGAGATCTGCAAGTGGTTTGCCCAAAAGGGGCTGAAAATTCACGCGCAGCACCTCGGCGGCGGCTTCCACCATCCCTTCGGCTATCTCAAGATGACCTACGCCCTGCACGGTTCAGGTTTGCCGGACGGCTCTTACGGCGGAAACCCCGGGGGGTTCCTGCTCACCACGTTGGACAGCAAGAGAATCTACCTGGCAGGCGACACCGGATTGTTCGGGGATATGAGCCTGATCGGTGATGAGGGACTCGACCTGGCGGTGCTGCCGATCGGCGACAATTACACCATGGGGCCTGAGGATGCGCTGCGTGCGGTGAAGCTGCTTCGTGCCAGGCTGGTGGTGCCAATGCATTACAGCACCTTCCCGGTCATCCAGCAGGACGCCGCCGCCTGGGCAGAGAGAGTGAAACAGGAAACTACTAGCCGGGTGCTGTTGATGCAGCCGGGGGACACGATTGAAGTCGAATAGTCGCAATAAATATTTCGCTTTCCTGGGTTTGGATTAGATGACTGCTGAATATTACGATAACCTCACACCGTTTTACAAGTTAATGTACCCTGATTGGGAAAAAAGCATGCATCGGCAAGCAAATATGCTTGACAGTATCTTCCGGGAACACGCAGGAGAGAAAATAGAGACTGTGCTGGATGTGGCTTGCGATATTGGTACGCAATGCATTGGATTGGCACAGCTAGGTTACAAGTTGAGCGCGAGCGACCTCTCACCGGTGGAGGTTGAGCATGCGCGTGCTGAAGCTATCAGCCACGGCGTCGCCATCGACTTCCATGTTGGCGACATGAGAGAGGCATGGTCGATCTTTCAAGAACAATTTGATGCGGTAATCGCGTGTGATATTGCAATCCCACATCTGCTTTCCATTGCGGATATCTTGCAGGCTTTTCGCCAATTCCACCAATGTCTAAAATCGGGTGGGATCTGCCTGATTTCCATTCGGGATTACGCGAAATTGGAAAAACACTCTACTCAGTTGCAGATCAATCCGCGCCTTGTACATGAGTTCAACGTAGAGAAAGTGATCCTCTTTGACCATTGGAAATTCGAAGGCGATTTTTACGAAATCTCCACCTATATCGTGCAAGACGAGGGTAACACAGATATTAAAACGCAAGTCATTCGCGGGGGGAAATATTACAGTGTAAAAATTGGTGCGCTGTGTGAGCTATTCACCCAGGCCGGATTTTTTGATGTGACTGTACTCGAAGATCGTTATTTCCAACCAGTGATCATCGCACGAAAACCATAATCATTGGCAGGTCATTACACAGAACCCTCCCTTCTCGGACGGGTTTTGGCATTATTCATGCAACAATAAGTAAAATTGCATTTGCTGCATGGAGGTATGGTTATGGAAACGATTAAGGAGCTTCTAATCACCGCCGGGCGATTCCTCGCTGGTATCTGGCCGCTGATGATTGTGGTCGTGTTCTTCGGCATCGCCAAACGGCGCGATGGGTTCAAGACCATGCTGGGTGCCTCCGTTAAGTCACTCGTCATCACCTGGGTGCTGCTGGCTGTCTTGCGCACAGTGTTCCGCATCCTTGAGCTGGACACCTTCCACCTGATCGCCGAACCCAAAGACTCGCAATATTTCATGCTCACCGGGCTTTTCCTGCTGCCGTTAGCGCTCGCCATCGCGCTGGAGGAACACCACAAGCACCGTATGATCAAAACCATCGAAGACCTACAACTGCTTACCCCCTCCGAATTTGAAAAACTGGTCGCCAAGACCTACCGCGACCAGGGCAACCGGGTGGATGTGGTTGGATCTACCGGCGACCACGGAATCGACCTGGTCGTGCATACGCGCAAGGGCGAGGTCATGCTGGTGCAGTGTAAAAAGTACAAGGGCAAAGTGGGCGAGCCCGTGGTACGCGATTTCTACGGCGCGCTGCGCGCTTCTGATGCCGACGCTGGCGCCATCGTCACCACCGGCATGATTACCCCGCAGGCGCGCCTGTGGGCGGAGGGTAAACCCATATTCCTCTATGACGGCCGCGCATTCCTCAAGATCCTGGAATCCACGCGCTTCCGTCGCCTGCTGCCCAGTGAAGCCCTCAAGGAAGAAGCCCCTGCCAGCCCCAAGCCGGATGCCGTCAAACCCGTGCTGCAGCCGGCCGCTGCCGTTGCTGCCGCGGCGCACTCCACGGTCACATCCATCCAGCCGATGATCTACAGCGATGAGGGTACGCTCGAAGACAAGACCCCCTTCATGGACCTTTCAAACACTCCGGATTGCCCATCCTGCGGCACCCCGATGATCGCGAAAAACTCGCCGCGCCTGTTCGGCAAGACGCACAAGTCCTTCATCTGCGCCAACGCGCCGGAATGCAAGGAGACCTTCCCCGGCTGAACGGCAGGCAGGTAAAAAGTTACGGCGCTCTTATGATAGGAGCGCCGTTTGTATTTCAGGGTTAAGCAGGCTGGCAATGAAATTCCCGCGTGGGGTGAAGTGAAAATGCCCGTAGCCCCATTTTTCGTAAGGATGTCCCCTCGCCTCAGCCCGCTGGTGCGCCTCCTCCGGGAAGATGTAAGCGGTCACGGTCTCGGCGAAATCTTCGAGCGCGTTAAAATTCTTATCAATCCCGCAGGGCGGGGGCGGGCTGCCCACGCGGTACCAGAAGAGCTTCCACGTCGGACGCAGGTGGTGCAGAATTTTGAAGGGATAACCGCTGCCTGTCCGTTCACGCATCATTCGTGACAGCCGCCAGCCGTGCGCCGAATCGAGTGAATGCGCCAGCTCGTGCGTGACCGTCCATTCGGTGAGATTATGCGGGTTGAAGTGGATCTGATCCTGCTTTTGAAAATTGTTGCCGCCTTTCGCATCCAGATGCACGGTATACACGGCTGGAACAGCCACTCCAGAGTAAATGTCACCTGTCAGGTCGTAAAAGCGATTGATCACCGAGACCAGCATTTCCTCCAGCCCGGGCAGCGCTGACCCGATGAATTGGAATTGCATCTCACATTGAGGTCGGCGCAGGCGCACGAGGTGGGCTTTCATCACACTCAAATCCCCCGCTGGTAAAGCAGCAGCATCCCACCGATATACAGCACGAAGAGTGCCAGCGCATCGACTTCAATAAACCAGATGCGCCGTTCGAGGCGCGCGAGGTTGCCCACGAGAGCCACCGAAGTCATCAGCAACCCGAGCATGCCCACCAGCGCAAACGCCGGGTCAATCACCTCGAGGAAACGCCCGCCGGTGTAAATAAAATCAGTGAGCCCGAGTGCGAACATGTTGAACATGTTGCTGCCAAACAGGTTGCCGATCGCCATGTCACTAGCGCCGATGCGGATAGCGGTGATGGTCGTCACAAATTCTGGCAGCGAGGTGACCAGCGCCACCAGCGTGGTACCCACAAAGGTAGTGCCCAGCCCGGTGACCTCGGCGATCTCGGAGCTGTTGCGCACGAGCAGGGGGGTGACCACGATCAGCACGCCGGCAGCGGCCAGGAAGCCAACAATCCCCACCCACAGGCGCGGGGTGCCGGTCGGAATTTCTTTTGTTCCGCCGGGTTCAGCCTGGCCTTCACGCGAGATGAGGCGTACCGCTATGATGTAGACCAGCACGATGATCAGTGAATCCAGCCCGACCCACAGCAGTGTGACCTGTATATCCGCCAGCAGGAAGAACAGCGATAGCGCGATCATGAGGATAGCCAGACTGCCCGAAAGTGCATGCCGCCGTGCTGCCGTGCGCAGCAGCCGGTGTGACCGATTCACCATGTCAAGCACCGCCAGCAGCAACATATTGAATGCATTGCTGCCCAGCAGGTTACCCGCCGCAATATTGGGTGTACCCTGGTTGACCGCGCTGATGGAGGTGAGTACCTCGGGCAACGAGGTCGCCCCAGCCAGCAACAGAACGCCGATAAACATACCGCCCAAACCGGTGCGTACCGCGATGACGTCACCATATTTCGCCAGAAAATTCGCAGCGACCACGATGACCGCCGCCAGTACAATGAACTCAACCCAGATCATGCCTTACCCTCACCTCTGCCTTGCGCGCTTAAACCCTTCACCTGGTCAAGCTGCCAGGAGGCGAAGATGCCTGTATTGGGCTCCTCGAGGTCTCCCACCACGCTTTCGAGGATTCGGCGGCATTTATCGGCTGTGGCTGCATCCGGGACGATGGTGAAAAGCGTAATGTTGTCGGTCTCGAACGGCTCAGGGCTGGTGTAAAGATAGCGCAGCGGGATGGATTTTTCCCGCTTGCGGTGCAATCCGGTCGACTCCATGATCGTCGCGCCAGTCATCCCGCCCGCTTCCAGCGCTCCCAGCACCTCGTCCACTTTACCAGGGTCATCAATGACGCACAATACCATAAACATATTCCACTCCTTGATAGATAGTAAAAGTTTACCATACCCGGGCGGTGAACTTTTCAGCTCGTACGCACAGCACATTAGGACATTTCTAAATAGCCTTGACACAGCTCGCACGCACATGCCGCTTGATTTCTGATAGGTTTTGCCAGTTTCGCACGAGTACGATTGATGCGATAATGCCTGTATAGGAACGTTAATGGGTAAATTGCAAGCTAAATTTTACGAACTGCCACTTGCAGAGCGCCTCGATCTGATCGCGGCGCAAAGTGAGTTGACCGTCGATGAGTTGAGCGCGCTGGACGGCGCCCACGGGCTGACCCCTGAGCAAGCTGACCACATGATCGAAAACGCAGTCGGCGTGTATGGGTTGCCGCTGGGCGTGGCGCGTAATTTCCTGGTCAATAGGCGCGAGGTGCTCGTGCCGATGGCGATCGAAGAGCCTTCAGTCGTGGCAGCGGTGTCGTTCATGGCAAAACTGGCGCGGGCAAGCGGCGGGTTCACCGCTGAAGCGGATGCGCCCGAAATGATCGGTCAACTACAATTGCTCGACCTGCCCGACCCCGCCTCAGCGAAAGCCGCTCTGCAGGCACACCGCGAGGAGATGCTCGCGCTCGCCGGCATGGTGGACCCTGTACTCTCGCGCTTCGGCGGCGGTCCGCGTGACCTTGAGATCCGCGAGATCACGGAATCTCCCATCGGCCCCTTCCTCGTGCTGCACCTGATCTATGATGTCCGCGATGCCATGGGTGCCAATGCCGTCAACACCGCGCTGGAGCAGCTCGCCCCGCGCGTGGCTGAGATCAGCGGCGGACGCCCCCACCTGCGCATCCTCTCCAACCTGGCTGACCGCCGGTTGGCGCGCGCGCGCTGCACCATCCCATTGGAGGTACTGGGGTTTGAGCATTACGCGCCTGAGACCGTGCGCGACGGTATCATTGAAGCCTGGGCCTTCGCGGCGGCCGACCCCTACCGCGCGGCGACGCACAACAAGGGCATCATGAACGGCGTCGACGCGGTGGTGCTGGCAACCGGCAACGACTGGCGCGCAGTGGAAGCCGGCGCGCACGCCTACGCCGCCCGCGGCGGGCGTTACACCAGCCTGTCCACCTGGTCAAAAGATGAGAATGGCAACTTACATGGCTTTTTGGAGATGCCGATGGCAGTGGGGATCGTGGGTGGGGCAACCCGCTCGCACCCGGTCGCTAAAACCGTGCTCAAGCTGATGAACCCATCTTCAGCCGCGGAGCTGGCGCAGATCATCGTGTCGGTGGGGCTGGCGCAAAACCTGGCTGCCTTGCGCGCGCTTGCCACCGAGGGCATCCAGCGTGGACACATGAGCCTGCACGCCCGCCAGGTGGCGCTGTCCGCCGGCGCGGCTGGCGACGAGGTCGACCGGCTGGCGTTCCAAATGGTGAAGGAAAATATGATCCGCTCTGACCGGGCGGCGCAAATCTTACAAGAGTGGAGAAACAAATCCAATGACTGAAAAACCCCAGGGTTCATTACTGCTGCGCACCGACCGCCCCACCGGCATCATCGGCTACGGCGCTTACATCCCACGTTATCGCCTGCCCGGCAGCGAGATCTCGCAATTGTGGACCGGTTCGCCAAAGGGCTCACCAGTGAAGGAAAAAGCCGTGGCAGGGCTGGATGAAGATGTGATCACCATGTCGATCGAAGCCGCGCGCAACGCCATCCTGCGTGCCGGCATCGACCCGCAAAACCTGCGCGCGGTGTGGGTCGGTTCGGAATCACACCCTTACGCGGTCAAGCCTACCGGCACGGTGGTGGCTGAAGCGATCGGCGCGTCGAACCATATTCAATCCGGCGACTGGGAGTTCGCATGCAAGGCCGGTACTGAAGCCATGGTCGCCGCGATGGGACTGGTCGGCTCGGGCATGGGGCGTTACGCGCTCGCCATCGGCATGGATACTGCGCAGGGCAAACCCGGCGATGCGCTGGAGTACACCGCCAGCAGCGGCGGCGCTGCCTTCATCATCGGTCCGGCGGAGGAGTCATCGGTGGAGATCAAAGCCTCGTACTCGTACGTCTCAGACACACCCGATTTCTGGCGCCGCCCTGAACAAAAATACCCCGAGCATGGTCAGCGCTTTACCGGCGACCCGGCGTACTTCAAGCACGTCGAATCCGCCGGTCGGGTGATGATGGAAGAGCTGGGCATGAAAGCCGACGATTTCACGTACGCAGTCTTCCACCAGCCCAATCCAAAGTTCCCACTAAAAGCCGGCAAGGATCTGGGCTTCAAGGAGGAGCAGATCCTGCCCGGGCTGCTCGTGCCGGTGATCGGCAACACCTACGCCGGCGCCTCGATGATCGGACTCACCGCCATCCTGGATATTGCCAAACCCGGCGATCGCATCCTGCAGGTCTCGTACGGCTCGGGCGCGGGATCTGACGCGTTTTATTTTGAAGTGACCGAACGTATCGCCGAACGCCGCGAGCTGGCGCCGTCCATCGCGCAGTACCTGGCGCGCCGCACCGAGATCGGCTACGCCACTTATGCCCGCTATCGCGGCAAGATCGACATGGGCTAAGGAGCCGCCAATGAGTGATATCGTCATTGCTGGCATCGGTCAAATCCCCGTCGGTGAGCATTACACCATCGGTCTGCGCGAAATGGGTGTGCGGGCACTGGTTAAGGCGCTGCGCGATAGCGGCGGCCTTAAGCCTGACGCACTTTACATCGGCAACCTGCTTTCCTCGATGATCTCGCACCAATCCAACCTGGGCGCGCTGTTCACCGATTACGCCCGCCTGGACGGCATCGAAGCCTACACCACCGAAGCCGCCGGGGCATCCGGCGCGGCGGCGCTACGCCAGGCGGTACACGCCATCCGCAGCGGTTATGCCGAAACGGTGGCGGTGCTGGGCGTGGAAAAGTGGAGCGACCTCGTGCGCTCAGAAGCCGAGGCCGCCATCATGCAGGAGATGGATTACGACTACGAGTCCATCCCGGGGCTCACCAGCACCGGGCAGGCGGGGTTGATTATGCAGCGCTACTTACACGATTACGATCTTCCACACGACGCGCTCAATGGATTCGCCATGCTGGCGCACGCCAACGGCGCGAACAACCCTCACGCTATGTTCAAGAACCTGGTTTCACCGGAATCTTACGCGCGCAGCGGCATGCTGTGCGACCCATTGAACATGTACGACGGCGCCACCTACGCCGACGGTGCAGCGGCGCTGATCCTCACCCGGCGCGAGCTGCTGCCGAAGGATTACCCGCACCCAGTTGTCCGTGTGAGCGGATCGGCTGCCAGCAGCGACTCGCTCTCGTGGCATGACCGGCACGAACCGATGGCGTTCAACGCCGCCGCCGTAGCGGTTACAGGTGCAGCCGAGCAGGCTGGCATTTTGCCCGGGCAGGTGAACCTGTTTGAGCTGGATGACCCCTTTTCCATCTACGCCGCGCTGACGCTGGAAGCCTGCGGGCTGGGGGACCGCGGCAAAGCCTGGCAGATGGCGCGCGAAGGCGAGTTTGCCATCCAGGGGCGCCTGCCCATTCTGACCATGGGCGGCTGCCTGGCGCGCGGTAATCCCATCGGCGCGAAGGGCGTCTACCAGGCGGTAGAAGCGGTGACCCAATTGCGCGGCGCTGCCGGCGCCAACCAGGTACCGAACGCCCGTTCAGCCCTCACCCTCGCCCTCGGCGGCCCCGCCTCCACGGCGATCGCGCATGTGTTGGAGAGAATAGAGAGTGGAGAGTAGAATGATGAGAGTGGAGAGTAGAGATCAGGGAGTAGTTATCAAAGAAGACCGAAAATGCGACTTTGATTTTTACAATTCTCCATTCTCTACCAACTATTCTCTTTTCTCCATTCTCTATTCTCCTTTTCCCCACCCAAACCTGATAGGATTTGATAGAAAACCCCTCATAAACTTACCCTTGCAACACTAAGGATTTGTATAAGGAGCATAAATGGAAAATCCACGCTACTGGCGATTAAAGAAACAACGCTACGCACTCGTTGGCGAGGTCTGCCCGCACTGCGAGTCGAAGATCTTCCCCCCGCGTGATGTCTGCCCGGAATGCGGCGGCGAAGCGCGCACCGAATTTGCGTTCAGCGGCAAGGGCAAGGTGTACTCGTACACCGTCATGCGCGACGCCCCAGCCGGCTATGAGCAGAACGCCCCCTACACCGTCGCCATCGTTGAGCTTGACGAGGGCCCCATGGTCACCGCACAGCTCACCGACCTGGGCGAAGAGAAGGTGCAGATCGGCATGCCGGTCGAGATGGTCACGCGCAAGCTGCGGGAGGACGTGGAGAAGAAAGGCATCCTGGTGTACGGGTATAAATTTAGGCCGGTAATGCAGGGGTAGATTTGATAAAATTAATGAGAAACCGCCTTCCAGAATTGGAGGGCGGTTTTTTGTGTCCTTCAAAGGATTGATTCGGTAATTAAATTATTATTCCGATGGATGCAGCCAGAAAGAATAGTAAAATCAGCGCTAGGATCATGCCCCCCAGCACAAGAGAGTAATTTTTGGGTTTGATTTGACCATCATAATCCATTATTCGAGCCAACGGGTACATCCGCCAGTAAAAGGTAAGGGTTGCAAGACCTAGCGCCACCAGGCTCCATCTTTGCAAATCCAGATCAGCAAACGCTACGATCAGCCCCAGTAGAAAAAGAAAGATCAGTTTTGCCCCTGCTACCCAATAAACCAGGTAGCGCATGAGGTTATGAATCTCAGGAAACTGCTTGGATTTCTCCCAGGCAGAGAAAACTCCCACCGCATTTGCTCTCCTGGACCCCGGGAAGAAATATAATGCCACCACATTTGAAAATTCCAGCAGAATGAAAGCCAAGAGCACGATCGTTGTTATTGTCATTATTTTCTCTTTGGCCTCTTGACAATCTTTTGATAAGCATGCCAGGCAGTCAGCATGGCAATGGGCACACCAGCAGGAGCATAAGCCCATTGCCCGGCCTTATATATATTCGGGAATGCGGTAAAAACCGATTTTCCAACATCTGTGAGTTTATAGATGACAGGCGGTTCAGCTTCAAAGGACCATCCGGTAATAGCACCTTCGGAACTACCGGTGAGTTTGTTAATCGTTAACGGTGTGGAGGAAAACCTGAAAAGAATATCTTTTTCAATGTCCTTGAATATTGTCTTTGACAAAATATTTAATATTCGTTTTTCCAATCGTTCCTTGAATTCATCATACCAGCCAGCGTTTTCAACCATTTTGATCAACTGGTAGTCAAATAGGCAGCTGACCATCACACCAGTTTGCTTTTCCGGTGCCAGCGAATTATCTCTCAAGACTGGAATGGAGATTTCATAGGTATTCTGATCACAATAATTATTAAGCCACGTAATAACTTCAGATTTTGACATCTGATCGAAATTTTCGATGAGATTTACCCGCTGCGTACGATTCGTTTCTCCCAATCCCTGTCTTGAGGGAGTGAAGAACAGATGTTCCCCGCCATGATCCTTAAAATAGGAAGATGGGCGATCGACGCCTAAATTCATAATGAAGACAGACTCAGCACCCTTTGAGGATAGAATTTTTTGCTTTTCAAATTCATACTTGCTGATAGTTTGGGTTTCCAATCCGGTTGGATCCAAGTTGCAATAAAACTCCTTCAAATCTGCTGCCCAAATTAAATGATCATAGTGATAATCAGTACCTTCCGCATCAACGACTTTAGATTCTGCCGGAACGATTCGTGTGACTTGTTTCTTCAGGTGGATCTGCCCTCCCCCTTGGATATACTTCTCAGTTAGAAGATCCTTTAAAACACCTGTTCCCCCCTTTGGATAAAAATAGTCCAGGTAAACATAAAAGTATCCCAAAGCAAAATAGGTCGGCATACCTCTAAAGAAGTGCTGGGTCAGAATATCTATGAGGGATTGGTTCCCAGTTAACTGGTGTAGAAAATCTTCCATAGGCATTTTATACTGGTTAAATTTTCTCAAAGCTTGTAGAAATTTTAATGTCCATGGTAAGAGTTTTTTTACAACGTATTCCTTATTGCTGAATTGATCACCGAAATAAGGGTTGTCAAACTCATAAATTGTCTTTGTGTATTCAGATAATTCATTTACTGAATGAATAATCTTTTTAACATCTTCTTTATTATCCTGATATATCTCCGTTAACATTCGCTGATATTCCTGCAGATCGTCCATCGATGTCACTTTGAAGAGCTTGTCTTCAATACCGATCGAGATTGTATTCTCAAAATATTCCCCGTTAATTCCAAGCTCTTTCAGGATAGGTTTTACAATGCCCGAGTTGATCAACGCCCTTGGGCCAGTGTCAAAGTAAAAACCATTCTTGTTTATCGTTCCCAGTAAACCCCCGGTTCTTTCATTTTTCTCCAGTATCTGCACATCATACCCGGCTTTCACCAGGTACGCCCCTGTTGTGAGACCTGCCATCCCAGCGCCAACGATAACGATCTTCTCAGAATTTTTTCCCATGAAATCCACCTAATTCTAAACTTATCTCCCATAATTTATCAGCAGCCGCCATATCCAACGCAGGAGGTGCTGTTTCTTCCTCTGTGGTCAGGTTGTAAAATTTACCGGAGGATGTCTCTACATCAATAGATACACCCAGATAATAAAGTGCATCAGGAGCAAAATTCATTGGCTGAGTTTTGCGATCTATAAGCAGTTTTTTGTAATACTTATAAATTTTTCCGTTATTTTGTCCGCTATTGGTTTTCACGTTGCCAGGATGCATGGCGTTTATCGTGACTCCACTTCCTTTGAAGAAATCATTAAATTTTAACATTGAAAGTAATTGGGCTAGTTTTGCTGATCCATATCCTTTTATCCCTGAATAGTGATGCTTATTCCACGAGAGATCATCCAAGTGCAGGCCAAACGCAGCAAACCGATAGGCTTCAGAATTGACAAATATTATGCGTCCGCTTGCCTGATTCCTAAATTTCTCTTTGAGTGAATAATTCAATATAAAAGTGCTTAGATAATTGGTTTGAAATACTGCTTCCAAGTGGTCAGCGGTCAGAATCCTGGTGGTGTTAAAAATACCCGCATTATGGATCAGGACATCAATGCTTCTTTCCAGATTGATTAATTTTTCTGCCGCCGAATGAATATCAGATAACTTTGCAAAGTCTGCCAGGATATAGCTGCAATTCACGCTGTAGCCATTCTGTAATTCTTCACAAAGAATTTTTGATTTTTGTTCATTTCGATTGACCAACAATAGGTCAGCTTTGTGTGAGGCATATTCTTTCGCAGTGGCCAGACCAATCCCAGAAGTAGCTCCCGTTATCACCACAAGGCGATGGTTAAAGTTTTCTGAGCAGATCCGGGGTTTAGATCTTAAGTTACGGATCATAGTGAAAACATTCGACCATTTATATTCTTTAAGATACCGATTCAACATACCTCCAATTCATTATTATCTTAAAGGGTAGGCCGAAGATCAAATAATAATCATTATATATTAATCCACTCATTCAAGACCTTGCTCGCTTTGCCTGCCCCTGATTAGAAGAGGGTATGATCCAGCTTTTCTCCGATTGCCCGGTAACATGTCGCACGATCCGGTAGACTGAATGTGCGATATGTCAATCACATCCTCAAGCAAATTAATAATTTAGACAATAACATTAACCTCTCCCCCGCGGACAGAGTCGGATGTACGGGTTTAAGTTCAGACCCGTGATGACATCGTAGGGACAGGTTCTAAACCTGCCTGTTTTAAGGTAGACATAAACACCGCCCTCCAGAGATGGGGGGCGTTTTTTGTTGTCAACTAAATATGGATCGCCATCCCCACGGCGTTCTCCGCCGCCTCCATCACCGCCTCACTCAATGTGGGGTGCGCGTGGATGTTGCGCAGCACTTCCTGCACGGTCAGTTCATTCTTCTGCGCCAGCGTGAGCTCCGGGAGCAATTCTGAAACCTCAGCACCGATCATGTGCGCGCCAAGGATCTCACCGTATTCTTCATCCACGACCACCTTCACGAATCCGGCGGATTCACCCAGCCCGAGCGCTTTACCGTTCGCCTGGTACGGGAACTT
>JBCFBD010000049.1:15139-18508 GCA_038562455.1 Anaerolineaceae bacterium | reverse complement strand
CGCTCGGTTGAGGGGGTGGATATCACTGCTGCCATCCGCAGCAACGAGCGCTTCCTGCTCGGTTTTGGCGGACACCCAATGGCAGCCGGGCTTTCACTTGATGCAGTAAACTTACCCTCGCTGATCCGTGGTCTGGATGCGCATGTCAGAATAGTGTTTTCCTCCAGTGAAAAAGTCGGTACCCTGTACATCGACCAGATCCTCTCCCCCTCAGCGATCTCGCTTGACCTTGCCAGATCGCTCGACCTGCTCGCGCCGTACGGACCCAGCAACCCACCCATTGTGTTTTGTGCTGAAGGCATGCAGATCATAAAGTCGAGATCTATTGGCAAGCTCTCCGAACACCTGCTGATTGATGTTGTAAACCCGTTGGGAGATGCTAACCGCTTCATCTGGTGGAACGGCAGCGGGTTGCCTTTGCCGGAGGGAAGATTTGACCTCGCTTACAGTGCGCGCGCTTCGAATTATCGCGGTGAAGACCAGGTCTCGCTCGAGTGGATCGATTACCGCCAGCGTGAGGATGAAATTGATCTTCAAAGGGAAAATGTCAAACCGACACTGGTAAATGTTGACCTGCGCCGCTCTACTTCCCCGCTCAAGGAAATCAGATCGATCGCAGCCTCACCCGACACGCTGGTATGGGCTGAAGGCTCAAACCTGCCGGAAACACCGCGCGTCGACCGTCTTGCGTTGCGTCCTTGCCTGAATCTGGTCATTTGGTCCGTTCCACCGAACCGGGAGCTTCTCATTGCGCTCCTGGGACATACCAAACCCGAAAAGGTCTACTGGTGCCTGGTAACGCCGCCTGAGCATCAATTGCGCAGCTTCCTTCCCCGCCTCGCCGGTTTGGTCAAGACTACTCTCACGACTGACCACGCTGAATTGGATCTTTCAATTCTGGCATCGTCAGTTGCCGTGGCTGAATCAACTGTTGCACTAGCGCTCAGGTGGCTGGCAGCCAGGGGTGACATCACGCTGCATCAGCCGACCAACAACAGGATCACTGCAGAATTAGACGGCTCGGTCAACCTGGCGCAGCAAAAAAAACTCGAAAAAGCCCTATCGAGTGTTTTCAATGAACTACAAGCCTTCACGCATTACCTGCGGCAAACTGACCTCGACCAACTCACCGCGAATCTAAGATAAAACTTGTCTGATTTAGCTGTTATAATCACCCCATGACGATGAAACGATTTTCACGCCGTGAATTCCTCAAGCTCAGCGCGCTGGGTCTTACCAGCCTCGCGTTGCGTCCGACGTACAATTTTGGTGAACTCGCGGATAGCGACAGCCTGATCCGCGTGGCAACGACCTCGGTGAGTGTTTATAGCCAGCCGGATGAAAAGAGCGCGATCCGCTTCCAGCGGTTCCGTGACGAGATCATCAATGTATATTACGAGGTCATGTCGGATAAAGCACCACTCTACAACCCCTTGTGGTACCGCGTTTGGGGCGGTTACATCCACTGCGCCAATGTGCAGCGCGTGCACGTGAAACTCAACCCGACTCCTGATACACTTGATAAAAGTCTGCATCTGATCGAGATCACCGTGCCCTTCGCACAGAGCTACCTGCAGCGCCGTCCCGGCGAATGGACGCCGATCTACCGCCTGTATTTTGGCACGGTCCATTGGGTGGTAGGCATCGTCGAAGGACCGGATGGCGAACCCTGGTACCGCATCGTTGACGAGTTGATTCAAAACGACAATCTCAATTACTACATCCCCGCAAAGTACGGCCGCATCATCCCCGTTGAAGAAACCTCCCCCATCTCACCGGAAGTGAACCCGGATAAAAAGTACGTCGAAGTTTCGCTGGCGCAGCAGGAATTGACCGCGTACGAAGAAGGCCGCGTTGTCTTGAAGACCAAAATTTCATCCGGACTTGACTACCAACCACCGAACGAGATCCCCTGGAACACCCCCACCGGCCGCTTCCACGTGCAGACCAAGATGCCCTCCAAACATATGGGCGGGGCTGAATTGACTGACGACGTTGAAGCTTATGTATTACCAGGTGTACCGTGGACCTCATTCTTCGAACCCGAGATCGGTATCGCATTCCATGGCACGTACTGGCACCAAAACTTCGGTATGCCAATGAGCCACGGCTGCATCAATATGCGGACTGAAGAAGCACGTTGGTTGTACCGCTGGCTGACCCCTGCCGGTGACTTGGGCAAAATCACAACCGTAGGTTACGGTACCCAAGTACACGTATTCTGATTAGTTCAGCGTATCAAACCCATTCGGCATAGGATTATCGATAAATTCTAAAAATACACGGTTGCCGAACAGGCGCCCTTTATGTGTCAATCTCAAAACCTTACCGTTTTCAGCCAACTCCAACAATCCCTGCCTGGTTAACCTGCGTATTTGCGCATCAAATTGCTCAATGATTTTTACTTTATATAGTTCTTCCAATTGCGAGATGCATACCCCTTCGCGTGTTAATCGCAGCGACACCATCATGTTTTCCTGGAGGCGATCCCACAAGCTCAAGCGGCTCGTTTGACGGATCGCCTGACCGGCTGGGAAGTTTGCCTGGCTATTTTTCTGTATGCGGCTGATGTAGTCCGTGATCGAACCTACATTCTCAGTTCTCGTATCCTGCCAGAATCCGTGCGCACCCGCGCCGAACCCCAAATACGGAAGGTAACGCCAATACTGCAAGTTGTGACGGCACTCATCATCCACGGTTCTCGCCCAATTTGAGATCTCATACTGGCTAAAACACTTCCCTTCCAAAAGTTCCATCGTTTTCAGGTACATATCGGCTGCAAGGTCATCATCAGGTTTCTGCTGTAATCCGCGATCGACCCACCTCTTCAGCCGCGTGCCGTTTTCCAGAATGAGAGAATAGATGGAAAAGTGGTCAACGCCTAACCCGGTGGATAGATCCAGCGTGCGCTGCAAGCTTTCCAGGCTCTGACCGGGAATGCCAAAGATGAGATCCAGGTTGATGTGCTTGATACCTGCCTGTTGGCTCCACAGCACCGCGTTAAGGATGGAACGGTTGTCGTGTTCGCGATCGAGCACATGCAAGTCGCGGCTGGCCGCTGATTGCATGCCAAAACTAATGCGGGTAAACCCTACCTCACGCAGCGCTTTGATCCCGTCCCTGGTAACAGTTTCAGGATTGGCTTCCAGTGAGATTTCCGCTCCGCCTGGAATACTTACAAATTTTCGAACACTCTCAAAAACACGGGCAAAATCATCCGCGTGCAACAGTGAGGGCGTGCCGCCTCCAAAATAGAGGGTGTGCGCGGATAACTCCTTTGGCGCGTGCACCAATACGGCTTCTACTTCGCTGCACAAAGCCTTGACATACGCAGGGATGTACTGGTTCATCCCTGCAAATGTGTTAAAA
>JBCFBD010000049.1:0-15129 GCA_038562455.1 Anaerolineaceae bacterium | reverse complement strand
GTCTGCGACAAAATGGAATATGGAAATACAGGCTGATCTCTTTCATCAAAGGTTAGAATATCACAATCTCGAACACAAATAAAGGATAGACGAAAGGATGCCGAAATTTACAAAGGCATTTGATGAAACAATATGACACCAGAACCTAC
Organism: Anaerolineaceae bacterium; assembly: GCA_038562455.1. Lineage (GTDB taxonomy): Bacteria > Chloroflexota > Anaerolineae > Anaerolineales > Anaerolineaceae > UBA6107. Next base: position 14,980 of record JBCFBD010000049.1, on the reverse strand, counting down.
TAATCAGACACCAAAAACATGCCCGACCTGCGGCACGCGGTTGAGTGAAAATGCTACGCGCTGCCTTGTTTGCGGACGAACATTCAATACATCTGCCAAAAAAGAAAGCACTACACCGATCCAGAACCCGAAACTGCCCGAGCTCAAAATCAGTTTACCTGCGGCGATTGGCTTGATCGTGTTGGTGCTGGGTCTTGGCGCAGCTTTGATCTTCGTCATCCTGCAGACCACCGGGCGAGTCACCACGCCAACCGTTACCCCCACCAGCTCAAGCACGCCAACCCTTACCCTGACCCCCACGGCGACCCTGGAGCCGACTCTCGGGCCAACCGAAACACCCGTCCCACCCCAGGAATACGTCGTACGCGATGGAGACCTATGCAGTTCGATCGCCTTAATGTATGGCGTTTCGATTCAAAGTATCGCCAATTTGAACAACCTGCCCCCAGATTGCGGTACGCTCTACGTGGGCACGCGTTTGTTGATCCCGTGGCCGACCCCGACCCCCACGCCCATGCCTACTGCCACAATGAGCGCGGCTGAAGCGACCCAGCAGTCGTGCGGCACCCTCCCCTACCAGGTGACCGAGAACGACACGCTCAGTTCAATTTCAGCCAATTACAATATCAGCGTCGATACCATCAAGAATTGGAACGGTTTGACAACCGACATCGTTTGGCCTGGAATGTTCCTCAACCTTCCGCTTTGTGAGCGCATGCCCACGCAAGGACCCACCCCCACAGCTACGCTGCTGCCACCTTACCAGGCAGCCAGCCTGTTATTACCGGCTGACGGCGCGGTATTCACTGATGTAAACGCTACTATCGTGTTGCAATGGTCATCTGTGGGAACACTGTTCCCCACAGAAGCTTACGCTGTTACGATCGAGGATGTAACCGCCGGTGACAAACGCATCGTAGAATACACCACCGATACAAAGTTCTCGGTACCCACCTCCATGCGCCCGCTGGACAATACCTTCCACATCTACCGCTGGACTGTGGTAGCAGTACGCCAGAGCGGTACCACCGCCGATGGACAGGCGGAGTACACTACACACGGTACGGTCAGCGCTGCCCGTGTGTTCGGTTGGTACGGTTCCAGCGGAGCTGAGACTCCGGCACCGTAACGAGAGTTCAATTAAAAACACCCTCAGTTCATCGGAACTGAGGGTGTTTAATTTAATCGTATTTTAATCTTCACGTGTTTCCAAGTAGCGCGTAGTGGCGATTGCTGCCGTCGCCCCCATTCCGGCGGATATCACCACCTGTTTATACTCCCCATCTGCAGCCTCACCGCAGGCGTAGACGCCTTCTACGCTGGTGCGCATATGAGTGTCGACGCGTAGGTACCCGTGCTCATCCATTTCCAATTGCCCCTTATACATCTCATTATTGGGCGTATGCCCGATGAAAATGAATACACCATCTGTGGGTACGTCAGTTTTCTCTCCAGTTTTCACGTTTTCTACCAGCACGGAGGTCAACTTCTCTTCTCCCCTTATCTCCTTGATCACGGAATCCCATATAAAGTGGATTTTTGCGTTCCCGCGCGCGCGGGTCTGCAATATTGCGCCTGCCCGCAATTCGTCGCGCCGGTGGACGATAGTGACCTTGGTTGCGTATCTCGTCAAAAAGATGGCTTCCTCAAGCGCGCTGTCTCCACCGCCAACCACGATGACTTCCTTGTCCTTGAAAAACCAACCGTCACAGGTGGCGCAATAAGAAACGCCCCGACCAGCAAGTTCAGTTTCACCTGGAACGTCCAGGTGCACGGAACTTGCGCCGCTTGCGATTATGACTGATTTTGCCAGAATCTCGCCGTTATAAGTTTTCACCTTCAACGGTCGTGAAGTGAAATCAACACCGATCGCGGAATCGAATTCCACTCGCGCGCCAAAACGCTCCGCTTGTTTTTGGAACAGGTCGCCCAACTCAGTACCTCCAACGCCTTCCGGATATCCCGGGTAATTCTCAATCGAATTGGTCAAGGCAGCCTGCCCACCTGGTTGCATCCCCGTCAGTACAAGCGGTTTTAGCTCGCTGCGCGCCGCGTAGAGTGCCGCTGACAAGCCGGCTGGACCCGCACCGATAATCACCACTGATTCAATTTTTTTATCGTCACTCATAATATTCACCTTATTAATCTATCTTATTATCTATTATCGACAGTGCGTCATTGATCACCGACAAGCCCTCATCTAGTTGTTCCCTGGTGATGATCAATGGTGGAATGATCAGGATGATATTCCAGTGGGTGTAGGCGAATACCCCATGCGCCAACAAATATTTCTTCACCTCATTCATTGCCGGGCTTGAACTGCCGTAGGGCGATATCGGTTCGCGGGTCTCGCGGTTCTTCACCAGTTCGATTGCCGCGAAAAGACCGATCGAACGCACATCCCCCACCGAGGGGTGTTCAACAGCTATTTCCTTCAGTATAGCGGCAAGGTATTCACCAGTATCACGTGCTTTTTCTACCAGTTTATCATGCTGCATCACTTCGATCACCGCAATCGCAGCCGCCAGTGAAATTGGATGCCCATTGTAAGTCAAGCCGCCTTCATAAACTCGGTCATCAAATGTTGCCGCGATCTCCGGTTTCATCGCCACAGCGCCAAGCGGTGCATAACCCGAGGTCAAACCCTTCGCCATGGTCATGATATCCGGTGTCACGTCCCAGTGGTCCACGGCGAACCATTCCCCAGTGCGCCCGAACCCAGACATTACCTCATCTGCGATCAACATAATCCCATGACGGTCGCAAATCTCGCGCACGCCCTGCAAATATCCTGCAGGAGGAATGATGATGCCATTTGTTCCGGTCACGGTTTCCAGCAGAATCGCGGCAATTGTATGCGCGCCTTCATACTGGATGATCTCTTCAATGTGATTCAAATAATCTGCAGTAAGTGTTTCTTCGCTGACATTCGGATTGTTCCGATGAAACGCGGAACGATAATGGAACGGGTCAAGGAAATGCACAACCCCGGGCATGACGGTAGGCTCCCAGGCAAGTCGGCGCGGGTCGCCAGTCAGCGCGATCGCGCCGTACGTTGCACCGTGATACGAACGGTAGCGCGCGAGAATCTTGCTTTTCCCGGTAAACGCGCGCGCAAGTTTCACCGCATTCTCGTTGGCATCAGCCCCACCGGAGGTGTAAAGGAATTTGGTTAAGCCTTGCGGGACAATCTGGCTTAATTTTTCGCCCAACACCGCACGTGGCTTGGTCGCGAATCCAGGTCCCGCGAAAGGCAACTCACGCGCCTGGTCGACGATCGCGTTGATCACCCGCTCGTCGCCGTGGCCAATATTGACGCACATCACCATCGAGTTGAGGTCAAGGTAGCGCTTGCCGTGAATATCCCAAAAGTACACGCCCTTGGCAGCCCTGATCGGGATGGGATTTACCCTGGATTGTGCCGACCAGGTCCAAAAGTTATGTTTGAGCGCCAGCGGTAGCACATCAGCATCCGGAATTTCGATCATTTTCCATCGCTCCTCTTTTTCAAGACAACCTTTATTATCCTATCATAAACCTGATTTTTCGAGATTAGAAATATATCAGAAAAAAGAGACGGGTGTGTACCACCTGTCTCTGCTTTGCTTTGATCTCACTCTTGGACCAGGACCACCCTTGCGGGCGCGCCGTCTGTGAGCTTTAGTTTCAATGGCAGGCAATAGAGCATATATTCCCCCTCAGTGACGCCGGAAAGGTCCAGTCCTTCTATGATCACCATTTTCGCTCCAAGCAGGACCTCGTGCGTGGGTCGGCTGCGTTTGAAAGGCGCGACTGACAGGTAATCAATACCGACTAGCCGAACACCCAATTCCACCAGTAATTTCGCTGCATCTGCATCAATCCCGACGAAACTTTTCTGAAATTCCCGCCTGCCCATCTTCCAGTAATTGGAATTTCGAGTCTTGAATAGAACACGTTCCACACCTTTAGTAAGATGCACGGTTTCTATCACATCGCGTGTGATCTCGTCGACGCTTTCAGGCAGTTCGACGACCTGCGCGCTGCCGATCAACACATCCAGCAGCAGATTCTCCACCGTGTCACCGCCGCTTAAAAAGTGAAAAGGTGCGTCAACATGCGTACCAGTGTGCACGCTCATCTCAAGCCGCGAAACATTCGCGTCGGCGCCCTCCTCGATCTTTTTGTCTCGTTGTAAAACAAAATCAGCTTCACCTGGCCATACCGGCATCCCTTCTTCCATCATCAGGGTAACATCGTAAATTTTCATTTTTCCCTCGCTTTACTTGCTGTGAAGATTTGGTCCAGGAACTCAACTCGCTGGTCGTGATCCATCGGCGTCGGCTGCGACCAATCCATCAGCACCGCGGTCAACAATTCCGTGTTGATGTATTGACCATCGTATATGATGTGGCGGTCGATGAACTCGTTGCGGTTCGGATCCCACATCTGATCGAATAAGAAGTTGCCCAGCCCATAATGGATCAGGCTGTCACCCACAAATTCAAAACCCATCGGGTAATGCGCTTGTGACCCCTGCACAATATCCGCGCCGGCCTCCGCCACCGAATGGAACTCACTGCTGATCTTCTCCGCAAACATCAACACTGTTGGCCAGCCGTCCTGTTGCGAGAGCTCTGCATGTTGGAATGTGGTGATCACCGTGTACCCTTGGTCTTTGAGGCCTTTGATGGTCTCGGTAAGGTACTCATAATCGCATTGCGCCGCCCCCGCCCGCTGTTCGGTTGCCCATACTGAAGCTGGACCCACAGCGTTGCACCCAATGAATGCGATATGGTTGCCGTTATGCTCGATCAGCACAGGTTCTCTTGCCAACTGCTCGTTCTCACCTGCGGCGTAGAAATACCAACCTCTGTCTTTATATAGTTGCATCGTATAAAGCAGGTTCTCTTCCAGGTAATCCTTAATGTGATTACCTGTCAGCTCCACGACGTTGACGCCTATATTTTCGAGCACTTCGATCATATCCGGGCTGGTGCAGAACACCAGGCTGGAGGTGTAGGGGTCAGGATATGGACAATCTTCGTAAAATGGAGCCTCATTGCTCACATGCCGCAGATCCGCTGAAAGGAACCAATCTTTCACCAGTTTGATTGGGTATTCGGTATCGTTGATCGTAACCTTATACGCCAAACCGCGCGTGATAGCGGTCGTGCCGCTCATCACTACCACGGTCATTTTAGATTCATCGCGGTTGCTCGTGGGTAAAATCTTTGAAATTGCCTCGACAACTTGCATCACCTCTTCCGTCACCACGTTGGTGATCGCCATGTCGAACGATATCTTTAATGGGTACCTTTCCTGGTCGAACGGTTTGTCTAGCGGGCTGAGTCCATCAAGTTTGAGGATCTTCCAGCGCGGCGTGATCTCCTCAAATAAGAGGATCGCAATGGCTGATGGCGACGCTTTCATAAGATCCAGCAATTCGCTGGATTTTCCTGAAATGACATTTTCCGCAGGTTTTCCCCACACAGTGCTGAGCAATCCCATAGTTTTCGTAGAAACGAATAGTTCACGTATCTCATCCCCTTCGCCGCCTCCCTGCCAGAGCGTTGAGAGTGTATCAAAACTGATTTCATCTTCCACGGTGAAGAAGGGCACCGCCGCCGCGTACACCAGGTCAAACTTCGCCAGTGCATTTGTGTCGGTTTTACCAATTGAAGGGATTATCGTAATGTCGGCATCCCTAACATTGTCCACCAGCGTGACCCCAGGCAGAGGTTGGATCAGCTCCTGCCAGGCCCCTGGCATCTGATCCGATAAATAAAGTGCAACCGTCTCAGCAGCCGGGGTTGGTGTGCGAGATTCCAGCGGTGCCGGTAGAAATGGGGTCGAGGTGATGATCGGTTGGGTCACAGTGTGTACATTACACGCTGAAATCAAGAGGATTCCTGCTGAAATGATACCGAGTATCCTGACTGGCCGTTTCAATATGTTCTTTCTCCGTTGTGCAATAATCCCGTAAATTATAAGGCAGCTTAAGAGGCTTGTAAAATCCTGAATCTGATCTGAATCTGATCCTGAATGTGATCCTGAATCTGATAGTTTGAATCTGATAGTTCTTGATAGCTTGGCAAGTTATAATCACCTTAGAATACAAATCGAGGGAGTCATGAGACAAGTCGCTGTCATAGGAATTGGTCAGACGAGGGTGGATGAGCATTGGGATAAATCCCTGCGAGACCTCGCAGGAGAAGCCGCCCTGGCTGCCCTGGCGGACGCCGGACTGCAGCAGGTGGACGCGGTCTACGTGGGCAACATGATGTCTGGTTCAGCCAACCACCAGCAGCATTTAGGTGCCTACATCGCCGATTGGATTGGCATGCGCGGCGCTGAGGCGTTTCGAGCTGAAGCCGCCTGCAGTTCCGGGGCGGCGAGTTTTCGCACCGCAGTAATGGCCGTTGCTTCGGGCGCAGTTGAAAGTGCGCTGGCAGTCGGTGTTGAAAAGATGACCGACTCTCCCATCAGTGAGATCACCGCCGAACTCGCCACCGCTGCTGACGCGGAATGGGAAGCCGGGCAGGGTTTATCCTTCGTTTCCTTGAACGCCCTGCTGATGCGCCGTTACATGCACGAATACGGTTGGCAGAAAGAGCATTTCGCGCCGTTTTCACTGAATGCCCACGCCAACGCCATGCATAACCCTCATGCGCGCTTCCATGAAAAGATTGACATTGACCGCTATCTCAAAGCATCCATGGTCAACGACCCGATCAACCTGATGGATGCTTCTCCGATCGGCGATGGAGCGGCTGCCGCGATCGTGATCCCTTTCGATAAAATAGGTCGCACCAATCGGTCTGCCCCTGTGCAGGTAGCAGCCTCATCTGCGGCGACCGACTCAATCGCCGTACATCACCGCAAGGACCCGCTTTTCCTCAAAGCCGCGTACGTCTCGGGTAAAAAGGCTTACGGGCAGGCGGGTTTGTCACCCGAAGATATCGACCTGTTCGAACTCCACGATGCTTTTTCGATCATGGCTGCCTTATCATTGGAGGCGAACGGTTTTGCAGAACGCGGCCAGGGACCGCGCCTGGCATTGGACGGTGAGATTCTTGTGAACGGAAGGATTCCCATCGCAACCCGCGGAGGGTTGAAAGCGCGTGGTCACCCGGTCGGCGCGACAGGCATGTACCAGATTGTGGAAGTGGTGCAACAGCTGCGCGGTGAAGCTGCCGGCTCGCAAGTGGAGAATGCGCGCATTGGTATGAGCCAGAACATCGGCGGCAGTGGTTCAAATATCATCACTCATATTTTCAAGCAAATCGCGTAAGCTTCCATTTACCATCCCGTGCCCCGATCATAAAACCTGATATGATTGGGGTAGGTTTTTTCATGCACACGATCTCAAGATCCAAACTCGACGCCTACCGCGCAAAAACTTTCCGTACCTCGCCTGGTCTTGAGCTGAGGTCGCCCCAACAGGCCATCGATTTCGTTGACGAGCGAGGTTTCATTTTCTTCTGGCCGGTAAAAGGTTATCCATTCCCCAACCTATGGGATGCCGTGGCGGGTGACCGCCCTGTGGCAGATGAAAATGATGCTTATGATCACATCGCATGGAACTGGAAGGATTCCCTTCTCGACAAAAAGGTGTGGTATTACGCCAGAGTGTTCAAGCGTAAAAACACCATCATCTCGATGGACGCGATCCCATATTTATACGCCCTCTCGCCCAATTACGGCGATCCGCAGGAGGATTTCGCCGACCAATACCGCCAGGGAATGCTGCCGATGGAAACTAAACTCATTTTCGACGCGCTGGTACGCAAAGGTCCGCTCGATACCATCTCCCTGCGCAAAGAAGCGCGTCTCACCGGTACAAACTCCGCATCCCCTTTCAACCGCGCGCTGGATATCCTGCAACAGCAGCTCAAAGTAATGCCGGTGGCGATCAGCGAAGCCGGTGCCTGGAAATATGCCTTTGTATATGATCTAACACACCGCCACTTGCCAGAATTACCCGAAAAAGCGCGTTTTATCCCGGAAAGCCGGGCAATGGAACACCTCATAACGTGTTTCTTCAACTCCATGGGAGCTGCCAGCCAAAAACAGACGGTCAGCCTGTTTCCGTGGGGGTCTGAGCTGACCAAAAACGCGCTTGGTCGCATGGTTCAATCAGGCGTACTACTGACTGAATATCAGGTGGAAGGTTCTCCAGAGTCTGCTCTCCTTCTCGCTGATCAACTTGATCAACTCAGCTAACACCTGATTCAACTTACTAACTTCATCCAACCTGTATATAATTTAACTATCCTCTGACCCGGATTGGAGCCTGACCATGGAATTTCATATTTCTCGTAGAGCTCGTAACAAGTACCAGTTTGAAGAGGATCTATTCGCTTATAACGGAAATGTGATTTTTGCTAATTTTCACGCCGCGCGGAAATTTACACAGAGAATGAACGCCATCCGTGACCTGGTATCCTTTCCTGAACAGGCTGCCAGAGCCAGCCAGGTCAATGCCATGGGACTGATCGATGAGATTTTCCACCATGTTTTCAGTTTGTATCGCGAACAAAAGAATCCCGACGTCCTAAGCAAACTGATCAGCCATTTGGAGGAAAGACTGTCTGCAGCAAGTCTCGATGGCTTGCTGGAACTTTTTATCCGCGAATTTCCACCATTAAGCGTGTACAAAAAGCAGCTTGACCCACAGGCTTATTTGCTCGGTCAAACTGATGGAACTCCCAACCGGGAACTACTGCTCGAGGAATTGATCGTGCTTTGGCTCGAGATTGAAAATCCTGCGCTCGAAAACTATCAGGAACTTTTCAAAGAGAAATCCCTCACCTCTGACCCGCGCTTCATCCAGTCAATAGTCGAAACTCGCGCTTTCTTTGAGACCCAACCATATTTTGGTCCGCGTAACACCTCGTTGGTCACTATGTTGCGCAGTCCGGCGATCGAGGTTCCTGATTCAATCACCGGTCAACTGGAATACATCCGCGAGTTTTGGGCAGTATTGCTGGGGGAGTATCTCTTACGGTTGCTAACGAGCCTCGACCTGATCAATGAGGAAAACAAACTTGGATTCAGCGGACCAGGTATCATCCCCATACCGGTCTATGACCGCGATGAATTCCTGCGTGCGGGAGGCTCGGGTGCGGATGTGGAAGCCTTCAGCATGGACCGCGAGTGGATGCCCCGCTTGGTGCTGATCGCCAAGAACAGCTACGTCTGGCTCGACCAGCTCAGCCGCAAATACGATCAGCAGATCCGCCAGCTTGATCAGATTCCGGATGCAGAACTGGAAACTCTTGCCAGGTGGGGGATCACCGGTCTTTGGTTGATCGGCTTGTGGGAGCGCAGCCCGGCATCCGCGCGCATCAAGCAATTGTGCGGTAATCCCGAAGCCATTTCCTCAGCTTATTCGCTATTCTCCTACCAGATCGCCGATGACCTGGGCGGAGACAGCGCCTACCAGAGACTGCGCGACAAGGCAGCCCGGTACGGCATCCGGCTCGCCAGCGACATGGTTCCCAACCACATGGGCATCGACTCCGAGTGGATGATCCACAATCCAGAGCGCTTCCTTTCCCTCGACCAGTGTCCTTATCCTTCCTACAGTTTTAATGGCGAGAACCTCTCATACAACCCGGAAGTGCTGATCCAGATCGAAGACCACTACTTCGACCGCACTGATGCCGCGGTGGTCTTCAAGCGCCAGGACCTGCGCAGCGGCGAAGTCAAGTACATTTACCACGGCAACGACGGCACCACCATGCCCTGGAATGACACCGCGCAGCTCAATTACCTCAACCCCGAGGTGCGTGAAGCGGTCATCCAGACCATTCTCGAGGTGGCGCGCCGCTTTCCGATCATTCGCTTTGACGCAGCCATGACCCTGGCAAAAAAACATTACCAGCGTCTTTGGTTCCCGCAGCCGGGGACTGGCGGCGCCATCCCCTCGCGCTCTGAGCACAGCATGACGCAGGAGGAGTTCAACCGCGCCATGCCGGTGGAATTTTGGCGCGAAGTCGTCGACCGCGCCGCAGTGGAAGCCCCCGACACGCTGCTGCTGGCTGAAGCCTTCTGGCTGATGGAAGGGTACTTTGTGCGCACGCTGGGCATGCACAGGGTATACAACAGCGCTTTCATGAACATGCTGCGCAACGAGGATAACGCCGGTTACCGTAAGCTGATTCGCAACACGCTCGAATTCGAACCGGAAATCCTCAAGCGTTATGTCAACTTCATGAACAACCCTGACGAGCGCACCGCAGTCGACCAGTTCGGCAAGGGCGACAAGTACTTTGGCATCTGCCTGCTCATGGCCACCCTGCCCGGCCTACCGATGCTGGGACACGGGCAAATCGAAGGTTTCGCCGAGAAGTACGGCATGGAGTTCCGCAAAGCCTACTGGGAAGAAAAGGTTGACCCTGACCTGGTCAACCGGCACGAGTGGGAGATCTTCCCCCTCCTGCACCAGCGTCACCTGTTTGCCGGTGTCGACCGTTTCAACCTGTATGATTTTGTAACCAACAACAACGAAGTGAACGAGAACGTCTACGCTTACTCCAATCACGAGAACTGCAATTCAGCGCTGGTGATCTACAACAACAGCATCCACGAGACCGAGGGCTGGATTCACTACTCGATCCCGCAGCTGCGCAAGCACGGCAGCGGCAAGCAGATCGAGAGCTTACCGATTGATAAAGCTCTTGGCTTGCCCATCGACCGCAGTGCTTATGTCATATTCCGCGACCAAGTCACCCGCTTGCAGCATATTCGCCCGTTAGGGCAGCTGCTTGACCGCGGGTTGCATTTCAAACTTCGCGGCTACCAGTATCACGCTTTCCTTGATTTTTCAGTTGTGCAACCAGACCCTGCGCATGACTATCGCTCGCTTTATGAGTTCATCGGCGAGCAGGGCGTGCCTGACATCGACCAGGCGCTGCGTGAACTGGTGCTGCGCCCTGTCCAGGAGCCTTCCCGCGCGATCATCAACAGCGGCTACCTCGGTTATCTCACACAGAAATATCCAGGCACGCACACGATAGAATCCATGGATGAAGGCGAGATCAGATACAAGATCGAAAATCTCCTACGCGCAGTAAGTGAGAAGACGAACTCCCATGCCGATATCACCATCCTGCGCGAGGAAGTTGCCCGATTGTTCATCACCGGCCTGACCCTTGAAAATCAACTGGCTGAAAGTTCGATCCCGGGCAGCAGGAAGGTCAACGACCTGGTCAACTTCCTGCTAAAGCCGTTGACCGGAAAAAACTCTTTCCGCTATACCCTTTTATCCTGGACAATTGTCAGCCAGCTAGGTAAATTGCACAACTTCGATGAGTACAAAGACTACTCAATTGCCTGGCTGGATGAATTCCAGCTGACCAAACCGCTCACCGAGGCATTATGTGAAACCGGGTGCACCGATGAGGAGCTCCAGCAGCAGTCGCTCTTGCTCAGAATGGGCATCAGCCAACAGGATTGGTACGAGCAGGCACACCTGCTCCCATTCAAAGTGCTGTTTAAGCAGTGGCTGACCGACCCCGAGATCCAGGCTTACCTGCGAGTGAACCGCTACCAGGGCATCCTCTGGTACAACCGCGAAGCTTTCGAAAGCTTCACTTGGTGGATGGCACTGCTGCCGGTTGTGAAAAGGCTCTCCGACCCAACCGTGGGCAGAACTTCGAGTATTGAATTGATGTTGAATCTCTTTGAGATCATCAATCCGTTGCAAAAACTGGAAAGCAGGTCTGAGTACAAATTCGAAAAATTGATCGAACTGATCAGTATTAAGACGAAATAGTCACACTTACTTAGCGATCAATCGCATGTATGCGACTATAAAATCGTCGGCGGCTGTCCTGTTGTGATTCTCATTCGCAGCCTGTGCCAGGTAAGGCATCACGATTTCGCTGTAGTCCCGTCCCGTGACTTCACGCATTAACGCGGCGCCGCGTGCAGCAAACCGTATGTTATTTTGCGGCTCGATACGCAAAAGGTCGTCGAAAAACCAGCCGCACGACGTGAACATCTTCTGGCAGGTAAATTGTGCTTCGAGCGCGCGCTCGATTCGCAGCCGTTGTGCCATGGATAATGACTTCTTGGTCATCCCACCCAACCAATCATCGAACCCGGTCAGCTCCAATGCCACACGGATATAGTCATTCCTCGCCTGAATCCCATCGATCCCTTCGGATTGCACCAAGTCAACAAAATCGGTAAAGATCCCTTCATTCAGAGCATCGAAGCCCGCTTTCAATGGGGCTTTCCACGCACCATTCGCGGTGCAGCCGCAATCCCTGCGCCAACGCTCCACGCCGTGATGGCAGCTCCATGAAGTATTCTCCACGATCCGCGCTTTTCCTTTCACCTCGTGCTGCTTCAACCACAGCGCTGGCCAGCTCTGCTGCAACCCAATGCCTTTCACCGCCCCATTCATCAAGTGAGCGATGAATTGATCACGAAACGGCTGATGGTGACCGTACAATTCGCCATCTGTCGCCACCAGGATCAATTGTTCAACGTCATAACGATCGATCTCGGGCTTGAGATAAAATTCCGCGAACGCGTCAGCGTTGCCGGTGGCGAAGGCATCAAAGCTCATCGTCGAACTCAACCCGCCGTAATAAACGAAAGCCACGATTGATCTCTCGCCAGGCAGCTCAATGGTATAGGGGGAATGCCCTTCGATCACCTCAACCTGCCAGGGCGCGAGGATCGTGAATTGGATACCCTCATCTGCAAGTAAGCAGAGCGTTTCAACATCCACAGCAGTCTCGGGCAGCCACATGCCTTCAGGGCGCCGGTCGAATACCGATTCAAAAGCCGCTGCCCCCCATTTGATTTGCGTAAGCTTGTCTTCCATGCTCGCCAGGGGCAAGATGCGGTGATTGTACGCCTGGGCGATTGCGTTTCCCGCTCCGTAAATCGCCTGGTTGACCTTGTCTTCCCCCACGATCCTGGCAAGCACCTCCGGGGCGGCTTTTGCCAGCCATTCCGCCAGCGTAGGACCCAGGTTAAAGCTCAATTTGCTAAAGTTGCGCAACTCTGCGTTGGGGCGGTAACATGTATCCAACACGCGTTCATTCCAATTCGGGTAAGGCGCTGCACCCGGTTCTTCAGGAATCTTGCCGGTGAATAGGTCTTCTCTTGGCGGCTGATAAAAATGCCCGTGAATGCTGAAACTACGCTTATCGCTCATGAGTAAATATTACTCTTTCTTCAAGTAATCAAGTTGATGTTTAAATCGCGCGGGGATGATGCCAAATTCACGCGGGATCACGTCCAGGCTCGTGATACGGTCCATCGCCAGTTCATCCAGCCAGTAGATGGAAATGGGTAGCCGGCGGTAAACCTGGTCGATGTACAGTGTAAGCCTGCGCAGTGCGTCAGGGTTCAGCGAGACCAGAGACCGCTTGATCCCCGTCTGATTCATGATAGTTTTTAAGATTTCGGCGTAAGAGAGGGATTCGATACCGCCGATTGGAAGCACCCGGTTCGCCATTTTTTCATCTTCGCTGGCCAACAACAAGCAGGTAACCAGGTCTTCCACCCACAACGGCTGGAGCAGTGATGCACCCTCCCCTGGCACGAAGAATACTATCGGGGTAAGCTTGAGCATCCTGGTGATGGGTTCGGTGAACTGGTCGCCAGGACCAAATACCGCTCCTGTGCGGAAGATGGTATAAGGCACACCGCTGTTGATGATCCAGTTTTCAGCAATGCCCTTGGCTTTTATCACCGGGAAAGCAGAACCCCGGTCTGCGCCGTGATGGCTGATAAACAACACCCGCTTCACATCAGAATCCCGGCACGCGCGCATCAGCGTTGCAGTCCCCTCTACATCCACCTGGTTCAAATTGCCTTTCAAACCCTTTCGCTCGGCGCTGGCCAGATGATAAAGTACGTCAACATCCTTCAATGCAGCCCTCAAGCTGCGTTGGTCTGAAAAACTGCTGACTGCAACTTCAACCGCAACACCGCGCGGAAAGTTTGGCGAGTCCTGTGATGGTCTTAACAATACCCTGACCTTTTCCCCCGAATTGATCAGTGCCCGAATCAACGACCGTCCGATGAAGCCAGTTCCGCCTGTGACGAGGATCATTCCGCCGGAATTATAGCAGACTTCCCCATTCCAGTCACCCCTGGCATTATTCTTGCACCAATAATCTGACGATAAGGGCTGTCGGTATGAGGAGCAACGATGACAGGTAACAGGCGTAAAGTAACTGACCTTCTCTCTCCCCGGGTGGGGTTTCATTACTTTCCGGATACGGAACACTACACCCAGAAAGACCTGGCAGCATGGCTGCCGGTCCTTCAGCAGCTTCACGCCTCATGGCTGGTACTCACCAGCGATGCCGTTCGCGCCATCCCTGAACATTTCATCTCCGGGTTGGTTAAAGCCGGTATCAAGCCAATCGTCCATTTGCGCTTGCCACTCCCCAACAGCCCATCAGTAAAAGAATTGAAGCCCATTTTCAATGCCTATGCCCGCTGGGGCGTAAAACATGTCATCCTGTTTGAAAAACCCAACCAGATTCAAAGCTGGTCCACTTCCGGTTGGGTACAGCAGGATTTGGTTGAAAGGTTCATCGACCGCTTTCTCCCCCTCGCGACGATTGCTGCGCAGTCGGGCATCACCCCCATCTTCCCTCCCCTCGAACCGGGAGGCAGCTACTGGGATCTCTCTTTCCTTAAACAGTCGTTGCAATCCATAAAGCGCCGGGGGTACACGAACCTGCTTAACCAGATGGCGCTCGCCTCTTACGCGTTCACCTACAACCACGACCTCGATTACGGCGCAGGTGGGCCGCAAAAATGGCCTAACACCTTGCCCTACGCCAAATCCCTCGACAGCCAGGATCAGCGCGGATTCCGTAATTATGAATGGCTTCAATTAACTGCGAACGCAGTCGTGGGTCGCGATGTGCCTATTTTCTTGCTTGGCGCGGGTATCAAGGAACCCGGCGAGGCTTACTCTCCTGAAGTCCATGCCGGTATTTGCCTCAACATCTTTGGT
>JBCFBD010000048.1:0-19034 GCA_038562455.1 Anaerolineaceae bacterium | reverse complement strand
AAAGCCGCCAGTGAGGCCCTTGCCCAGGTGGATGGTTTGTTGGCTGCCCGCAAAGCCAGCGGTGACCAGGAATACCAGCCGCGCAGCCTGGAAAGCGCTGCCGACATGCTGCCTGGCGCGGAGTGGGTGATCGTATCAGTCGCGGGGCGGTACGCCACCGCGGTCACACGCGAAGCGTTGCGCCTGGGCAAGCACGTGCACCTCTTCAGCGACAACGTCTCCATCGAAAATGAAATCGAACTCAAGAAAGAAGCTAACACCCTCGGTTTGATGGTCATGGGTCCCGATTGCGGTACCGCCATGGTCGATGGGTACGGGCTGGCATTTGCCAACAAGATCCGCAAAGGCCCCATTGGTATCGTCGCCGCGGCCGGCACCGGTCTGCAGCAGGTCTCCACCCGCATTCACCAGCTCGGCAGCGGTATCACCTTCGGTATCGGCACTGGCGGGCGCGACCTCAAAGCTGAAGTCGGTGCCATCACCTTCTTGCAAGGGCTGGATGTGCTGACCCGTGATCCTGATACCAAGGTGATCGTGCTCACCTCCAAACCGCCTTCCCCCAAAGTCGCTGAGGCTGTATTGAAAGTCGCCCGCAAAGCCGGCAAACCCGTGGTGGTCAACTTCATCGCCCGCCCGGTCACCACGCTGCGCGACGGCAACCTGTTCTTCGCTACCGGATTGGACGATGCCGCCCGCCTGGCTGTAGAATTAGCCAATAACCCGCCGAAACTCACCGGCGATGACGACCTGCCGATCGCCAAGTTCACCCCGCAGCAGAAATACCTGCGCGGTCTGTTCTCGGGCGGTACGCTCGCTTATGAAGCCCAGCACATCCTTTACGGTTATGTTCCGCGTGTGCTCGCCAACTCCCCCATCAACAAAGAATTCCAGCTGCCCGATGCCTTCGTGAGCCAGGAGAGCTGCATCGTTGACCTGGGTGAAGATGAATTCACGCAAGGTCGCCTGCACCCGATGATGGACAACGAGCTGCGCATCCGAAGATTATATGAAGAAGCTGCCGATCCTGAAGTGGCGGTCATTATGCTTGATGTGGTCATCGGATACGGCTCACATCCTGACCCCGCCAGCGAGATCGCACCAGCCATCGCCAAGTGCATCGCCGACGCGAAGACCGCGGGCCGCCACCTGGAAGTCGTCTGCGTGGCCTGCGGCACCGATGAAGACCCCCAGAACCTCGACAACCAGATCGCCAAGTTGAAAGCAGCCGGCGCGCTGGTGGATACCAGCAACGAAGTAATCTGCCGCTATGTCGGGCGCATCCTGCGCGCGCTGGTTGAACGGGATGAAGTCAAAGTTGAAACTATCGGTACACCGGTTGACCTCGACGTGCTCAAGAAACCCCTCGCTGCGATCAATGTAGGTCTCGAATCATTCTCCGCGAACCTCAAAGATCAAGGGGCTCCTTACGTGCAGGTGGACTGGAAACCCCCCGCGGGCGGTAATGAGAAACTGATGAATATTTTGCAGAAAATGAAAGCACCCAGGAAGTAACCTGGTAATCCTATTCTGATAACCTGGAGGAAGCACATGGTTGATATTGAGAAAGCAAATGCATATGTAGTTGAACGCTTTATGGAAGCCCGCCCTGTCGCCACCACCATGGCCAAGGCGCTGGATATCGTGCCAGGGTTGCATGAGAACATGCTCCTGCACGCCGGACCCCCGGTCACTTACGATAGAATGTCTGGACCGACCCGGGGCGCCATGATCGGCGCGCTGCTCTTCGAAGGCAAAGCCAAAAATCCTGAAGAAGCTGACAAACTGTTGAAGTCCGGCAAGATCGAGTTCAGCCCCTGCCATGACCATATGTGCACCGGTCCCATGGCAGGCGTGATTTCCCCCTCGCAACTGGTGTATGTGATCGAGAACCAAACCCACGGCATCAAATGCTTCTCCAACCTCAACGAAGGCCGTGGCAAAGTGATGCGCATGGGCGCCTACAGCGAGGATGTGATGGAAAAACTGCGCTGGATGGAAGCCGTGCTCGGACCGACCGTCAAGGCCGCACTCGAAGCCAGCGGCGGGATCGATATCCGCGCCATCCTATCCAAGGCGCTGCACATGGGCGACGATGGTCACAACCGCCTTGACGCCGCGTCAATCCTGTGGACCACCCAATTGACACCCTTCATTGTTAAGACCGCAAAAGATACTGCCACCGCCGCTGAAGTCATCAAATTCCTCGGCGAAAATGCCCTGAGCATCCTCAACCCTGTAATGGCAGGCTGTAAGACCATGACCGCCGCCGGCGAGAATGTTGAAGGCAGCACCGTGGTCACCGTGATGACCCGCAATGGCACCGACTGGGGTATCCGAGTGAGCGGTTTGGGCGATCAGTGGTTCACTGCTCCCTCCCCGATCGTCAAAGCGCTTTATTTCCCCGGCTTCAGCGAAAAAGACGCCTGCCCTGATATTGGCGACAGCGTTATCACCGAAACTTCTGGTATCGGCGGTTTCGCGATGGCAACCGCCCCTGCCCTGGTTACCTTTATCGGCGGTGAGCCGCGCGACGCCATCAACACTACCCTAGATATGTACGAGATCACCACTGCCGAACACAAACAGTTCACCATCCCATTCCTCGATTTCCGCGGCACCCCAACCGGTGTCGACATCCGCAAAGTGGTCGAAAAGCAGATCACCCCGCGCGTCAACACCGGCGTTGCCCACAAGGATCCAGGTGTGGGTCAGGTGGGCGCGGGTGTGGTTTCAGCCCCTATGAAATGCTTCGAAGACGCGCTCTACACCTTCGCGGATAAGTACGGTTACAACTAATCTATTCACCTTTAGAAAAGGAGCAAGAATGAATCGAGAAGACTTTATCAAGATGCTGAGCGAAGCGCCGCTGTATGACCTCACCCAGGACTGCAGCATTTTCACCCCTCCACACCCGCATGAGAAATCGCTGGAAGTGCACTTCTTCAAGCGCGTCACCGGTGCTTACGGCGGCGGTCAGGGCGCCAACGGTCAGATCCTCAACTGGAGCAACACCGTGGGCACCCACCTGGTCGGCGAACGCGCCTTCCATTCCGGCGGCCGCGCCATCTCCGATATCCCGCTGGGTGACCTGTGTGGTCCCGGCGTGGTGGCGGATATCTCCGACCTGGTGTCTGATTACAGCATTTACACCCCTGAGATGATCCTCAGCAAGGTCGATGTCAAGAAGGGCGATATCCTCATCGTCAACACCGGTTACCACAAGTATTCCTGGGATCAGCCCCCGGTGTGGAATGAAAGCGCCCAGGGCGGCGTTGAGGGCATGGAATTTGGCTTCCTTGTGCGCCATCCCGGTCCTTCCATGGACTTCTACAAATGGGCATTGGACATGGAACTCAAGGTTGTCGGCGTGGACTGCGGTTCAGCCGAGCATCCGATGAACACCCCCATCCGCCGCTGGCACGAAGACCACTTCAAGCTGGCGGAAGCCAAGCTGGTTGCCGAGACCGGCAAGACCTGGGATGAGACCTTCCCGCAGGGCGAGTACTACAAACTGACCCACATCGATATGCCCAAGCAGCACCTGGTGCTGACCGAAGCCATTGTTGGTGACATCGAAAAACTCAAGAATAAACGCGCCTGGATTTGCATCATGCCAATTCCTTACATGGAAGTCGAGACTGCCTGGAGCCGCGTGTTTGCTTGGACCGCACCCGAAGGCATGAGCGACGATGAATTCCTGAGCGCGATGAAGAGATCCGAAATGATCGACATGACAGTACCGTTTAGCGTACAAACCCCGCAGTGGTTGAACTACGTGCCACTGACTGTCACCTACACCAAGCGCGTGGGCGGGCAGTACTTCGGCATGGGTCGTAATGGCTCGATCTGTAACGCCTCCATTCACCTCGGTACGCATATGGACGGGGAAAAGCACTTCTTCCCCAACGGGCGCACCATCGGGCAGGTTCCCCTCAATGAATGGGTCGGTCCTGGCGTCATCGCTGATATCTCAGAACTGGTCAGTGACTCGAGCGTCTATACTCCGCAGATGATCATGGACCAGGTCGAAGTTCGTGAGGGCGACATCCTCATCATCAAGACTGGCTGGAATAAATTCGGCTGGGTCAGCAAGGAATCCGATGAGTTTCGCTACATGGTCAAGCACCCGGGTCCCTCACCTGACTTCTCCGCCTGGGCAATTAAGATGAAGCTAAAGTGGATTGGCGTGGATGCCGTTTCTGCCGACCATCCGATGAATACGATCATGCGCATCTGGCACCCCAAGACATTCGCTGAAGCCAATGCCAAATTAATCAAGGACTTTGGCAAGGATTGGGATCAGCTTTATCCGCTTAAGGACTTCTACCAGGATATGCACCTTAACCTGTTCCCGCATACTATCGTGCATGCCGAGAACCTGGCAGGCGATCTCGCCACGGCAAAGAGTGGCCGCTATTACATTGGCTGCTACCTGCAGAAAGCCATGGAAGCGGAATCCATGTGGGGCCGGTTTGTTGCCTTCAAGGAGTAAATCGTTTTGACATTGAACCTTCAGGGGAAGATTTCCCTTGAAGGTTTTGTATCATTTTTATGGTCATTTTCCTGCACGGTTCGCAAAACGAAGCCCCAGGTTTTTGAACCCTCAAATGAACAGGAGGTAGTAGTTAATGAAGCCAGCAAAATTTGATTATTATGCACCAACCAGCCTCGATGAGGCGCTGGATAAACTGGCGGAACTAGGTTATGACGGCAAGGTACTGGCTGGCGGTCAGAGTTTGATCGCTGCCATGAACTTCCGCATGGCCCGCCCGACTGCGCTGGTGGACCTCAACAACGTTCCAGAACTCTCTTACATCAAACCCACAGAAGACGGTGGACTAGCCATTGGCACCATGACGCGTGTCTTCACGGTGGAAAACGATGCGGATGTAGTAAAACGTTTCCCGTTGCTGGTTGAGGTTGCCAAGTACATCGCCCACCCGCAGATCCGCCGCCGCGGCACCTTTGGCGGCGCCATCGCGCATGCCGATCCCGCGGCTCAACTGCCCAGCATCTCCGTACTGATGAACATGAAAGCGCTGATCCGCCGTAAAGGCGAAGAGCGCTGGGTGGATGGTCAAGACTTGATCATCGGCCCGTTCATGACCGTCATCGAACCGGATGAAATGCTGGCAGAACTTGTGCTCGATCCCTGGCAGCCGCACACTGGCTACAAATACGTCCAGGTTGCGCGCCAGAGCGGCGGTTATGCTCAATCCGCGGTCGCGTCCATCGTCACGTTGGATGAGAATGACCACTGTAAGGATTTGCGCATGGTGTTGATGAGCGTGGGTGAAGTGCCCATCCTCTCCCAGAAAGCCCGCCAGATACTCATCGGCAAAGCGCCCACCCGTGAAGCCATAGAAGAGGTCGCTGAGGTGGTATCGAATGAAGAGATCGATCCTGCCACTGACCTGCACGCCACCGCTGATTACCGGCGCAGCATCACACGCGTGCTTGTCGTGCGTTCTCTGACTGAAGCTTTTGAACGCGCGAAATAAGGAGGAAATGATGAGCGAAAAACTCTTTCCCATTACTGTTACTGTGAACGGCAATGAATACCACCGCGAAGTGGAAGCCCGCCTACTGTTAAGCGATTTCCTGCGTCACGATCTCGGTCTCCTTGGCACTCACGTGGGATGCGAACACGGTATCTGCGGCGCATGCACGATCAATTTTGATGGCGAGCCGTTGCGCAGCTGCTTGATCTTCGCAGTGCAAGCTAACGGTCACGATATTCGTACTGTCGAATCTCTCGGTACGCCTGAAAACTTGCATCCCCTACAGCAGTCATTCCACGAAAAGCATGCCCTGCAGTGCGGTTTCTGCACACCCGGGTTCCTGATGACCCTCGTGCCTTACCTGGAGGAGCACCCGAACCCTTCCAAAGAAGAGATCCGTGAAGCCATCGATGGCAACATCTGCCGGTGCACAGGTTATGAGAAGATCGTCGAAGCCGTGCAGGACGCGGCTGCGAAGCTTTCTCAGGAAAAGTAGAGTGAGGTGAACTGTGACTACTGGAAAATATTTTGGTAAATCGGTTTTACGCCTGGAAGACAAACAGATGCTGACGGGCAACGTCAAGTATGTGGATGACATAGAAATTCCCGGTCAACTTCACGCCGCATTTTTACGTAGCGATTACGCCCATGCCCGCATTCTCAAGCTCGATGTGAGTGAAGCGTTAAAACGCCCGGGCGTGGTAGCGATCTATACCGCCGAGGATTTTGGTGATTTCTGGAAACCTGGACCCCTACTGGTTCCCCCACCAACCGCCATATCCGGATCCCTGTTCAACGCGCGCACCATGGTGCCCATTGCCAAAGACAAGATCCGCTATTCAGGTGAAGTTCTGGCTGTGGTCATTGCTGAATCGCGCTACATCGCTGAGGACGCGTTCGACGATATCATTCTCGACGTCGATCCGTTGCCGGCGGTTGTCGACCTGGAAAAAGGTTGGGAAGACACTTCTGTGCTGGTGCATGAAGACCTGCCTTCCAACATGGCTGCGTTGGTCAAGCAGGAAGTCGGCAGCTATGAGGAAGCCAAGAAGAACGCCGACGTCGTTGTTTCACGCCGCATGCTCATCGAGCATGTGGCTGGCGCCGCAATGGAGAATCGCGGTTTCATCGCCAGTTGGGATGACCAGAATCAGGTAATGACTATCTGGGCGAACACTCAATCCCCGCTCACCGTAAGGGGTTCCGTGGCCCGCTCACTCAACCTGGCCGAAAGCCAGGTGCACGTGATCACCCCGTACATCGGCGGCGGTTTTGGTCCCAAGGTGATGACCTCGCTGGCTGATGATGTACTACTGCCATGGATCTCGTTCAAACTCAAGCGTCCCATCAAGTGGATGGAAGATCGCAGAGAGAACTTCCTGGCGACCACCTCAGAACGCGACCAGGTGCATCATTGCGAGATCGCGCTCAAGAAAGACGGTACAGTCCTCGGGTTCAAGGATGTCTTTTATCACAACACCGGCGCGTATGACTCGTACGGTATGACCGTGCCGTTGAACACACAAACGCACACCATCAGCAACTACCGCGTCCCCAATTTCTACAGTGAGATCCGTATGGTTTTCACCAACCAGATGGTGGTCACACCGGTTCGCGGCGCTGGTCGCTCTGAAGGCGTGTTCGCCATGGAGCGCATGCTCGACTTCGCGGCCAAGGAACTGGGAATCACACCGGTCGAGATCCGCATGAAAAACTTGTTGAAAGCGGAAGAGCTGCCCCTCAAGACGGGCATCATCGGCCAGGATTTCGTGGCCAACGTGCTCGATAGTGGCGATTACATGGGCAACTACCAGAAATGCATCGCAGCGATCGATTACGAAAAATTCCGCAAGGAGATCCAGCCAAAAGCTCGCGCAGAAGGTAAACGCATGGGTATCGGTCTGGTCGCCTTTACAGAAGGCACCGCTGTCGGTCCTTACGAAGGCTGCAAGATCACCATCAGTACCAGCGGCAAGGTCACGATGGCCACCAGTTACAGCACGCAGGGGCAGGCTCACTACACTGTGTTCGCCCAAATCATTGCGGATCAATTGAACGTGAAGATTGAGGATGTAAGAGTTGTAACGGGTGATACCAACCACTTCGCGTGGGGTGCAGGCACTTTCGCCAGCCGTGGTGCCGCGCTTGTCGGCGCAGCCGCTTACCTGGCGGCACAAAAAGTTCGCGCCAAAATCTTCAGCACTGCCAGCAAGAAGTTCGAGGTGCCGGAAGAAGAAATCGAACTGTGCGAAGGCAGCGTGTGCGTCAAGGGACAACCCGAGACCTCCATCCCCCTGGGGATGCTCGCCGCGCTGGCCAATCCGATGCGCGGTGTGGTTGAACCCGGTGTTGAACCCGGGCTTGAAGCCACCGCCTACTACGGCCCCCCGCACGGCTCCACCGGATCCGGCGCTATGGGCGTCATTGTTTCGATCGATGAGGAAACCAGCAAACCGACCATCGAACACATGGTGATGGTGGATGATTGCGGTACGGTCATCAATCCGCTGGTCGTCGACGGACAGCTGCAGGGCGGCATCTCAATGGGTATCGGCAACACTCTGTACGAAAGGCTGGTTTATGATGAGAATGGTCAGTTGTTGACCGCCTCCTTCATGGATTACCTGATGCCGTTGGCGACCGATATGCCCGAGAAACTCGAGATCATCCACAACCACGCCGAAAGTTCACTAAAAGTGAACCCATTAGGCATCAAGGGTGTCGGTGAGGCGGGTGCCATTCCTACCGGTCCCGCCATTGTGCAGGCGATCGAAAACGCGTTCGAGGAAGAAGATCTTGAGATCCTCGAGACGAACCTGAGCCCAAGCCAGATCTACGAGTACCTCAAGGTAGTAGCAAAATAAGTAATCTGGTGTAAAATTATGCGCTACAACAGATGGTAAGAAAACAAATCGGAGGATTTAATGAAAGTTGAAGGCGACCATCTTTTTAAGGCCCCTCGTGAAGTTGTATTCGAGATGTTCAATGACCCTAATGCCCTGAGCGCTGCTGTGCCCGGGATGCAAAAAATGGTCAAAATTGATGAATCACACTACGAAGCGGTGCTGGGAATTCGTGTTGGTCCCGTCTCTGCAAACTTTTCAGGAACTCTCGCCCTCACGGATGAGGTTCCCCCTGAGAGTGTTACCCTGATCGTTGAAGGTAAAGGCGGAGCAGGTTTTGTCAAAGGGGTCGGATACGTCAAGTTCGAAGACCTTGGCGATGAGACAACCTTACTGAAATATACAGGTGATGCAAATATTGGTGGCACTCTTGCCAGCGTTGGGCAGCGGATGATCGACAGCGTCGCAAAATCCATGTTCAAAACTGTGTTCGAGAAATTAGATAAAATTTTGGAGGAAAGATGGCAGAAGAGTTAGAAACAAAAGGAACTGAACCCGAAACCGAAGGACTCAAAGGCAAGAAATTCATGGAAATTGCCGAATTTCGGATGCTGGTCTACGTAGTTCCGGTCGCGCTGATCGTTCTGGTGCTTGCACTGATCTTGGGAAAGTAAGAAAAAAGGTGGGGAGGAGTAATCCTCCCCACTACCCAT
Organism: Anaerolineaceae bacterium; assembly: GCA_038562455.1. Taxonomy (GTDB): domain Bacteria; phylum Chloroflexota; class Anaerolineae; order Anaerolineales; family Anaerolineaceae; genus UBA6107. Next base: position 9,977 of record JBCFBD010000048.1, on the reverse strand, counting down.
CTTGACAAAATGTTGTATTATTAAGTATCTATATCAAATCTTCTTGGTTAATTAATTAAACTGAATAGGAGGTGTTTATCGGAGAGAGCTTTTGGTATTTCAGGCGCGAGCGAATAAACATGAGGATTTATTTATTGAAGTTTTTCGCTCAAACCAGGTAACAAGTATGAAATCGTAGAAAAAACCAAATCAAAGGAAAGAAGGAAAAAACCTATGGCAACTACTTCAAAAGTGATGGGTTATCTACCACAGGATACCCCGCCCTTTGGCAGGATGTTATTGCTCGGTTTTCAGCACGTGCTGACCATGTTCCCCGCCACTGTGCTGTGCGCCCTGCTTATGCACTTTGATGTGTCCACCGTGTTAACCATCACGGGCTTTGGCACCGTCGTCGCACTGCTTGGATCCAAGTTCTCGATTAATACATACATCCCCCTGTACTACGGCTCAAGCTTCAGCTACATCGCCGCGGTTACGTCGATCATCGGCGTACTTGAACCCGATCTGGCTTTCGGCGCCCCCGCCCAGCCTTCATCGATCGCTGTGGTCACAGCCGGGTTCATCGTCACCGGTATCCTCAACATCCTGGTTGGCCTGTTGATCCGCGTCACTGGTGGTAAGAAGGGTCTGGATAAGGTCCTTCCCGCTGAAATTACCGGCTCAGTCGCCATCACCATCGGTATCGGCCTTGCTTATACCGCCCTGACCATGGCCTCCGGTACCTGCTGCGGTATTGAAGCCAATATGGCACCAACCCTCAAGTGGTGGCTGGCTGCTGCCCTGACCTTCCTCGCCGCGGTAGTCTTCTCAGTCTACCTGCAGGGCAAGGGTTTCATCGGCATGCTCCCCATCCTGCTAGCCATGATCTTCGGCTACATTATCGCCATCCCCATCGGCCTGGTTGATTTCTCCACCATCGGCACCAGCGGCTGGCTCACGGTTCCGAAAGTTGTCTTCCCTGTCTTCAATAATGCGCTCACTGCCACGGCAATGATTGGTATTGGCGTCATGGCGATTGCAACCATCCCGGAATCCACTGCTCACCTCTACCAGATCAGCCTCTATGTTGATCACCTGGCAGAGGAACAGGGACGCGAAAAACCGTACCTTGCCAAACACATCGGTCTCAACCTGATGCTCGATGGTTTGAACGACCTGGTGAATGGTCTCTTCGGTTCCACCGCCGGCACGAACTACGGTGAAAACAACTCCCTCATGGTGATCACCCGCAACTACTCCGGCCCGGCCCTCATCACCGCCGGCGTCATCGCCGTTATCCTAGGTTTCATCGGCCCGCTCCGCGATGCCATCTACAGCATCCCGACTGCGGTTACCGGCGGCCTCGCCATTTACCTGTATGGCGTCATCGGCGTTCAGGGTATTGCCCTTATGATGGCTGAGAAAGTTGACCTGTACGATCCCGGTAAACTGGCCATCGTCGCGCTCATCCTCGTCGTTGGTATCGGTGGCAACATCGGTTACGGCGGCAACCTGCCCATTCCGCTGCTCACGAGTGTCTTCCCCTTCGGTTGGCCCGCGATCGCGGCTGGTGCGGTGTTCGGTATCCTCGTCAACCTGCTGTTCCTGTTGGTGAAACCACCGAAAGTCCGCGCGACCGACGTCCTGGAGTAATTCTCCAGTACGCGGTGTAAGAATCACAACTCTCCAACTTCACCGTTGGGGAGTTTTTTCATTCATCGGTTATAATCAAAACACAAAAATACCTGGAAATAATCGAGTCCAAATGATCCTTTTAACAGGCGCTGCAGGAAAAACCGGTAAAGCCATACTGAATACATTATTACCTCACGGCGTTCGCGTACGCAGCCTGGTTCGGTCCAGCTCACAGGCTGACGAGATCCGCAGCATTGGCGGAAAACACATCGCGATCGGGGATCTGCGTGACAGCGACGCGTTGGCGAGCGCTATGGAGGGCATCTTAAGCGTTTATTACATCGCCCCCAACATGTCGCCTGATGAACTGGAGATCGGTAAAAACCTCATCCGCATCGCCCGAGAAAACGGGGTGGCACGCTTTGTATACCACTCGGTGCTGCACCCCCAGATCGAAGCTATGCCCCATCACTGGCAGAAATTGCGTATGGAAGAATACCTTTTCGAGTCAGGCATGGATTACACGATCCTGCAGCCCTGCGCTTACATGCAGAACATCCTCGGCAGCTGGCATTCGATCACAGAAAAGGGCATCTACGCCGTCCCTTATGCCTCCTCCGCACGCATTAGTATCGTCGCCCTCGAAGATGTAGCCGCAGCCGTGGAGGTAGTGCTCACCCAACGCAATCACAATGGTGCGGTTTACGAATTGGCGGGTCCCGAACCACTCAGCCAGGATGAAGTGGCTGGGGTCCTCGGTACTCAGCTTGGCCGCCCGGTGGAAGCGGTTGCGCTTGACCGCCAGCAATGGGCAGATAACGCGCGCGCCACTGGAATGAATGAAGCATCCATCACAGTACTAGTTAAAATGTTTGAGTATTACAATCAAAATGGACTGATTGGCAATTCCAATATCCTGGAATATTTGATCAAGAGACCTGCCACCAGGTTTTCTGAATTTGTGCAAAGAAACATAAAGGTTGAGCAACACAAGGCAAGATAACCAAGGACAAAATACCACTTCAGGAAAAAGGTATGGATAAGAACAAAAGTCATCAATGGAATTTTGTGTTCGAAGCAATGCCCACACTCTTCCACAGCCAGACAGATGGTTTCATGAAATATCTGGATAAGGATGGGGTGAAGTTTCTAAAATTCTGGTGGGATCATATGGGTGACAAGCTGCCCGATGAAAAACGCACCACCCCGGCCGGACTGACATTCGAAAAACAAGAGATAGACGCAAAGAATAAACTTATTTTAATCACACTGCCCTCCCCGCGGGAAAACGGTGATGCCTATTTTATTGGTCTCATCCCCAGGCCTGAACGCAGATTCGCATTTGTGAAGTTCTATACATCCACCATGTTCGTCCTGATCCGCAAGGATGATGTGGACCAACCGAACCACACCTCATTTGGCATTGTCACCCCCAGGGGCAATTACCACGAGTACGGCATCGGGTTAAAACCGACGCAACAGGACTTTAAACGCGTGATCAAGAACCGACTGGAGAAAAAGAAGAGATGAATAAAATTTCGACGGAATTGATCGTCGTCATTGCGGCGATCGCGGTATTTTACCTGCGCATCGCCATGCTGCGCGGTCAGAAAAAACGCTTCGAACGGGAACTAGCACTTAAACGCCGCAAAGTGAAAGGCCGCTCAAAAGGCTCGCCATTGCCACAGCAGCCCAAGGGCACCCCGCCTTACTCCGTCCGCTCATGGTTCCTGGTGGTGGTCTCAATCATCTTGATGCTGGCAGGGGTGGTTGCTTATAACGAATTTTATTTCCTGAAATGGCAGATCGTGCAAAACACCGAGGCTTACACGCCGTACTGGTACATCCCGATCTCAGTCGGTGTGATCCTGCTGGCATTTGCCATCGGAATCCGTAAACCGGTGCTGGAGGTTGATGATAAGGATGAGTAAAGCGTTAAAGCGCCTGTTGCTTTCAATAATTCTACTGATATTGGTCAGTGCCTGTCGTGTGGAACCTTCACCCGTAGCGCAGATCATCAACTCGGGGCAGACTGAAACTTTGCCGTCCCAGGTGGAATCAACTCCCACATCCGCTGTTGATCCCTCAACGGCTGCGCCCGGGCTTGTGCAGCCTACTGCAGCCGCGCCGGATGATCCCTCAATTGCAGCGGCTGAAGCACAGGCTTTGCTAAATGAACGCTGCAAGCGCTGTCACTCGCTACAAAGGGTTACCTCCTTTAAGGGCAGCCTGGGAGATTGTCGTCAATGATATGATCGATCGCGGTGCGGACCTTTCCGACGAGGAGAAAGCCATACTGCTGCAATTTTTGGTAGAGAATTATAAATAGACTGGATTTTCTAGCAACTCAGGACCCCCGCACGGGGTCCTTTTAATTCAGACATGCCTCAACTGTCACCATCAAAGCCTCGTCAAGGCCACCCATCTCGTACCCCAAGGCTGCGTTTGAACGTGCAGGGTCAATAAAGATGTTGGCTGTTTGAAAATCAATGGAGTGCATTGGGTCGATACCACTCGCCACTCAAAGAACTTGTACCACAATCTAAACAGCCGGTCGTCAGCCCTTACCAACCAGGTCGGCAGCGTGACCACCTATTTCTCACGCCCGGCATACCTTCTAATGCGGGAGAGCAGCTCGCTCCACGCGAGGTTCTCGCGGCCTATCGGTTAGCACTCGCCGCGTTCCCCCTTCTCTAGCGCGCCAGCGATCGGCTGTGCCACCGGTGTGACGGCCACGCAGATTGTGCCCCCGCGAATATAGACTAATCGGAAACATTAAGCTGCATATCGCACTATCGGCTTCCACAACGGTATACGTCTGGGCATGACCCAGAGATATACGGCAGTTCCTGTGTGAGGACTACCAATTGAGTACAATTTGCTTCCAGCGCAATGGCGCTCTGCTCCACCCGGATGTAAATGCAAGGATGATGGCGGTTCAGGTCAAGGTGCTCTAGATGCGGGGAAAATGAGTGAAATATAAACCCGTGATTCGGAGCCGTTTTACACCACTCTGGCGCGCAAGGCAGCCAGCCGTTGATTGGAGTGTACATTGTAATGGTACAAGTATGCGCAAGCCCGGGCTTTGGACGGCCCGCGGTCATCCACACCGGCGGCGAAGATCACTGCGTCGTACCCGCTTAAGAGAAAGCCCAGCTCACTGCCTTCGTGAGCTTCGAGATCGCACAATTTGACCTTCACTTCATCCGGGTTTAGACCCGCAGCAAGCATAGGGGCAGCGCTTGGATGTACACTTCGTGATCGCACCTGAGCATTTCGTGGGTGGAATGGGATCCCTATAGACCGATACCGCCTATGAACATCATACTCATAGCCAGCTCCCTCGAACTAATTATCTGTATTATGCAATATGAACGGAGTCAACGATGCCGACGATCACCGAAATGATGCAGGCATCGGGGTTCTTGAGCACCTGGCGCGCACCGTTGCCCTCGCGGTTGATGAGCACAGTATCGCCGATGCCGGCATGGGTGTTGTCGATAGCGATGAAATCCTCCTCCGTGCCATCACCCTCACCCACCAATGGTTGCACCACCAGCAGCCGCCTGTGCTTGTAATGCGGGTGGCTGATAGTTGTTACCACCGTGCCGATCACTTTTGCCAGTATCATCTTTTTTACGTGTAAGTGTTGGTGCCTTTTTTCATCACCAGGTCAAACGTGCCATCCGGCTTAACGTTTAATTCGTCCACGATGCCGACTAGCGCCAGGTCGACAGGTACAAAGCGGATCTCGGGCATGGCGAGGGCGGCTTCGCGTGAGCGTACCATCACGCACAGGTCTCCCAGACCCGCCTGCACCACATCCGCTGCCACCTGCAGGGCGCCAACTGGTTCCAGCTTGCGGTTGAGCGGCTGCACCACGAGCAGCTTTAATCCTTCGGTGCCCGCGATCTTCATTGTGCAGACCGCTGTGCCGTGAACGCGACCGAAAAGCATAATCTACTTCATTCCCACGTTGTTGAGTACTCGCGTGATGATCGTTTCGAGCAGCGCCGGGTCGACCTGGTTACCCAGGCGGGCCGCCACTGCGTCGCGGATGCGCTGCTTGAGGTTGCCATCGTCCACGGGCTGTGCGCCGCTGCACGCGGGGCAGGGTGCACTACCCTGCGCCAAGTAGGGGCGTACCGGGGCAGCAGGTGGCAGCTGGTGTACCTGCACCAGACGGACGCCAAGCCTGCCGGCTTTTTCGTAAGCCAGTTCAGTCAGCACCACATCGTTGCTCAGCTCAAGGGACATTTCCCCCCTGGCAGCCATCTCCTCAATATCCCGTTCTGTAAAAAATCGTTTCGCCATAAAGCTCACCTAAACCTTTCACCGGTGCGCAGTTTAACCGGGGATTCCATCCAGCGCTTCCAAAGCGGCGATGGCCGCGTTCTTCGCCGTGACAATCTCAGCTTCGCTGCCCGAAAGCCACATGCGCCCGAACCTGCCAACCGAGGAAATGTGGATGATCTTGATATTTGCCTTCTTCTCGGCTTCGTTGACAGCATAATTAATATAGGCAGCCGGTGCACATTCCAGCACGAGCATGGTCTCTCCTGGCACCAGCATGCTGCCGCGTCTGAAGCGGTTAATCAACTGCGACTGGTAAGGGTCAATGCGCGTGATGACCTGCGTTGAGACCACCTGCGGTTTGATGCGATCTTGCTGTTTCAGACCCAGCCGATCGAGCACCACCTGCCCAGCTTCGATCACCGCCGCCTGGTTGAGGGAGTGCACCTCAAACATACCGAATTCGCGTTCAACGATCTGCGCGCCCGGTTTGGACTCAGTGGCTTTGACGGCAATATCGACTACACGAAAAACCTCGTTGCCCGGCGCCATTTCAACATACAGCGCTGCCATCCCTTCCACCGGCAGGTCGCCCTGCGTGATCGTGCCGACGAAGGCAGCATATTGCGCCTGCATGCGGTCAATAAAACAATAACATCTTAATGAAAAATCCTCTGCCATCCTGCCTCCTCGATTTACCCGCCGCCGTCAGCGAGCGCGATCCCCAACGGGGTTATGAACATCGGTTGCGCCGGTACACGCGTGGGGATACCTGTCACCTCTTCGATCACGCCAGCCATCCCCGGGAAGAGCGTCGTACCGCCCACCAGCGTGATGGAGGTTGGTTTGCTGCCGCGCATGTGCCTTGCGACAATCGTACCGACCTTTTCCATTACCGGACGCACCAGCGGGAACAAACCTGCCTGCTCTGATGCGGTGGTCTTCAATACTTCAGCCTGCTCAAAGCTCAAACCAGTCGCCCCAGCAATAACCAGGGTAAAGTGCGTGCCGCCGGTGGCTTCATCTGCGGTGTACACCACCTCGCCGTTCTCGATGACTGCCACGCCGGTCGTGCCGCCGCCTACATCAACGATTACGCCATCGCGGATTCCCAGCACGTGGTTGGCCGCGACCGGTTCATCCACCTGCGTCGAGCATGCCATCCCGGCTGCTTCGACCACGTTGGCGATGGCGCGGACTTCGGCGCGCGGTACCCCCGGTGGATAACCGCTGGCTGCGTGGGTCAATTGCACACCCAACCGGTCCTCGACCCGCTGCTTTAGCGTGCGCAATAAGTTGACCGCGCCCCAGTAATCTACCACCAGACCGTCGCGCACCACTTGGGCAAATTGGTACTCTCCGGCGAGCGGATTACCCACCTCATCTAGTACGACCAGTACGGTGTACGCCGTGCCCAGGTCCACGCCCACCCGCAGGTCGCCCAGCGGTAAAGTTTCCAGGCGCGGTCCGCTGCCATCCGGGTTTAAGTGGATGACCTTCTCAGCGCGGAAAAGCCAGCTTTCGGGGTCTTCTCCCGCAATCTTCCAGCCTGCCATCGTGATGCGTGACAGCCCGGGTTATTTCTTAGCTTCCGAGCGACCGCCAATGCTGCCCTTACTATTCTGCGGCAGGATCATTTCAACATCCTGATGCGGTCGTGGGATTACGTGGACTGAGACCAGTTCGCCGACCCGCTTGGCAGCGGCAGCACCTGCATCCGTGGCAGCTTTTACCGCGCCCACGTCTCCGCGTACCATCACGGTCACAAATCCGCCGCCGACATACTCGGAACCTATGAGGACGACGTTGGCCGCTTTGACCATCGCATCAGCCGCTTCCACGGCGCCGACCAGTCCCTTTGTTTCAACCATTCCTAACGCGATCAATGCTGTGTCTAATGCCATTTCTACATCCTTTCTTTATCTCATTAGTGTTTTTGAGCCAGTATCTCTTGTACAACACTCCGCACCACACGCTCGATCTCCTCCGCGCTGGCAACCTGTGAAGGTGACCCGGTTGGAACAGATAGAGCAGCTGACGGAGGTGGTGTCAATTCATAAGCCAGGCGCTTGACGTTGAACAGGTGATAGGTGGTCACGTTGTCGCCGGTGATTGAACCCCCCACACCGCCCGCGCCCAGGGTCAGTGAGGGAAATAAACCCGTGGTTAACCCGATCGCGCCCAGCGTGGCCATGGTATTCACTGCAATGCGGAAGACCGGTTTTTCGAGCCCGAACGCCATGATCACTTTGTCGTCGGTGGCATGGATCACCAGGCTGTGACCGCGCCCGCCGAACTGGATCAACTCGATGCAACGTTCGCAGCCGGCTTCCCAACCATCGGCTTCATACCAGCCCAGCACAGTGGTCAGTTTCTCGCGTGAAAGAGGTTCCTCCTTACCCACCTTTTTCAACGGGGTTACCAGTACGCGTGTTCCTTGCGGCACACTGATCCCCGCCAGCCGTGCGAGATGCACAGCCGGTTTGCCCACAGTCGAGGTGACCATGCCGCCTTCAGCGGTGAACAGCAATCCGCGCAGCCGCTCGGTCTCAGGCTCACTGGTGAAATAAGCGCCTTCTTTGATCATCATTTCGCGCAAGCGTGCAGCGATGGGTTTATCCGCGATCACCGCCTGTTCGGTGGCGCAGATGGTTGAACAATCAAAGGCTTTACTCGCAGTAATATAGCGGGCGGCTTTCTCGAGGTCGGCTGAGCGGTCAACATACGCCGGCACGTTCCCCGGTCCAACGCCATAAGCGGGTTTACCCGTTGAATGCGCCGCGCGCACCATAGGTGTGCCGCCGGTGGCTAAGATCACCGCCACATATTTATGGCTCATCAGTTCCTGAGTGCCTGCCAGGCTGACGTGCCGCATGCAAGAGATCAAACCCGCAGGCGCGCCGTTTTCCTCCGCGACTTTCGCCATCAACGCGGCCGTTTCGAAACAGCACTTTGCCGCTGATGGATGCGGCGCGATGACGATGGCATCGCGCGCTTTGACCGCGATCAGGATCTTGTAGATCACGGTCGAGGTGGGGTTGGTGCTAGGCGTCAACGCCGCCACCACCCCCATCGGCCAGGCAATTTCATAGATCTTCTTCACCGGGTCGTGCCCGATCACGCCAGTGGTCTTGATATCGCGGATGCTTTCCCACACGTTGCGCGCCGCAAATTCGTTCTTCAGGCGTTTGTGGGCCGGCACTCCGTAACCGGTCTCTTCGTGCGCCATCTGCCCCAGGCGTTCTGAAGCATTGAAGGCGGCGTCGGCCATCGCTGCGCACACCCGGTCCACCTGCTCCTGGGAGGCTTTCGCCCACACCTTCCAGGCGTCAAAAGCCCGGCTGGTGAGATCGCGCGCTTCCTGGATCGAAAGTAGGTCCTGGTCCATTTTGGTTAATCAGCCTCAGCTCTTGCGAAAAGTGACGCTGCCATCCACCTCGAGTGAATCAATCATCGCCATGATGACGGCGTCAACCGGTGTATCTTTGGTAATGCTGGTCTGGCGGGCGCTCGAACCAGCAGCTGTCAACACCAGGTCGCCCACCCCGGCGTCGACGGTGTCCACCGCGACGAAGGGTTTGCCCACCGGGTCTCCGTGTTCGTCGGTCTGCCGGACGATCAACAATTTTCTTCCGGTTAGTTTTTCGTCTTTTACCGTTGATACTGTCGTGCCAATTACCCTGGCGATCAGCATAAATCCTCCGTTAATAAGCTTTCGATGCGGCTGCAGTGGCGGGCTGGCGTTTGGTATCTGCCTCGCCAGCCTGGATGATCTTGACGCCCGCGCTGGCACCAATGCGGGTCGCGCCTGCTGCCACCATCGCCTCGGCTTCTTCGTGCGTGTGAATGCCGCCGGACGCCTTGACCCCCAGCGATGGACCCACCGCGCGGCGCATCAGCGCGATATCGTGCACCGTCGCGCCGCCGCCGGAAAAACCGGTTGAAGTTTTAACGTAATCCGCACCGGCTTCTTTGGCGAGGAGGCACGCGACCACTTTTTCTTCATCTGTAAGCAGCGCGGTCTCGATGATGACCTTTACCAGCGCGCCAGCTTTATGACCGACTTCTAC
>JBCFBD010000145.1:0-2556 GCA_038562455.1 Anaerolineaceae bacterium | reverse complement strand
TAATCGCCACTCTCAGTTCCCCCGCCAGCGCCGCCGAGCACTCCGGCGTCAGGTGAACCGGGCTGTCGGTGTAGCACACAGTAATAATTGCTTTAATTATGACTGAATTGCCCAACGCTACCTTGCTCAGTATAGTTACTGTGTTAGGCCTTTCCGATGGTTTTCTAAAGGATGGTTTATCATGAAGTTCGTGCCTACAACTGGATTTGAAAGTGATAGCGAAAGGGTATTCTGGCAAGCACTCAAAGCGGCGTTTGAGGATGATACGATAGAAGGATTCTGCTGGCATCGATATCCAATATTGGGTTTTCGCGGACAGCAGTTAGTTCCAGATTTTCTAATATTGCACCGAAACTGGGGTCTAATAGTTGTAGAGTGCAAGGGATGTACTCTAGACCAAATAACAAGAATTGAAGGACATACTTGGTATATGAAAGACTTTTATGCTAACGAAATTCGCCCGTATGACCAAGCACGGAGCCACATATTGAGTGCACAGGATCGCCTGAAGCGCTTTCGAGACTCTGCTTTATTAACGTACGATGGTGGGTGCAAGGTAAGAGGACATGCGTTTGTCGCGTTACCTTGCATCACTGAATCAGAATGGCAGGGGAAATTCTCTGACAACCCATCAATCGGAAGTAATCAGATTATATTCTCGGATAACCTTGAGGCTGAGGCATTAACATATCATTTCTCCAGTATCGGTCCTCGACAACCCAGATTGAATGATAGTGAGTGGGAAATTGCGTTGGCATACATTAAAGGATCGGAGACCATTCAAGTCCAGCCGCGGCAACCTACCAGGAAAAAGGGAGTTAAAGCTGATCAGTTTCGAGAAGTCGAGAAACAAATGAACGATTATGACCTCGAACAACATCGGGCAGCAGTACAGACTCCCTGGGGGCCGCAGCGAATACGAGGCCTTGCAGGCACTGGGAAGACAGTAGTGCTGGCCAAAAAGGCAGCCCATATGCATGTTACTCATCCCGATTGGGATATTCTCCTGACATTCTTTAGCCGCTCTCTTTACACACATATCCAAGCTCTTATCACTAGGTTTGTTCAGTATTACTCCAAAGAGGAAAACTTAGAGCCGAATTGGGAGAAATTGCATGTTCGACACGGCTGGGGAGCAACGGATAGGCCAGGAGTTTACCGAGAACTGTGCGCTTTGTTAGATCATCCTTTCAGAAATTTATCAAACGCAGTGAATTATTTCGGAACGTCAAGTGGACGTGTAGCCCTTGACGGTTGCTGTAGAGAGTTGCTGGCAGATCATGAGATCCCGGAAATATACGATGCGATATTGATAGATGAGGGTCAGGATTTTGCGGAGCACTTTTACCGTGTATGCTTTTCACAGCTAAGACCGCCAAAACGCATTGTTTGGGCATATGATGAAGTTCAAAGCCTGGAGGCTCTATCGGTCCCAACCGCGGAAGATTTGTTTGGATTTGATGAAAACGGGCAGCCATTCGTAACACTAGATGGAAGCTACGATGGTGAATTGGAAAAAGATATAGTGCTTTATCACTGCTATCGTAACCCACGTCCGATTCTCGTATTAGCTCACGCTTTTGGATTGGGATTGCTTCGTGAAAGCGGAGCAATTCAGTTTATTGATAGCACCGAGGGATGGAATGATATTGGATACGAAGTCAGAGATGTGCCATCAGGAAAATTGCAAACAGGCCAGACAGTAACTCTACACAGACCGCGACACAATTCACCCCATCCCTTAGAGGGAATATCAGATTATAGAAGTTTGGTAGAGTGGCATGTATTTGATAACCGTACTGAAGAATTACGGTGGATTGTCGAAAACGTTGTCCACAATATCGAGCATGAGGAACTGAAACCCCATGAGATAGCCATAATAGCTCTCGATTCGCGACAGAAAGTCGCAAAGCAGGAATATGCCTCACTTCGTTCCCAGCTCCATGAAAAAGGGATCCGTTCGATCATAGGAAGCGAAACTCCCGATACATTCGCTCAGGAGGGCGCTGTCACTATAACTAGTGCTTTCCGGGCTAAAGGAAACGAGGCGGTTTTAGTTTATGTCTATGGCTTCGAGGATGCTGCAAAAGACTACGGCGACGAAGATATTGTGAGACGACGGAATAAGGCCTTCACAGCGATGACGAGATCGAAAGGGTGGTTGGTACTTACTGGCGTCGGAAAAGATGCTGAGAATATGTTTGCGGAACTTGAAGCGATTTTGGGAGAGCCTGGCTCTGTAACTTTTAAGGTACCGGATATGGCAAAAATACAGCGGAACCTTGAAACATACGAGAATATGCGCCGAAGGAAAAAAGTCGCTCAAGCACAGAAGAGTTTGAAAAAATTCCTAAAGGATATGCGCGACGTTGATCTAGACGAACTGTCTCCCGAAGATCGTGACACGCTTAGGCGACTACTCAACGATTAACTTGTCTTTAAGGCTATTGCCACCAAACGCCCCGCCAGCGCCGCCGAGCACTCCGGCGTCAGGTGAACCGGGCTGTCGGTGTAGCACGCGGTGTCCGGCAGCGCGTCCCACAGGTCGAGCAGCGT
>JBCFBD010000144.1:0-2588 GCA_038562455.1 Anaerolineaceae bacterium | reverse complement strand
TAGTACGATGTCTCCGAGCCTCACGCCGCCAGGTAGGAGTGGGGAAATCAGCAAAGTGTCGCCATCGCGTACCAGCGGGTGCATGCTTGAACCCTGCGCACGAAATCGCACCTGGCTACCCGCGTGCAGCAAACCCGCGCCCAGCGAACCAAAATCAGCGGTGGTACAGATTAGACTGGTAAGGTGCTTCTGATTGATCATTCCATCAAGTCGCCCGTAAAAAATAATCTTACACCAAACTCACCCTGCTTAGAAATTAAAACACAACCCCTTGAATATACTCTCGGATTGAAAAAGAAATGATTCCCTCGCCTGCGATTAATCATAGCAGACGGCGTGCACAAGTCAAGTAATAAATGCCATGCCCTGGAAAGACGAATCGGTCCAGGGCATGCTCCATTTCGATAATCCAACGCTTAGCGGTTCAAACGGGCTGATACTGGTCCATAGTAATCCACACTGCCGTCCAAATCGATCGCTTCGAGCCAATAGTAATAGGTCTTGTTTGGTTTGGCACTGGTATCCTTGAAAGAGTACACCGCGCCAGTCAGTTCGCCGGGGTAGATCGCGCCGATCAACTCAGGCGTAATCAATCGGTTCATCTTTTCAGGTTTGCCCGAGCGGTATATGTAAAATCCTGCCACGTCCTGCTCACTGACCGTCTCCCACAGCAGGAAGATGCCTTTGCGACCGACTTTGCTTACCTCGAAGCGGGCCAGGTCAACCGCCAATGGGACGCCGATGTCAGCCGGCTCAGAATCCAAGTTATTGGCGGTGGATACTTCAGGAGAGGTGGTGGCAACTGTTACGATATTGCAGATATCCACAGGAGTCGTACCTTGTAGACTGGGGTTCTGCGTACAGGTTCCGTATTCGATCAGGTTTTGCGTTGAAACCCCTGAAACAGGAACGACCCAGAATGAAACGACAAGCGTATCAGTACTGGTAAGGTTTCCAAGATTTGGGCAGGTAAAAACGCCACCGCGTCCATCCGTATTATCATCCGTCCAGGTGCATACCTGGGGAGGTGTATAGGGTGAACCGTTTTTCGTGACCGTATAGGCAGGATTGCTTTGATACACCTGCCATTGGTCGAGAGTATCAATTAAGCTCACGTTGTTAGCCAATAGGCCCGCCGTTCCATCCACGCGATTGATCTGGAGGGTGTATTTATACGGTTCACCCACGCGCTTGATCCAGGGATAGCTCGTCATTGCATCTGTCTTCGTCACCGCAATATCCACTTTAACTTCATTGGTGAAAGTGCAATCCCATACGGAAGCAGCGGTGATATTCAGATTCGTAATTGTCCTGCCGGTACCCGAAATCACGGTTGGCGGGGTGACCGCAAGATTGTTGCACACCCAGCTGGATTGATATTCCGAGCTTGTGTTTGCGCCCGGAGATTCGATGATCGTGTACAATCCAGGAGCTACCACGCGTTTGTTCGTTGTGTCATCACCCACCAAAGTGTCCGCGAAAGGAGTAGGACCGGAAACGCTGATCAACCAGTTGGTAGCAAAGTCATCTGGAACTACATTTTTACGGACTTCCAGGTTGCCCCTGGTATCAGAAGTGATGATGCAATCCGAAGGGTCTGAATTGGGTTGAAGAGAAGGATATGAACACACATCCAAAAGGTTCACCGGATAGGTGGGAAAATCCACGTCACCTACATCAATGAAACATTCTGATACAGTATCCAGGGGATAGGAATCTCCAGTGGAAAACGGGTCATCATATGGGAAAGCCGAGTTTCCGCTCACGATCTTACAATAAGAGCCATATGTTATCGTAATGGGTGCACCCCCCGCGCAGCGATCCGAACGCGTGTCATTGCAGCGGTAAAGCACAGGATAAGTAGACAGTTGTGCCGGAGGCGTGCCCCGCCAGCTGTTGCATACTGCGTAGTTCGCCAATCCATTCATATTCGTGTCGAACAATGCGCAACCGTCAGCCGAGTTTTGACCGGATAATCCGGTAATATCCCAGTTCCATGTCACATGAATGGGATTCTTGCTGGCAGATTCAATGCATGCTTTGGTCAGATCTTTCTGACCGGGCTCATCATTCGCACCATCCCCATCGGTGAAACAATCGGTGGAGATAAAGTCCGCGCGAACAGATAACGGTTTCCCATCGAATGCCAGGACCGGCTTAAAATACCCAGAGACTACCAGCACAGCGAGAATCAACCCCACTCCCAGCGTTACTGGAAGAGCCTTGTGCAATTTAGATACAGTACTCCCTACCCTCGTCATATTCTATTCTCCTGATAAAAACAAAAACTCTACGGCTTTCACCACCCCATAGAGGTTTGATACGATAGTTAGTTTGCGTATTTGTTAACTGTAATAATCATATCAATCCTTACAAATTTGTCAAGTAGGTTTATTTGGTAATATTATTATTTATTTGTTATTGGTAAATCAACTGTACGTTATTACTAACTTATGAATACCAATTACGAAAACTCCCCGGAAATGTGATTCCGGGGAGCAAAAGATTTGATTGTGCTTAGTATATTGGATCGTTGCGCTTAGCCTTTACATAAATCGGTCCATGAAGGGTGGTATTGCCATACATAT
>JBCFBD010000143.1:0-2596 GCA_038562455.1 Anaerolineaceae bacterium | reverse complement strand
CAATGAAGCGGATTTTCTCCCTGACGATGTAGACTCGGTCCGCACTCAGCAACAACTGGCCGAACACTTCCCTGACCAGACATCAGAAGGGCAGGGGTTGCTCGTTTTCTATCGAGCGGGCGGGCTCACCGACGCCGACCGCGAGTACGCGCAGACCCTGGCACACTGGCTGGTCTCGCCGGATGCCCCCGAACAGGTAAAGCGCGTGACCTCAATCTTTGATAACCCCGCGCTAGAAAGTGTCATGGTCAGCCAGGATGGCACCACGCTTCTGATGCCGGTTGACTTCAATACCGTCAACTACCTACCGGACACGAACGATGCCGTGGTAGCAATACGAGATCATATCGCGGCGGATGGAAAATCCTCTGGCCTCTCGGTTTTCGTCACCGGCCCTGCCGCCATCGGCAACGACTTGCTAGACACCATCCTTGACAGCACGGATCGCACCACGATTGCGACGTTGATCCTCGTCGTGCTCGTGTTGTTGCTCGTGTATCGTTCACCGGTGGCGTCGCTGGCACCCCTTCTGACCATCACGGCGGCCTTTCTTGTGTCACGTGGCCTGCTCGGATTCCTGGCGCAGGAAAACATCATGCGCATTTCCTCGTTGTTGGACTCGTTCATTGTGGTGCTGATTTTCGGGGTAGGCACCGATTACGCGCTGTTCCTGGTGTCGCGGTTCCGAGAGGAATTAACCCGTCACGATTCGAGAGAAGCAGCCGTTGTGAAGACGTTGAGTGTCATGGTTCCTGTTCTATTGGCAAGCGCGGGAACAGTGATCGTCGGCATGTTGGGCCTGGCCGTCGGAAAGTTCGGGCTGCTCCAGACCACTGGCCCGGCGTTGGCGGTCACCATTGGCGTTACTGTCGCGGCCTCGCTGACCTTGACGCCTGCCTTATTGCTGCTGTTTGGACACTATCTCTTCTGGCCGCAGCATAACAACCATAACCATCGAGGCGCTAACCGTGAACATGCATCGCCATTCTGGCACAAGCTGGCAACGAGTATCACGCGCCGCCCGCTGGTTACGATGGTGGGCGTTACTGTTTGCATGGCGATTCCTTTCCTGGCTTTGCCCCAAATGGAACGTTCGTTTGATTTTCTGGCCGAACTTCCAGACGATGCAGAAGCGGCTGAAGGCTATGCCGTCGTCACTGAGCATTTTCAAGCAGGCGACCTCGCTCCTGTAACGGTGCTTGTCACCGGCGAAGAAGATGCCCTTTCGACAACTGCGTTGGGAAATATCCAGACTCTGGCAGCGGAATTAGCGCACATGCCGGGTGTCAGCGCCGTGCGCACCGTTTTACAGCCGGATGGTGACCCCAACACAGCCATGAACTTTCGCGTGGACAGCCAGTTGAGCACCCAGGCCGCTGAAATGAGATCGTTTGCCGATGCCATGGAAGACTTGCCCACATTCAGGGCGATGTTGGAGGACATCGACATCGTTGCCATGTTCGACACGCTGAACGGCTATTTTTCGGACTTGGGCGGGGCGTATCCCGAAGTGCTCGATAGGCCCGCCTACCAGGAAGCTCGCCAGCAGATTGGTTTGGTTCAAGCCGGTTTTTCTGGCGCGCTAACCCAAACGGATGATCCGGCGATATGGAATGAAGACAACCTTGCCATGTTCCGGACAATTATCGATGACCTAGCAACCAACATGGACGCTATCGGCCAGTCATTCACCAACCCAGACGCTTTTTTCTTGCCCGCCAGTGGGGCTGATGCGCAGCCCGAATTGGGACAGTTGTTAGCCACTTTCGTCAGCGCCGACCGGCAGGCTACTCGGCTGGACGTGATACTAACTGACGCGCCCTACAGCAGTACTGCTCTCGACACGATTGACCGCCTGGACACAATGGGTAACGACTTCCGAGAGCGCACAGGGCAATCTGTGAGCCTGGGCGGGCCTGCCGTACAGGTGCGCGACATCCGCCAGACGGTCGATGATGACTTCAACGTCATTGCGGTCGTCGTGGTGCTTGGTGTGATGGTGATGTTTGCGCTCTTGCTGCGCAGTGTGGTCGCGCCGGTCTACCTGGCGCTCACGGTGATGCTCAGCTATGGAACCAGCTTGGGCCTGGCCACCCTGTTTTTCCAGGACATCCTGGGACACGCTGGTCTTAACTATGTGGTCCCTATCATTGTGTTCGTCCTGCTGGTGGCGCTGGGGGCCGACTACAACATCTTCCTGATGTCCCGCGTGCGGGAAGAACGAGATGCAGGCAAGCGCACCCGGTTGGCCGTACAGGTGGCATCGGCCTATACCGGCAGCATCATCACCAGCGCCGGGATCATC
The DNA here is from genome assembly GCA_038562455.1 of Anaerolineaceae bacterium. Lineage (GTDB taxonomy): Bacteria > Chloroflexota > Anaerolineae > Anaerolineales > Anaerolineaceae > UBA6107. The sequence continues at coordinate 291 of JBCFBD010000143.1, read as the reverse complement.
CTGGCCGGTACGTTTGCGGCCCTGGTTGTCTCTCCGCTCCAAATGCTCTTCCAAATCGGCCTTACCATTGCTGTTGGTATTCTCCTAGATACGTTCGTTGTGCGTGCGGTGTTGGTGCCTGCCATTGTGAGCTTCCTGGGCGAGTGGAGTTGGTGGCCGAGTGGTAGCCAGGGTGTATCAATCAAGCTTGTGCGGCAGAGGATAGCGTCTTTACTCAGCAGTATACGGTGACCTGGACCTGAAAAAGGGAAGCGGGAATTTTTCCGCTTCCCTTTCGAACGATCAGATCAC
>JBCFBD010000142.1:0-2604 GCA_038562455.1 Anaerolineaceae bacterium | reverse complement strand
TCTTTAGTTCTAATAACAATATGTGCTGTCATAATTTGCTCCTCATAAATACACGCGAGTTTCGGACAGAAATATAACTAGTCGAACGATAATTAACTAAAAATGCTGTTGACAGTTTGGCTTATATGGTTTTGGTATAAGGAACAAGGAATAACTCATCTATACCACCCACCGACACTCCAAAGCCATTGTTGAAGTCCATCTATAAGAATTACAAGTGCTGAAGCTTTAAATTGACCAAAACCGATATGAGAGGTTTTCTTCCCGTTAAATATCCTGTCCAATCGAATGAATGGCTCATCAACAATATGCCCATCATATTTTGTAAAAGCGGAAAATGTTTGCACGTGAATCGATAGGTCCGGATCAGGTTGGAAAATGAATGGGGAAACAAGCATTTTTCCGGGATTAGGATGTATGGCAAAATCTTCAATAATTTCAAGTGAATAATAGATCAATGCGGTCTTTAATCGACCGAATTGGAACTCTTTGTCCCAAGGCGATTCCCACGATTTCCCGTTTCTCAATATCTCAACAATTGGATCGCTTATCCAAATTTTTGGCAGGATCTCAAACCTATCTACCGGAAAACAAATAGGGCAATCATTAATTCTATTTTGGGGGAAGTGTTTGCAACTCATTGACACACCAATTCATGTCTTCAATATCATCCTTATGGAAGGAATTGTTTCAGACATTTGTGATAGGTTTTGAATTTGGTTGTAGGAATTACTAGTAAGGATATTGTCTGACTAGATATTTATATTGAACATTTGGACTGTACTTAGTTAAGTGGACACGATTAATGTCCTGACGATTGCTCGAATTCGACAGGGCTGAGATAGCCCAGGGATGAATGCAGCCTCTGGCGATTGTACCAGACCTCGATATACTCGAAGATTGTCAACCGCGCTTCGGCTTTGGTCGAAAATTGTCTGTATGCACATTCTCCTTTCAACGTGGCATAGAAACTCTCCATGACCGCGTTATCATAACAGTTGCCCGTCCGGCTCATGCTAATCAGACAGCCTGCTGTTTCCAATAACCTCAAGTAAGCTTCGCTGGTGTACTGGCTGCCCCGATCCGAGTGGTGCAGCAACTGGGCGGGTGGGCGGCGGTGCGTCACAGCCATCTTCCAGGCACTTGCCACCAGGCTTGCATCAATCTTTTCGGCCATGGCCCAACCCACCACACGCCGTGAGTACAGATCGAGCAGCGTCGCCAGATAAAGCCACCCTTCGGCCGTGTCGATGTAGGTAATGTCGCCCACCCATTTTTCATTCGGCCGGGTAGCCACAAATTCCTGGTTCAACAGGTTGGGGGCGGTTCTGGCTCCCAGACGCTGCTGGGTGGTCTGTGGATGCCATTTGGCGGTCTTCAGCGGGACAAGATTGTCCTTTTTCATCAATCGACCAATCCGATCCCGTGAATACTCATACCCTCTGCGCAGCCAATATGCCCGGATGCGCTGGCTGCCATAGGTGTGGCGGCTGATCGCGAAGGCCTCGCGGATTTTCACCATCAGGGCAAGATTCGCCAACTCTCTGGGGCTCTTTGGCCGCCGCTTCCAGGCATAATACCCGCTGCGCTGCACGCTAAGCGCATGGCACATGCGCTTGACTGTAAACATCTCCTCATGCGCTGCCATGAAGATGTACTTCATCCGCTTTTTCGTGAGAAGATATTGAGTGCTTTTTTTAGGATTTCACGCTCCTCCTCCGCGGCCGACAGCTCTCGCTGCAGCCTGCGGATCTCAGCCTTGGCAGCCTCCAGATCACTGGGACCGATTTGAGCAGGTTTTCCTTCTTTTTCCTGTATCTGGTAACGAGCACGCCACTTCACCAACAGGCCAGGCGTGATGCCCAACTCCCGTTCAATCTGGCCAGCGCTTTTGCCCCCTTTTCGCAACAGTTCCAACGCTTCCAATTTGAATTCGCGTGAGTATTCCCGGTAATTCCTCTTGTCCATGCCTGATCTCCGTATTTCTCTAGTCTACCTGATCAGGACATTTTTCGTGTCTACTTTTTCGCACATCCCCACATATAGGTATATGTTTCTGGAAATAACAATTTATGAGGGTATTTGGTTGATGATTTGCTGAGATGAATTACTTGATCCATCTCCGGAAGACAGAGCAATAGTGTTACAAGATACTCTACCCAAATAAATAGAGCAAGAAATCCACACCTTGTAAAAATCAAACGCCCATTCATGGGTGTTTGATTTTTAGTACCGGGGAGAAGATTCGAACCCCGGACTTCCGGAGGATGAGTCCAAATCTTTAATCCGTGCCATTTGTTCGGCGGGTTCTGCAAACACTTGCCCTGGCTGCAAGAGCCAGGGGTTGCAAGTATCAGCAAGGCTTACAAATGCTGGTTTTGTTTTCCCGCCGCGAAGCAGTCACACAAATGGATGAGATTCTGAATGATTAATCGAGATTTTACCCTCCAGATTTAAATTCTTTTCCTGCGGCCTCCCAGGGGCGGATCGCGTAGCGAATATCCACTGTAATCACCCCATTTTGGTATTTGACGAGGCGCACTCCATAACCCACCGGATAATCCCTTATACTCCATCGCCAGGAAAAAATTGTAATATCCTCCA
>JBCFBD010000141.1:0-2623 GCA_038562455.1 Anaerolineaceae bacterium | reverse complement strand
AGCAGCGTCCCGCAGGAGGGGCAAACCAGCCAATCTGCCTGGATGTGGCGTTCACAGCCCGGGCAGAGCGCTGCGCCTTCGATGGTCTGCAGGAGGGCTTCTTCTTCCAAAGCGCGCTGGTATTCTTCATCCAGGGTGCGGGAAGGGCGCAGCACCAGGTAAAGGAGGAAACCAGGCAGGAAGAGCACCGTCACAAGCACCACAGCGAAGATGCGCATAGCGCGGTCGCGGCTGCGCTTGCGGACGTCGCGGTTGGTCCAAAAGATCAGGCTCAACCACAAGGCAGCCAGGAAGGCGGTGGAAAAGCCAATCGCGAAAGTGGAAATTTCTTTAAGAATTGAGGGATCGATGCTCATCGACGCTCCATGCAGGAATTATAGCATGGATGAACTCAGCCGGTGTGGCGTGCTTGGCGAGACTTGCGTGAATAGGCGGGATGTTATAAAACTATCTAACCGTGGAGCGAGGAGGCTGGCATGACGCATGAATTGAAGGCAACCTACCGGATCAAAGAATTAGCAGTAGATGAGAGGCCGCGCGAACGCCTGGAACACAATGGGCCGGAGGGACTGACCAAGGCGGAACTGCTGGCGATCCTGCTGCGCGTGGGGGTGAGGGGGATGAACTCGGTTGAGTTGGGAGACTTCATCCTGCATGAGCTGGGCGGGTTGCGCGGGATTCAGCGCGCGAGTTTTGCTGAGGTGTGCAACATTCACGGGCTCGGTCCAGCGAAGGCGGCGCAGTTGAAGGCGGCGATTGAGCTTGGACGGCGCTTGAACCTGGAGTCGCCGGATATCTCCGGAGCGATTAGTTCACCGGCCGACGCGGCGGAACTGGTGCGTTACGAGATGCAAGGTCTGGTGCAGGAACAGCTGTGGGTGATTCTGCTTGACACGCGCAACCGCAAGATGTGGATCGACAAGGTGTACACCGGTTCACTCAATTCCTCAATGGTGCGGGTCGCTGAGCTGTTCAGGGCGGCGATCACGCGCAGCGCCGCGTCGATCATCCTGGTGCACAACCATCCGAGCGGCGACGCGAGCCCCAGCCCCGAAGACGCGGCGCTGACACGCAGCGCGGTGCAGGCCGGCAAGTTGATGGATATCGAAGTGCTTGACCACCTGGTGATCGGTCACGGCACGTTTGTGTCGATGAAGGAGAAGGGAATGGGATTCAGCTAGATTAAATGGGCTTCGTTGACGAATAGATGGGCTTATAGTAAAATATTCAACGCTGGCGAGGTAGCTCAATGGTGGAGCAGTGGACTCATAAGCCATTGGTTGTGGGTTCAAATCCCACCCTCGCCACTAATTATTTAATCAAGAGCTATTGGTTGTGGGTTTGCCGAAAATACTGGCACTCTCTTCGCTCGAAAATCCCACCCTCGACACTAATTATTTCATAAACTCAATCAGAGTACCAGGAAATATAAAATCTCTCAGGGGATCAGTGGACTCAAAATCCCTTGGTTGTGGGATGACGGTAGAGCAGCAAATATATGTTGGTGCGTTGAAAACGTACGTTCCGAAAGTTAAGTGGGATGTTAAGGAATGTTTTTAACGCAAGTTACATGGGTAATCCGGACTGTTTTCAACACGCGCTACAAAGGAACGGGTGTGGTGTTGAAAACGTATGCTCCGAAAGGTACTTAACTTCTATCAGGATGTTATTGGCATGTTACGAGTTCCCAAAGAAACCTATCTCAATCGATGTTGAATTGGGATGTGAGAAATCTTGTTCTTTCGCGCTACAATGAGTACAAGGAGTGAAAGGAGTTAGCAATGAAAACCCTGATCATCGTTGTGTTCTTGATCGTGGTCCTGGCTGGCTGCTCCACGATCCCAACCGCAGCACCGACCCAAGCACCAGAACAAACCATAGACGAGGAAGCGCCGGCGGGCATGGTTTACATTCCCGCAGGTGAGTTCGCAATGGGCTGCGACCCGGCACACAATGGCGGTTTCTCCTGCATCGCCGTTGCGCTTCCCCTGCATATGATTACCCTTGATGCTTATTTCATCGACCAGTATGAGGTCACCAATATCCAGTATGCAGAATGTGTTGCGGCGGATGGCTGCGAAAATCCATCGCGCACCAATTCAGCCACGCGGGAGTCTTATTTCGCCAACCCGGATTTTGACAACTTCCCGGTGATCTTCGTTACCTGGTCTGATGCCGCTGCCTATTGCGCTTGGGCAGGCAAGCGATTGCCCAGCGAAGCTGAGTGGGAGAAGGCTGCGCGCGGCTCGGAAGTGAAGGCGTACTCCTGGGGTGAAAATGACCCGGCATGCACGCTTGCTAACAGCTACAACAACCCTGATGGCAGCGCCTGCACGGGTGATACCAGTGCGGTCGGCAGCTACCCCGAGGGGAACAGTGAGTATGGGGTGGCGGACATGACAGGCAATGTTTGGGAGTGGGTTGCCGATTGGTACTCAGAAACCTACTATGCTGAATCCCCGGACGTGAACCCCCCCGGACCTGAGGGCAGCAGTAATAAAGTGCTGCGTGGCGGTGCTTGGAGCAGCAAGTGGCCACAACTGCTGACCGGGAACCGCACGTTTGACCCGAACTTCCACAGCAGTAACGACCTGGGGTTCCGCTGCGCGGTATCGGTTGATGG
>JBCFBD010000047.1:0-20463 GCA_038562455.1 Anaerolineaceae bacterium | reverse complement strand
ATTCGATCAGCGGAAATACGGTTCTACGTTGTTGGTTTTTTACGAACGGTGTGAAATGAATTCCCCTACTGCCAGCTTGTAATCCGTTGGTTTTGTTCGTCATACAGATATTTGCCAAAAAACGTCTTGCCGGTCCTACTGCATTCCCTGACTTTCGCAATCAACTCCGGTATATCCTCGACGACAGGTAAATCCCCCAATTGATCGATATCCACCCAATGCAGCGTACCTTCATCGGATGAACGCAATTGACCGGTAATTTTGGTTCCGCTGAAGACGAAAAGTAGGATACCGGTGTCCTCACATACATCGATCATAATCGAACCAGCGAAATATAAATCTTCGCAACTGATTCCGGCTTCTTCACTTAGTTCTCTTATCGCACCGGAGAGAATATCCTCCCCTCTTTCAATATGCCCGCCGATGCCATTCAAGTAACCCGGATAGATTTTCTTCTTATCCGAAGCCTTCTGCAACAACACTTTTTCATCATCAATTAAAAGAATAATTGAGCGTGGTACGACCTGATAACGCCCGGGGAGTATTTTTTGAGGATGTGTAGTCATCAGTGATGCATTACTTACTGTTCACTAGCTCAGGAACATCGGCACGCCCATGAAGTCCCTGATCTTGGGGACATAATTATCGATGTCGTAAAAGCTCGGTACATCCACGCGCTTCTTACCCGCCAGCACCATGTTGATGGGTACAGTCGTGTATTTGCCACCGTGCAGCGCTACCAGTTTGCCGGTCTCGTTGCGCTTGATCAGCTGCACAGCCAGATTTCCGAAGGACATCGCCACCATGCGGTCGAGGGAATCAGGTGCACCGGAGCGCATGAGGTAACCCAGCTGCTGATACATGATATTCTGACCGGTGAGCTGCTTAATCATATCCGCGGTTTGTTCGCCCACACCTCCCAGCTTACGGTGACCATAGGCATCAGCTTCACCGCTCTCAACGATATCGCCGCCTTCAATGATCGCGCCTTCACTGATCGTCATCATGCAGTAATTGGAAGGGTTGTTGCGCTTATCCTCCAGCAAGAAATCTGCAAGCTTGTGAATATCAAATGGCACCTCAGAAATGATGGCGCGGTCGACGTAGCTCAGATACGCGGAGATTAAGCTTGTTTCGCCGGAATTGCGTCCAAATAGCTCAACCACGCCGATACGCTCGTGCGACCCGACGCTCGTGCGCATGTTGGTGATAAAATCGACGCTGCGAGTGACCGCTGTTGAAAAACCGATACAGTAATCCGTGCCGAACACGTCGTTATCCATCGTTTTCGGAATGCCGACCACCGGGAAACCTTCTTTATTCAAACGCACAGAAAAACTCAGTGTGTCATCACCACCTATGGTGACCAAAACATCAATGCCTAAGTGTTCGAGCACCTTCATTATATGTGCGGTGTAATCAGTGGTTCCTTCTTTGTCAAGAACCTTACCCAGCTTCGAATTGACCAGGAACCCGGGAATGTCATCTGCTTTCACGCGCTGAGGATTAGTGCGCGAGGTATGCAAGAATGTACCTCCAGAGCGGTCCACGGTACGCACATCCTCTCTGCTCAAACTTTTTACGTAGTAATCATGGGTCGATGGCTCATCCAAATTATATTGTAGCAACCCCCCCCATCCGCGGCGGATGCCCACCATCTTGTACCCTGCATCATAAGCGCTCATCGCTACAGATTTGATCGCCGGGTTCAAACCAGGGACGTCACCACCACCGGTCAATATGCCTATCGTTTTCGTCATTGTTAAACTCCTGCAATAAAAATAATTATTCTAACGAAGATTGCAATACCGGAATGCTCATTGTCACATCAACACTCGCGGTATTGGTGGTCTGAATATTGAAAGTGCCCCCAAGCAGTCCAGCGCGTTCCTCGATCAGGTTGACGCCTAGACCGTCTTCGGATTTTAGTTCCGCAGCGGTAAATTCATTGCCGTTGTCCTTCACAGAAAGGATCACTCGGTTGTTATCCAGGGTTAATACGATTTCAACTTGAAGGCTGGTGTTGTTTTGATTGCGTTTGATCGCATTATTAACCAAATCCTGCACGCTGCGGAACAGGAAAACTTCAAGGTAAGGTTCCAGTTTTTTCTCGCCACCATTAATCTTGAGGACAAGGTTTATACCGGTCTCTTCTTTGATTGTCGCCACATGTTTATTAAGCGTGGGAACAAGGCCCAGGTCGTCAAGCATCATCGGCCTGATTTCAGCGACAAAATTGCGAATCTTCTGAAAAGTGTTCATCGCGGAAGATTTCAACTTGTCGAGCTCCTCGCGCGCTTTCGCGGGGTCAATATCGAATAGTTTGGTCGCGATTTCCGCCTGGACGATGAAATTCGAGAGTGCCTGCGCGGGTCCATCGTGCATTTCGCGCGACAATCGTTGCCGTTCAGTCTCTTGGGCGGTGATGAGAAGTTCCAATGTCTCAATGCTGCGCTTGATGGTAGTCTGTGAAGCATTTTCCCGGCTGTCAGCTGCATAAGTTTGCTTCAGTTCCTCAAGATGGTCGATCAGCGCTTGTAATTGATTCTGCTGCTCTAGTAACTTTTCCAACTGACCTCTTACCAATAGTAAACGTTGTTGAGAATCCATCGCCTCATTAAAGCTATCGTAAATCTCCTGGTTGCTTACCGTGCCCAAGCCGGTCTGGAATTTTTGCAGGTTGGCTGTGACAAGTGAAGCTCTTTGGGTCAGCCTTGAAATCTCTGACTTGCTTTGTTCGATGGTTGAACTTAGCTGCTTGATCTCAGTATTGGCGTTTGTGATCTTTCGCTCCAACAAACCATAGAAATCATCACCACTCGACTTGGGCGTAATTTGATTTAACATGGATTCTCCAGGCTCAGACAAAAAGGTCTTCTTAATTTAACAAGTATAGCATATCGGTTTTTTATTCGCGCGCTATTATAATCCTTTTTCCACCCATCTCGTATTGCAAGAGTAAAAGCCTATAAAGTAACAGTTGATCCTACACAAACAATGATTTACTCCAAACTGAAGTGGTCCTCAGAAAATTTTTCCTGACGAATCACCCACCAACGAGACCAGTAGAGGATCCCCAGCGCAGCTAATGGAAAAACGAATTGAATCCATATCGATTGCCAATGGTCTGAAATACCAGGTATCAACATCCCAGAAAACACCCAACCGGAAACAGTAAAGAAAAGTGCGAAAAGCAAGAAACCAATCGACAACCCTCGCCTCTGGTTACCAAACAGAAAACCCAAGCCGACTAACATCGAAAGGTAGATCGTCATGGTGTGTTCCGGCACGGTTTGACGACCTATCCATGGTAGAACAGCAAACAGGAGTCCACAAAGCCATATGAATCTCTTACTGCCTTTTTGCTCAATTACGAACCACTCAAAAAACACTACCAATGCGATGGCCAGGTTTTTAACGATGAGCAGCCGGATCTCCAAGGCGGTCGGCAGCCATGCATCCACCCTCACCGGATTTCTAGCCGAGTATTCGATTACACTCGAGAGGTAATTCAAAGGCCAGGAGGGAATCAACACCATGGAAAAACCGAACAGCAGCGCAAAAGTACCCAGCAGCCATATCAAGGCTGTGTATCTCTTCGTCACAAAGATCCAAATAACCAGTATCAATAGAATCGGAAGCACCAGGTCAGGTTTGACCAGGGAGAACGCTAACAACAGCCCGGCAGGTTCGTCTTTTTTTCTGTCCAGAAAATGAATCGCACCGATGATGGCAGTTATCCCAATCACTGTCATGCTGCCGTTAACGATCACGCTAAAAACGACAAAGTTGAGCAGCAAAGTTAGCATCACGAACAGCGTCAACCATACCGATCTCCGCTTGCTCATCCAGCCTGCGATCAGGTAGCCGCTGATCAGCACCAATGCCTCAAGGATCGTCATCCAGATCGCGCGAGCAATGGTGAATTCAGTGATTAACGAAATAGGAGCCAGGAAAATGAGAGAAAACAAAGGATACACGAATCGATAACTACTCGTAACTTCCTGAGCAAATTCCCGCATACCGGTTGCAATCTGGTTCGCTGCTTGATCAGAGTAGGGATTGATGCCCTCGGTAATAAAAGCCGTTGCGCCCTGCCAGTGAGCATAAAAATCCAGTCCACCGGGGTTCGCTCTTGTAAAAGCGAGATTACCAAAAAACAGCCCCACCAGTGTGGCAAGAATGATAGTCGTAATTATGATAATTTTGAGGTTTGGATTCCTCTGATTCATGGGTCTCCGTTTGCCAATCAATTTATTATACTTGTTAGGAAAACAAAAAATGACCTCAATGAGGTCATTAGGGATGTATCAACAATTAAGCAAATTTTTTGTGATATACCCTGTGGGTTTTGTAGAACTCTCCACCAGCCATGGTCAGGTCTTTGCGCATCTGCACTGCGGTTTCAGCCACCTGGGTCAATTCCCAATATGTGAATCCGAAATCCTTTAGGGTCTTTTCCATTTCATAGTACAACAACGCATTGCCGCCCCTGCCGTGATATTCAGGCAGCACGCCCGCGCCATTCAGTGATACCCAATCGGTCTTTTTCAATGATACCAGGAGATCGATGAGCGCGAACGGTGTAAGTTTGCCGTTGTGACGTTGCAACGCTTTGGTAATGTCTGGAAATGCGATCAGGAAACCGACGATCTTTTCTTCGTACGTAATGATCTTGATCAACTTTGGATTTATGACATCCATCAGGTTGGACATCAACAAGTCAACCTCGCCTTTTGTCATTGGATAGTATTCCCAGTTGTTGATGAACGTCTTGTTATAGGCTTCGCCAATCTGGTCGACCATTTTCTGGATCTCAGACTTGCTCTTGAACGCCAGGATCTTGAATTTCCCACGCTCCAGCACTCGCCGTGCAACCTCCCTGATCTTTTCCGGCAGGATGAATGTATCACGCTCAAGATAGCAGGAAGCGAAATCTACCTCTTTCTCAAAACCGAGGTTTTCCACCAGCTTGGGATAGTAGGCATAGTTGTAGTTCATCATCGTCATCATCTGATGGTGGTCGAACCCATCCCACAAAATGCCGTAACCATCGAAGGCTGAAAGTCCCTTGGGTCCAACCAGGTCATCCATTCCGCGCTGCCGGCAATAATCGATAGCAGAATTAAATAGTGCATCTGCGACTTCCTGATCATCGATGCAGTCAAAGAAATAGAATTGACCTTTATTGACCTGGTGGTATTCATTGAACAGGGTGTTGATGAAAACACCGATACGACCCACAACTTTACCATCCTTCAATGCCAGGTAGAATTCACCGTCTGAATGTTGGTAAAAAGGATGTTTTTTCTTATTCATCATCAATCGGACATCAGCGCGGAAAGGCGGACAAAACTGCGGGCAGTCCTTGTATAGATCATATTGAAATTGCACAAAGCGGTTGATATCCTTCTTTGAATTCAGGTTCACCTGTTCAATTTTAACCATCTCGACCTCGATACGGTTTAGGATAAATAAGTCGTAACTGAGTATACATCAGATATGATCCTTCAACTCTGCTTTTTCCATTGGCAGAAATCATTACTATCATTTATCATTGGGCTATACAGTGTACTAGCACATGGAGGTTATCTTGGACAAATTCAACATCACCGGTGGTATTCCGCTGCACGGCGAGATTACACCTGGGGGAAATAAGAACGCTGCCCTGCCTTTGATCGCAGCGTGTTTACTGACTGAAGAACCCGTGACATTGCATAACGTGCCCGATATTCGTGACGTGCAAACCATGATCGCGCTAATCGAAAGCCTTGGCGTGAAGATTACCCGCGTCGCACCAAACACGATCCAGGTACATGCCAGAGAGATCCATCCGACCGACCTCGATCCGGACCTGTGCCGCAAGATCAGGGCGTCAATCCTGCTCGCCGGACCAGTGGTCGCCAAAAAAGGCAACCTGCTGCTACCGCCCCCGGGTGGTGATGTGATCGGCAGGCGCAGGGTGGATACCCACTTGCTCGCGCTCGAAAAGCTAGGGGCAAAGATCGAATACGACCGTGCATTCAAATTCAGCGCTGTAAGACTCAACGGTGCAGATATTCTGCTCGATGAAACCAGCGTCACCGCAACAGAAAACGCGATCATGGCAAGCGTGCTCGCCCACGGCAGGTCCACTATACGCAACGCAGCCAGTGAACCTCATGTACAAGAGCTCTGTCATCTGCTCAATCACCTCGGCGCTCAAATCGACAACATCGGCTCAAACACATTGAATATCGAAGGTGTCGAAAGCCTACATGGTGGTGAGTTTGAGATCGGCCCGGATTACCTCGAGGTGATCAGCTTCGTCGGCGCGGCAGTCGTCACGCATGGTTCGGTCACCATCAAAAACGCTGGGGTGCAGTATCTCGATATGATCAAGCTGGTCTTCAGCCGCCTGGGTGTCACCTGGGAGGAACGTGGAAAAGACATCTTTATCCCGGAACAGCAAAAACTCGAGGTTGAACCCGACCTGGGGGGCGCAATACCGACAGTCAACGTGATGCCCTGGCCAGCATTTCCCACCGACCTGATGAGCATCGCCATCGTGCTGGCCACCCAATCAAAAGGCACCGTCCTTTTCCATGATTGGATGTACCCGTCCCGCATGTTCTTTACCGACAAACTGGTATCGATGGGCGCACAGATCGTGTTATGCGATCCTCACCGCTGTATCGTGCAGGGTCCGACGGAGCTGACGGGCGAAAAGATGGAAAGTCCCGATATCCGTGCAGGTATGGCGCTGGTGCTCGCTTCACTTTCGGCGCGTGGCAAATCCGTCATCCGCAATGTAAACCAGATCGATCGCGGTTATGAGAAAGTAGACGAAAAGCTCCGAAAACTCGGAGCTGAAATCGAGCGTATCACTGAAGATTGAGGAAGGAAGATTTTCTCAGACGTCTAAAAGGACGCCTGATTTTTATTTTTCGTTTAATACTTCGAGAAATTGATCGATCGCTGTGCGCAGGTTAGATTCTGGTGAAGCCCCCACCTGGCGGTGGACAATCTTGCCACCCGAAACAAACAGCATTGTAGGAATGCCCTGCACCCCATACTTCAGCGCATATTCTGAGTTTTCGTCTGTATTTACCTTCGCCACCAGCAGCTTGCCAGCGTAATCATTCGCCACCTTATCCAGGATTGGTGCAACCATCTTGCAGGGCGTACACCACGGCGCCCAAAAATCGACGATAACCGGAATCTTCGACTGCAGAACACTCATTTCAAAGGTTTGGTCAGTCACATGTACTGGTTCGTTGATCATCTTTCTCTCCAATTTTCTTTAGTATAAACGTATCGGCTTTAAGAAACTATTTCCGCTTGTAGTCGACAAACCGGTAACCAACACCCCGCTCGGTCAAAATATACTGTGGATTGGCGGGGTCTTCCTCTAGTTTTTGACGCAGGTAATTCACATACAGCCTGACATAATGCGGTTCATCACGATACTCATAGCCCCAGACTTTGGATAGGATTTGGTCGTAAGTGAGCACCCAACCCGCGTTTTGTACCAGATGGTACAACAAGCGGTATTCGGTGGGACGCAATTTTACCAGGTTTCCGTCCAGCCAGACCTCCCTGCGGCCGAAATCGATCTTCAAATGTGGGTCAACATCGATCACGCCGTCTTCACTGGTCGCCCCCTGGTCGTTGCGCCGCAACACAGCGCGAACCCGACTAACCAATTCACGCGGACTAAAGGGTTTGGTCACGTAATCGTCCGCACCCAGTTCAAGACCTCTCACCTTGTCATCCTCTTCACCTTTTGCAGTCAACATGATCACCGGCAGTTGATATGACTCCCGGATCAATTGCAGCACCTCAAAACCGTCAAGGTCAGGCATCATCACATCTAGCAGCACTAGATCAGGCATTCTTTCACGTATTAGGTTGATGGCCTGCATCCCCCGGTTGGCTTCCAGCACCTGGAAACCGTCATGCTCCAGGTTCAAACGGATGAACCTCGACATGCGTTCTTCGTCATCGACCACCAGGATCAATTTATTGCGGTACGTCTCGTCTACCATGTACTTCCCTGTGTTGTAAGTGTTTCTTCTTCTTCCACAACATCCGGCATGATCTCAAAAAAGGATATGCGTGAAATAGGCCAAGCAGCAGTAGTAACCTTCTCCTCTAAATAAGGCAGAACCCTGCCGTCTCGGCGGCGCGGATTGGATAAAAAGATTAATGTATCTGTCTTGACCGGCAATTCATCCACTTCCCCGACCACCGGATCTTCATTTATCATGTGCAAAACTAATGTCGGCATACGCTCACCTCAAATAGATTATATAACTGTTCAATCAGTCTTTCCGCTTTGTGTGACCATGACGTATATCACACTGATATTATCAGGGCCGCCATTCCGGTTTGCAGCTTCGACCAGTGCCTGGCAGGCTGCGACGGGTTCTTCTTTCCGGCGCAAAATACGAGATATCGAGCTTTCAGGTATAACGCCCCATAATCCATCGCTGCAAAGCAGCAACCCAACCCCCCTGGGGATTTTGAGCAAGTGGGTATCAGCCTGGTACGGATCGGGTTGACCAACAGCTTTAAGCAGAATGTTCTTTTGAGGATGATTTTCCGCCTGCTCAGGCTTGATCTCGTGCATATCAATTAGCCGCTGCACAAGCGAATGATCAGTGGTGACTTTTTGCAGGTTTCCGTTTGGCTGTACCAGGTACGCGCGGCTGTCTCCCACATGCGCCAGGGTTAACTGGTCAGCCAAGATCAGGGCAATGGTTAGCGTCGTTCCGCCGCCTGGTGCGAATTGTGTGACCGCCTTTTGAGCTTCTGCTACCGCACCGGTGAGAATCTCTTGCACGCGCAGCGCCGGCATGTTTTGCTGCGGTTCCAGCAGGATCTTGTATAACTGGTCGATCACGTAACGTACCACCACCCGGATCGCTACGCTGGAGGCAATTTCACCGTTCCTGTGCCCGCCCATGCCATCGGCTATGATGTACAACCCGAACGGCTCTTCGGTTTTGCCATCCGACAGGACACTCGAGAGCGTGAATAGCGCATCTTCGTTATGGTCGCGCTGCAACCCTACCGATTGACCGCTGCCTACAATGTACTGCATTGGATAAATGGGAGGTCGATTGACAGGTATAGGTATATTGTTCCCCGACTGTTCATCGGGTCGATTTTCCCGTGTTCTCTGCGTCATTTTCGTGAGTATGTTCGGCATGCTGCCTGAGCCTTCCTGATCATTTGAGCGTACCCGCAGATAATCAAAACGCCGCTTGTTATGTCATTATGTTCTTTAAACAAGGTGGTCAGCAAATTCCTTTGCATTGATTATAGTACAGCCTTAATCCTGGCTCGCATTTCATTCGCATATCGGTCTACTCAATTTTCTTCGATCATCGTGAGGTAATCTGCTGAAGCCCAACCGTTGCGTGATTCATCATAGGGCGTGGTGAGCTGCCACCAAATGATCGAATCCTTTTCCACCGGACCGCCAATCACGATGAACACTTCTGATTCATTGGCAAGAAAAACCACATCTGTGCTGGTGCCAGGTTCCTTACGAATCCTGAGACCAACGCCGCCAGTCCCTTCGATCTTGACGAATTTTTGCACACCTACGCCATCGATTTCGGGTTGAGGTGGCGAGGTGCTGGTTGGTGTAATGATCAATAGGTCCGTGTTGACCGTGGGGATAGAATCGGCCGGTAACACATCAAGGTTAGCTTTCTGAGTCGAAGCAGCTTGCTGTTTGTATGCGATACCGGTAAAGAGCAAATATAAATATAATAGTAGCGCCAGCGCTACGACCACCGCCCCGAAAATGACTTTTTTATTGAACATTTCATTAAACCTTTTTACGACCTAGGCTGGAAAGATGAAAAAGGCCAACCCGAAAAGGATATACACGACTAGAAGGGCAGCACCTTCGAGCCAATTGGATTCTCCGTCAACGGAAACGAAATAACTGACAATTACCGTCGCTATCAGTGCGGCGAGCTCAAATGTATTGAATACCAGGTTGAGTGGGTTGCCCATCAAAAGGCTGACAAAAACCAGTACTGGTGCAACAAAAAGTGCGATCTGAAGACTTGAAGAAACAGCGATCTCCATACTTAGTTCCATCTTGTTCTTGACCGCCACGTTGATCGCCACCAGGTGTTCCGCCACGTTGCCAATGATCGGTACCAGGATAATCCCCAGGAAAAACTCTGAAATTCCGGACCCTGCGACCACTTCTTCCACACTGCCCACCAGGATTTCGCTCATCCAAACAATGCCAGCAGTGGCGAGTGCCAGTACAAAAACCGACCTTTTTACGCTCCACAGTCCATTTAGTGCTGCCGGTTCAACTGGTGCTGCTACGCTGTGAGCCTTGTTTTGTCTCAGTGAAAACAGTATGCCCAACACGTACAGACCGATCATCACCCCTGCAACGCACAGGCTGAGGATCTCAACCTTTTCATTCACCCCAGAGGCAGTTGAGTGACTGAAAAGAGAAGGTACGACCAGCCCCAAGATCGCAATACTCAACAAAAGTGTATTGTTCGTGGTGTGCCGTCGATCAAATTGTTGAATGCCGTTCTTTACACCACCGGCAAGCATCGATAAACCCAATACGAAGAGCAGATTGCCGATGATCGAACCGGTGATTGAAGCCTTCACCAACTCAAGTAAGCCCTGTTTGATTGCGAACAGCGTGATAATCAGTTCGGCAGCGTTTCCCAAGGTGGCATTTATCAATCCTCCCAACTTGGGACCGGTATGTGAAGCCAACCCTTCCGTGCCCTCACCGATCAAACCGGCCAGGGGTACAACACTCAACGCGGATAAACCAAAAAGGACGATGGCATTCCACTCGAGGAATGACCCGATGACGGCTAAAGGAAAAGCCGCAAGAAGCAGATTGAGTGGTTTCTTTTTGAGCCAGGAGAAGAAGGTTTTCATATAGCCGATTATATCGAAAGAATACGAAATGGGGCATGTTATAATCCAATCAATGGGAGACACACCAATACAAGACACCATTCTCGGTTCCAGGTACCGCCTGATCCACCAGGTGGGTAAAGGGGGAATGGCGTATGTTTATAAGGCATACGACCAGATGCTTGAGCGGCCGGTCGCAGTCAAACTGCTGAAACAGGATTTTAGCAGCGACCCGGGATTTCGCGAGCGCTTCAAGCAGGAAGCACGCTCAGCGGCGAATCTCTCCCACCCCAACATTGTCACTGTGCATGATTTTGGCATCGACCCGGCGGGCGTGTATATCGTGATGGAATATATCGCCGGCACGGATCTTAAATCCAAAATCGAAGAAAAAGGCCGCTTCACCGTCGATGAAGGCATCAATCTAATGGTGCAAGCCTGCGCTGGATTAGGCTACGCGCATCGTGCTGGAATTGTACATTGCGACGTGAAATCGCAAAACATTTTGATCACACCCGACCAGCGATTGAAAATCACAGACTTCGGTATCGCCCGAGCACTTTCCACGCTCGAGTCAGAATCGCAAATTGATGTCGTGTGGGGTTCACCTCAATACCTTGCGCCAGAACAGGCAGCGGGGGCACTCCCAACTCCTTCTTCCGATGTTTACGGGCTCGGGGTGGTGATGCACGAAATCTTTACCGGCCACTTGCCTTTTGAATCGAAATCCAGCGAAGAGCTGGTCAAAATGCACCACGAAGATATGCCCGACCCGTTGAAATACGCGCCGGACCTGCCTGAAGAATTAGTTGTGATCCTGATGAAGGTACTTTCAAAAGAGCCTTCCGCGCGATATCGCACCGCAGATCAACTCGGACATATTCTCGCCAACCTGTTGGAGAAAAGATCTCTTATCAGGGCGACGACGCCTCCGCCTTACCCGCAACAGCAGGCTGAAAACATGGTCTTTGAACAGACTCCATCAACTCTACCTGTCATCACGCAGGAGGATTATTCCTCACCGCCCAGGCAGCCTGTGGATTGGAGATTGATCTGGTTGGAATTGCTAACCCTGTTGCTTGTTGGGGGATTAATTCCCTTCTGGTTGTTCATCTGGTTTAAACTGAGCACAGCTATCCGGTGATAATATGAAAAACATAATTGCAGCCTCCATACTCTCTGCTGACTTTGCAAACCTTGCGCGCGATATTCAACAATGCGAGCAGGCAGGTGTCGATTGGATCCACGTGGACGCGATGGATGGTCACTTTGTTCCGAACCTCACTATGGGTCCGGTTCTCGCGCAAGCCAGTCGGAGTAGCACGGGGCTTCCAATAGATTGTCATCTCATGATTGAAATGCCCGAAACACTGGTACACGCTTTTGCGGATGCTGGCGCAAGCATTATCACCATCCATCCAGAAAATAATCCGAATATTCACCGCACACTGCAATTGATCCGCGACCTGGGCGTCCAACCTGGCGTCGCCCTCAACCCGGGCACATCGGCTGAGCTTATCAAGCCTTTGCTGCCATTTGTCGATCTTGTGCTGGTGATGACCGTGAATCCTGGATACTCCGGACAGGCTTTCATCCCGGAAATGGTAACCAAGGTGACCAGGGTAGCTGAGCGCTCGATCCGTTTGGAAGTGGATGGGGGTGTAAATGCAGCCAACATTTTGCAGCTGCGCAAGGCAGGTGCTGATGCTTTCGTCAGTGCATCCTCCATCTTTCACCACCCCGGTGGCATCGCGGCTGGAGTGGCAGCACTGAGAGAAGCACTCGGTTAAAAAAAATTACGGCTGACGCCGTAAAATTTTTGGGTCTTTGATAATCTTACGCAGTTTTGACCATCGTCCTGATGCATTTCGCACAGAGCGTCTTTTGCACTTTGCGACCGTTTTCGATTACAGATACCTTCTGCAGGTTCGGTTTGAAAACGCGATTGGTAGCGCGCAACGAAAAACTTCTATTGTGACCAAAGGTCGTTGTTTTACCGCAAGAATCACACTTCGCCATGACAAATTCCTTTCACTACACTATTGCATTATTTAGTAAAATAAGGTTCACTACTGAACACAGCCGTAGATTTTATCACATACCGTATCTTTTTACAAGAAAACAGGTTATACAACAAGGATAGTATTATGAATCAACTTGAAAATCCGTTAGGCAGCATTTTCATCTCCCATCGCGCGCTTGCGTCCATCGCCAGTCAATCTGCACTGGAGTCTTACGGCATCGTGGGACTGGCAGCCAAGAATCTGGCGGAAGGTATTAGCCAGGCGCTGGTCAAGGATCCCGTGCTGGGGGTGGATATCAACATGGACGATTCATCTGTTACAATCGACCTTTATGTGATCATTGAATACGGCACCAGGATCAAATCAGTCGCAGATAACGTATCCGAATTGATCAAGTACCAGGTCGAATCAACGACCGGGTTGAGTGTGAAAAATGTGAATATTCATGTGCGCGGATTGCGCATTAGCAATACTGATTGATACCTGGAAATAATCTAATGCTAATTAATAGGACCAACGTGGACGAAAAAAAGATTACCAGTACAAAAACCCCAACCAATGCCCAATCGGTCAACGGTGAACAATTCAAGCAGTATATCGAAGCTGCTTTGCGATGGCTAAGGGCAAACCAACAACTAGTGAATTCACTCAACGTGTTCCCCGTACCGGATGGTGACACTGGTACGAATATGCTGCTTACCATGCAGGCGGCTTACAACGAAATCGCTGACTTGAATGATGCCAATATCGGCAAAGTAGCCAAGAATGTTGCCCAAGGGGCGTTGATGGGAGCGCGTGGTAATTCCGGCGTTATTCTCTCCCAAATCCTGCGCGGGTTTGCCCGTGTACTCGACAACCTGCCCGAAATGGATGCCACCCTGTTTTCCCACGCATTATCTGAAAGCCGCAATACCGCCTACAAGGGCGTTGTGCGACCAGTGGAAGGCACTATTCTCACCGTGATCAAAGATGTTTCCATTGCCATTGAGAATTCTGTCAAGCGCACCACTGACCTGGTCGAACTGCTGGACGACGCGGTCAAGGCAGCAGATGAATCTGTGAAATACACGCCAGAATTGTTGCCCATCCTGAAAACTGCGGGAGTGGTAGATTCTGGCGGTAAGGGTTTGTTTATCTTGCTAGAGGGAATCCTTCGGTTTGTTAACGGGCAATCACTGGATGAATCCGCTGTAACTATCAAAGATCTTTCGTCAATCAAGTTCGCCGAAGCAATGGAAGGTGTTGAAGACGGTCAGGATGTGGAGGTGGTGATCGATTTTGCGCCATATAACACGCTCGATCTCGAAGCCTTTTATGAGGACTTGGGCAAGATCGGTACCTCTATCCAGGTCGGCGAAGGTGACGGTCTCTACCGCATGCACATTCACACTGAAACTGATAAACAGGACGAACCCGAAGTTCTGATACGCCAGCTCGGCGAGATCCATAAGGTCTACAAAGAAGACCTGGTGGAGCAGATTAAACGCATCGAGGCTAAGAAGAACGAAATTACTTTCAACGATTTTGAACCCGGCACGATCGCCGTGGTGGCGGTCTCCCCCGGTATCGGTCTCTCTCAGATCTTTGCCAGCCAAGGCGCGACAGCCATCGTAGCAGGCGGTCAGACGATGAACCCTTCGATTCAGGAAATCCTGAAATCCTTTGAGGACCTGCCGACCGATAAAGTGATCATCCTGCCCAACAACAAGAACATCATCCTGGCGGCAAATTCAGCCAAGTCGCTCAGCGTCAAGCAGGTTGAGGTCATCCCTACGCGTAATATCGCCCAGGGAATTTCAGCCATCTTACGTTGGAACCCCGAAGGCGAGTTCCAGCAGGTGGTGGATGACATGAACGACTCGCTTGAAGAGGCTGATTGTGTCGAGATCACCGCTGCCACTCGCGACGTGGTGTTGAACGGCGTTGAGGTCAAGGAAGGCAAAATCATCGGCTTACTCAATGGAAAACTGCTTGCTGCTGCTGAGACTGTAGAAGAGGCATGCCTGGCAATCCTCGAGAAAGCGGACTTGGATTCACGCGAGCGAATTACCCTCTTCTATGGCTGCGACATGACGGAAGAAAAAGTCAAAGCCGTTGGAGCGTCGATCGAAGAAAGCTACCCAGAGCACGAAATCGAGTTGCATAACGGTGGGCAACCGCATTACCATATCATCATGTCGCTTGAGTAAGGCATGGGAAAAACCTGCATCCTGACGGATAACGCCGCACAGTTTACGCGACCGATTTTTCCTGGCTGTAAGAAGATCCAATTCTTCAATTCAAATATTGAGTTACAGGAAAGTGTAGTCGTTGATCTCAAACACACCAAGGTCACCGATTTTCCCAGGCATATCAATCGGGCAAATCCCGTTCGTTTAATCGCCCCCACCTCCGAATCGGTCAATGAACAACTGTTGTCGCTTTACCAAGCATATGACGACATTTTCATTCTACTGGTTTCTAACGAACTGTACCCTGGTTACGGGATCGTGGAAAACGTGGTGAAGAAACTACACGGTAAGGCTGAGATCCACCTGCTGGATACGCAGTCAATCGCCATTGGAGAGGGGCAGATCGTGCAGATTGCGGCTGAGATGAGCGAGAAGAACATCAATGCCGCGATGATCGAAGAGCGACTCAGAGAAACCATACCGCATGTCTACACACTGCTCTGCGCGCCGAATTTCTCTTATCTACACAAATCCGGCTTTCTCGATTTAGGCCAGGCGGTTAGCGGTGAATTCCTGGCATTTTTCCCGATCTTCACGCTTGAAGATGGGGTGCTGCACCCGGTGGAAAAAGTAAGAAACATCCGCAACGTAATCGATTATTTCATTGAGTTCATCGACGAGTTCGACCATATTGATAATATTTCGTTCATTCAACCCTCTCCAGCCGGTCATAATGAATCGAAGATGATCCGCCAACACGTGGATGAGTTTTACCCGGAGACGCAATATTCAGAACACACCATCAACCCATTCCTTTCCTCACTGATCGGTCCGCAAGGAATGGGGATTGTGATTACCGAATCACAAAAATAACACCATCATTCCCATTTCACATTATCCAAGGCAGATAAGCACTGTTTGCTGTAAAATAGAGCCATGTTGAAATCTCTTGAAAAACTGGTCAAAATCCTCAATATCGAGATCCAGGGAGGATACCTGGACAAAACCATCATCGGTGGTCTGGATAAGTTTTACCCCAGCTGGCTGAATGAAGCCAAGGCTGAACAGGTGCCTGCGGACCTGATCCAACAGATCGAAGCGATGTTCTCCAGTTATGCCGGGTTGGAGCTAACTGAACGCGAGAAGGTAATCAAGTCCGTTCTTGCCAGCCTACGTGAATATGCCCACGCGAAAGAACCAACATCCACAAACCACCAATACGAATTCCTACCCTCGAAATCCGCGCGTCAGGTTAATGCTGTCGATTCGCGACCAGTCTACGAACAACCAGAATCAGAACTCAAACGCGGCGCAACCAGCCCGGCAGGCCTGAAGACCGAAATAAAGGTTTTGCATAACATCGGTCCCACAAAAACCGGGCACTTCAATTCATTGGGCGTTTATACAATCGAGGACCTGCTCTACTACTTCCCCCGCCGCTATGTGGATTATTCCACGCTCAAAACGATCAACCACCTCGAATATGATGACGAACTGACCATCATCGCCACCGTCCAGAGCTCATTCACCACCCCCATTCGCAAGCGTAACCAAGGGCGGGTTGAGGTGGTGGTCAGCGATGGGACAGGATTCCTGCGCCTCGTCTTTTTCCGATCGCTGAAGTACATCCAGAGCTTTGAGAATCACTTCAGGCGAGGCACGCAATTGGTCATCTCTGGCAAAGTGAGCATGTACCTGGGTCGCATGCAAATGGATGACCCAGCTTTCGAACCGCTGGATGCCACGCATCTCAATACCAACCGAATCACTCCCGTCTACCCGTTAACCTCTGGACTTACACAAAAGGATCTGCGCACCGCTGTGAACACCGCGCTGCGTTTTTACGTGACGCGCGTAATCGACTTTTTACCCACAGAAATGCGCAAATCTGCCAATCTGGTTGACCTGCCGGTGGCCTTGCACCAGGTGCATTACCCGGATAGCTTTGAATTGCTGCGGACTGCCCAGGACAGGCTGGCGTTCGACGAGATCTTCTTCCTTCAGCTTGGCGTACAGCAGCAAAAACAAGCCTGGCAAGAAATACCAGCAGACCGCTTTGAAATTTCAGATGGCATGGTTGAGACGATCGTCAAGCATCTGCCTTTTGAACTCACAGGGGCTCAGGTGCGCGTGCTCAACGAAATCAGGCAGGACCTCGCTTCTGGCACACCGATGAACCGCCTGGTGCAGGGAGATGTGGGATCTGGTAAGACCATCGTCGCGGCGATCGCGTCGGCGGCGGTCAATTTGGAGAGCGGGCAGACCGCGCTGATGGCACCCACCAGCATTCTGGCAGAACAACATTACCAATCACTACTGAAAACGCTTTCAGGCGATGAAACTAGTGACCTCCCCCTACGAGTCCATCAAATCCGCTTGCTAACCGGTGACACTTCCGCGCAGGAACGCGAAGAGATTGCCAAAGGTTGCCAGGATGGTTCAATACGCATTCTTATCGGTACACACGCTCTCATCGAAGACCCGGTCAAGTTTTCCAATTTACAGTTGGCAGTTATCGATGAGCAGCATCGCTTTGGCATCGCCCAGCGCGCCGCATTGCGCCAGAAAGGTAAAAATCCACACCTGCTGGTGATGAGCGCCACGCCCATCCCACGGTCGCTTGCGCTCACACTTTTCGGCGACCTGGATATCTCGATCATTGACGAGATGCCGGCTGGCCGCAAACCGGTTGATACCCAGATCATTCACCCATTCGCCCGTGAAAAAGCGTACAACCGCATCAACAGCGAGATCCAGAACGATCACCAGGCTTTCATCATTTACCCACTGATCGAAAAAGGTGATGACGAGGACAAAAAAGCCGCCGTCGACGAACACGCTTACCTGCAAAAAGATGTCTTTCCGCAATTAAGACTTGGTCTGCTGCACGGCAGAATGGCTGCGGATGAGAAAGAACGCGTGATGCGAGCGTTTCGCGAACGAGAATACGATATCCTGGTTTCCACCACCGTGATCGAAGTAGGCGTCGATATACCCAATGCAACGGTAATGCTCATCGAAGGTGCAAACCGCTTCGGTCTTGCTCAGCTGCATCAATTGAGGGGTCGGGTCGGTCGCGGCGGGGACAATGCCTATTGCCTGCTCATCCCCGAGAACGAGGATGCGCTAGAAAATGAACGCCTGGCGGTGATGACCGAAACAACCGACGGGTTTGTGCTGGCAGAAAAAGACCTCGAACAGCGCGGCCCAGGAGATTTCATCGGTTTCCGCCAATCCGGCTACGCTGACCTGCGTATGGCCAGCCTGACAGATATTCGCCTGATCGAAAAAGCCCGGCATTTCGCCCAGGAAATTCTAAAGATTGACCCTTCCCTTTCCCGTGAAGAACATGGGGTGATCGCGCAGAGGCTGGCAGAATTATGGAAGACAGAAGCCGGTGACATCAGCTAGGAGGAAAATATGACAAAGGCGGTATTCCCAGGATCTTTTGATCCGATCCACAATGGACACATCGACATTGCCAAGCGAGCTGCCAAGTTCTTTGACGAACTAGTAATTGCGGTCTACGATAAACCTTTGAAGAAATTCCTCTTTAGCCCCGAAGAACGGCTGGAAATGGTCCAGCAGGTATTTGCGGACTGCCCGAATATAACCGTTACCGGTTACAGTGGGATCACAGTTCATTTTTGCCGCAAGATCGGCGCACAAGTGATGGTGCGCGGGTTGCGGGTGTTTTCTGATTTCGAGTATGAGTTTCGCATGGCTTTGGCTAATCACCGCCTCGAGCCGGATATTGAGGTTTTTGCACTGATCACCAACGAGGAACACACTTTCTTATCCTCCACCACCGTGCGCGAGATCGCCTCGCTGGGCGGAGATGTCACCACGATGGTTCCTAAACTGGTCAAGGAAGCGCTTGATAGAAGATTCCTGCCCGAAGGCAGCGACCAACAGGTCGATCCTACCCAGAATACACGTGATTAAAGGTCGATTTCGTATACATAATCAACATTTTTCGCTATAATCAAGCTAAGCAGGAGCGTGGGTATGGATATCTTACATCTGGTTGATCGACTAGAAGAATTATTCAACGAAAGCAAACCGATCTGGTTCACTCACAGCGTGGTTGTCGATGAAGATCGCATGCTTGATCTGATAGACCAGATGCGCGTCACCATCCCTGAAGAGATCAAGAAATCCCAGCAATTACTCGCCCAACGCGACCGCATTCTCGCCCAGGCGCAGGAAGAAGCCAGCCGGACGATCGCGCTGGCGCGTGAAAAAGCGGAAAAGATTGTGGCAGATGATCACATTTCAGCAGCTGCTAAGATCAAAGCCGACGAGATCGTCGCGCAGGCGCAACAGGAGAGTGAACAAACCCGCCGCGAGGCTGATGAATACGTCCTACAAACATTGGAAGTATTAGACGAAGAACTGGCTAGAGTTGTCTCACAGGTCAAGAATGGCATCATGGCATTGAAATCCACTCGAGGTGAAACTACCACCCAGGAAAAAGCTTAAAATAACTACGGTTATTAGAACAGCGGTGTCCTGGTGAAGGACACCGCTGTTTTGTTGGCTACTTGCCCGCCTAGCGCTTCTTTTTCTCTTCCAAGTTGAGCGAGACGTTCGTTCTTTCCGCTTCCTTGTGCAACGCGATCTTGATCACTTCATCCATGTGTTTGACGAATTTAATGTCTAAGTCACCGCGAACCTTTTTGGGGACTTCCACCAGGTCCTTTTCGTTCTTTTCAGGCAGCAGGATGGTTTTGAGACCGCTGCGGTGCGCTGCCAGGATCTTTTCGCGCACGCCGCCAATGGGCAGTATGTTGCCACGTAGCGTGATCTCGCCAGTCATACCAATCTCCTTGTATACACGCCGTTCGGTAAAAGCGGAAAGTAAGGCGGTTGCCATTGTGATACCGGCACTGGGTCCATCCTTGGGGATTGCGCCTTCAGGAATGTGCAGATGGATATCCACTTCCTCAAAGATCTTGGGGTCGATCTTGA
Organism: Anaerolineaceae bacterium; assembly: GCA_038562455.1. Lineage (GTDB taxonomy): Bacteria > Chloroflexota > Anaerolineae > Anaerolineales > Anaerolineaceae > UBA6107. Next base: position 398 of record JBCFBD010000047.1, on the reverse strand, counting down.
GGGAAACAGCCCTTGATTTCACAAAAGACAGCGCTGCTTGGGCAGATTCCTGCATCACGTCACCAATCTGACCGGTGACCTGCAAGTTGCCCTTTCCGTCCATGATCAGCACCTCCACTGGCATGATCTCACCACCATTTTCCGTCCAAGCGATAGCAGTCGCCACGCCAACCTCGTCCTGGCGTTCCGCTTCTGTCATAAAGAATTGCGGTGGACCGAGGAATTTTTCAATCATTTTAACAGTTATGATCGGTGTGACCTTTTTCTTTTCCGATTTCAGCCTAGCCTGTTTACGGCATAAGCGGCCAATCTCGCGCTCAAGGTTTCTCACACCAGCTTCGTAGGTGTACTGCCTGACGACCTTCTTCAAAGCTTCATCCTCAATTTCAATCTCACCT
>JBCFBD010000046.1:0-20898 GCA_038562455.1 Anaerolineaceae bacterium | reverse complement strand
TGGGGAATCCTCTCTATTGCCCATAATATAGCAAAACTGGCGGCTGCATAACCCGCCAGTTTCTTTTTTTATTGTTTCCTGTGTTCTTGCCTACTTTTTAGGCAGCCCCTTTCTTTTTGGATCTGGTTCACTAACCGGTCTATGATTTGACCGACCAGGGTTGCATCGTCGATGAGTAGCGAAAGCGCTTCATAATCAAAAAAGAGCCGCGGCCCATTCTTACGGGCTTCCCAGCGAATGTCAATACCAAAACTCTTAAGCTCTGCAACCAGGTGGTTCAAGCGAACGGTGTGGGAAGAAATGAAATTGCCTGTGGATGGACAGCAACTGAGAATATCGCGCGCAATGCGCTCAGCAAGAACGCTAGCTCGGGAATATGGATCGCTGTTAAATGCTTGCTCTTCCAGGAGGACTGACACTACCAGTCTGGTCAACTTGAGGGGTGGTGTTTGAACCCGCTTAAATCGACGCGCCGGGCGTCCTGCGCCTGGCGAGATGTTCAACGCATCAACTTCGATCTCGCCGGTGTTGAGTAATTTACGCAGGTGATGGTGAATATCCGCCTTGGTGAGGTCCAGTTCACGGCTCAAATCGGCCGCCGTTGCGGATTGATTGCGCATAAGGTATTTGAGGATTCGTGTTGAGGTATCCATGTTGATAATTAGTAAAAAGAATATTTTACTAATTATACGCTTGACAAGGAGAAATCAACAAGTATAGAATCAATAAATTCCAGAAAGTGAGGTGACTATGGAAGCCAACCAGGACCTGAAACGCCCGGAGATCGAAATTCCGGTTGAACTGCGCCAGCAGGTGACCATCACGACACTAGAGCGCATCTATAACTGGGGTCGCAGCAATTCGATGTGGCCAATGATGTTCGGCCTGGCCTGCTGCGCCATCGAGATGATCTGTACGGCTGCCAGCCGCTATGACTTTGCACGCTTCGGCATGGAAGTGATGCGCCCCAGCCCGCGCCAGGCAGACGTGATGATCGTGGCCGGGACAGTCACCAAAAAAATGCTGCCCCAGATTGTGCGCCTGTACAACCAGATGTCAGTACCCAAGTACGTGATTGCTATGGGTTCCTGCGCCAGCGGCGGCGGCCCTTTCAAAGAGGGGTACAACGTCGTGCCAGGCATCGATACCTACATCCCCGTTGATGTGTACATCGCCGGTTGTCCGCCAACGCCCCAGGGGCTGCTCAACGGGCTGATCGCCTTGCAGAACAAAGTCAAGAAGGAAAGTATGAAAGAAGCCGGCTGGTATGCGAAGGGTGAAGAAGTGGAAATACCCATCCCTGTGCTTGGACCGGACATTTACGATCCTCGCAAAATGAACATCATTTACGAGGAAACGCACAGGCTAGAGGAAATTCCTGCTGAGGAAACCCCAATTGAAGGAGATGCACAATGAGCGAGCAGCCAGTACTCGATCCTATCTATAACGAGTTGATGGAGGAATTTCCGCAGCAAGTTGAGCCGGAAACCCGTCAAGGTTTTATGGGTGCGATCGTCAATGCATCTAATCTCATTGAGGTGGTCACTTTCCTGCGAGATAAGAAGGGCTACGATTACCTCTCCAACCTCACTGCAGTGGACGATTACCCGGAAGACCAGTTGGAAGTCATCTACCACTTTTATAAAACAACAGGTGGTGACATCATCGAACTGAAGGTGTTCACCTCGCGCGATGGCGCAGTCGTCCCGAGTTTGTATCACCTGTATCGCGGCGCGGATTTACAGGAACGTGAAGTGTGGGATATGTTCGGCATCAAATTCGAAGGGCATCCAGACCTGCGGCGCTTGTTGCTTTGGGAAGGTTTTGCCGGGCATCCGCTGCGCAAAGATTGGAAAGAGCCTTTCTACGAAGAGGATATCAAACCCTACAAGAACCGCTGGCCTGAAGGTAAGGGTGAGCGCATTGAAAATCGCAACCCGGCCAGAGATAATGTACAATATCCGCGCGAATTCGACCCCAAAATCTATGAACCGGAAGCAGACCAAAGTGTTTACAAGTTATTGAAATCAGAAATTCCGGCGGATACCGGTGATATTAAGGTTGAGCAGCTGATAGTCAATATTGGTCCACAGCACCCCTCAACGCATGGAGTCTTCCGCATGGCTGCGATGCTGGAGGGTGAGAAAGTGCTGGCGCTGAAGCCAGTGATTGGATACCTGCATCGCAATCACGAAAAGATCGGCGAGCGCAATACTTTCCTGCAAAATATGCCTTTCACCGACCGGCTGGATTATCTCTCTTCAATGAGCAATAATTTTGGCTACGCCATAACTGTCGAAAAACTACTGAACATCCAGCCACCCGAACGGGCAGAGTACCTGCGCGTGATGATGGCTGAACTCACCCGCATCGCCAGCCATTCGATGGCGATCGGCTTTCTGCTCAACGATCTGGGTGCGTTCTTCACGCCTTCCTTATACGCGCTCGAAGAGCGGGAACTGATCCTGGACATTTTCGAGGCTGTCGCTGGTTCTCGCATGATGTGCAATTACTTTCGCTTCGGCGGCGTTGTGCGTGATATCACAGAAGATGACTTCAACAAGATCAAGTTTTTAGTGGAAGACCGTTTGCCACGCAAGGTCGATGACCTCGACCTATACCTCACAGGTAACGAGATCGTCAAAATGCGCTGCCAGGGTGTGGGCGTGCTAACTGCTGAGGAAGCCATCAATTACTCTGCTAACGGTCCAAATTTGCGCGCTTCGGGCGTACCTTATGATATTCGAAAGGTGGACCCCTACAGCATTTACGACCGCCTGGAGTTTGACGTGTGCTATCAAAATCATGGGGACGTTTACGATCGATACCTGGTGCGGCTGGCTGAGATTCGGGAGAGCCTGCGTATACTCAAGCAGGTGATCGCGCAGATCCCCGAGGGGCCGATTCAGACCGGAAAAGTTCAATATGCAGCCAGGGTACCAGCTGGTGAAGCTTATGGAAGGGTGGAAGGACCGCGTGGTGAGTTGGGCTATTATGTTGTTTCTGACGGCAAAGGCAATCCCAAGCGCTATCACGTTCGCTCTCCATCGCTGATGAGTACAACAAGCCTGGAAAAGATGTGTGTTGGCGGCAAGATCGCAGACGCGGTCACCATTCTTGGCGCCGTGGATGTAGTGCTCGGCGAAGTCGACCGGTAGGTAGGAGGAGAAAAGATGAATGGACTTGGACTTATTAAAGGATTGGTGCTCACTTTCAAACATTTCTTCGCCACCTATCTGGCTGATATCACCGGCGGAAAAAAAGCTAATCTGCGCCGTGGTCAAGTTGATGCAGATGGTTTGTTCACGATCCAGTACCCTGAGGAATCGGTCACCATCCCTGAAGAATTCAGGGTAATTCCGTTCCTGCTCTATACGCTTGGCGAAGACGGAAAGCGAAATTACCGCTGCACTGCGTGCGGGATCTGCGCCAAGGTTTGTCCGACCCAGTGTATCTGGATCGCGCGCGCCACCGACCCAGAAACCGGAAAACCGGTTCCGCAAGCCGAGGAATACTACATCGATATTGACAAGTGTATGAACTGCGGCAGCTGCGCGGAATTTTGCCCGTTCGACGCGGTCAAAATGGATCACGATTTCACGATCGCCACTTACCAACGCGGAGAGACCCATATCTTTTCTAAAGAGAAATTGGGAAAACCGGTTGAATACTATGCTACAATTCGTCCGAGAAATTACACGGCAGAGGAGACAGCCAGGGCCGCCAAGGCTCAAGCTAAAGCCACAACGTAGTTATGTTAAATTCAGATACCGAGATCTTGTTCCCAATCCGTATCATCCCGGCTTTACGGGATCTGCGCGGGGAAAAATGGGCGCAATTAATCGATTACTTATCCTCGCCAGAAGCAGAAGACCGCGACTTGGTGGCTTTCAGTCTGATGATGGTCAAGCTTGGCAGCTGCAACGCGTGCAACGCGGATTCATTCCGCGCCATGCGCGGCTGCCGGCATTGCGCCATTTTGACCATCCGCCGACACAGATCAACGGATGAGGAGTTGATCGAGTTGTTCAAAACGACAAAGTTGGATATCGAAGAATACCTGGATAAATACCAATGAGCGGGCATATTCCCATAAATAGGTTAGAAAGTTTAATAAACGCGGTGCTGCGTGAATTGTCGGAAGTAAAGGAATTATGATGACAGAAAACTCCACGGAACAAAAGATCGTTGGGGTGCGATTTTCAAGGGTGGGCAAGATCTACAATTTTGACGCCACCAGGCTCGAAAGCATTCGCAAAGGGGATGTGGTCGTCGTTGAAACCAGCCGTGGCTGGCAATTAGGGGAGGTGGTGGTGTTTGTACCGCAAACGGCGGAAGCTCCTGAATCCGCCTGGAAACATATAGACCGCCTGGCGACCCCCAAGGACTTGATCCAGCGGCAGGCATGGCAGAACAAGGAACCCGAAGTGATCGAGCGGGTTAACGAACGGGCGAAGGAACTGCGCTTGAACCACGTAAAGATCATCACCTGTGAGTACAGTTTTGACGGCACCCGCCTGGTGATCATATTCAGCAGCGATATTGAGGAAAAGGTGGAATTGAAGTCGTTACGGTCAGACATGCAAAAGGTTTACGCGCCTGCGCAAGTGGAATTGAGGCAAATCGGTCCGCGTGACGTAGCGAAGATCTTGGGTGGCATGGGAGCCTGCGGACTCGAAACTCGCTGCTGTACTCGCTTCATCACCGAATTCAGTTCCATCTCGATTAAAATGGCTAAGGAACAAGGGATTTCGCTCACCCCGGCGGAGATCACCGGCATGTGCGGCAGGCTGCGTTGCTGCTTGATTTATGAATACGAGCATTACCTTGAGGCGCGCAAAGCGCTTCCGAAAAGAAATAAGAAGGTCATGACACCCGATGGTGAAGGGAAAGTGGTGGATGTGCAGCCTTTGAGCGGCGTGGTGACTGTAGAGTTGCCGGAACGAGGCAAACGCCAGTTTCCCATCCAGGAGATACACGTAGTGGAGGACGCCGAAACGCTGAACAAAGCTGCCACCACGTTTGTGGCAAAGCATGGTGGTGGTGGTTGCGGACAATGTCAGAACCGTTAAACACGCTTGAGCAGAATCCCGAAGGCTGGAAATCCCGGAAAAAGATCCTGGTAATACTCGCTCACCCGGACGATCCGGAGTTTTTTTGCGGTGCCAGCATCGCCCACTGGGTCGCACTCGGACATGAAGTGAGTTACTGCCTACTCACAAAAGGGCAGCGCGGCACCCAGGACCCTGAAGTTGACCCAATGGTGACGGCGGGTATTCGCATGGGGGAGCAATTGAACGCAGCTGGTGTGTTGGGAGTGTCAAATATCCGGTTCCTGGAGCACATGGATGGGGAGCTGGTAGCTGATTTAGAGTTGCGCAATGAGGTGATCAAGGAGATCAGGCTTTCACGCCCGGATATCGTGGTGACCTGCGACCCTAGGAATCTATTTCCAGCGGAGAACCGCATTAATCATCCCGACCATCGCGCTACTGGCCAGGTTGTGTTAGATGCGATCTTCCCGGCTACCGGCAACCCGGGTTACAACCTGTCAGGTCAAGATGGCCAGCTACCAGCCCACCAGGTCGAAGAGATATGGTTGAGCCTGACACTGGACCCGAATTTTGCCTTGAACATGACGGATTTGCTCGACACAAAGATCAACGCGTTATTAGCCCACCAGTCCCAGATCCGACTCAGCCAGGAAAAATTGAGAGAAACATTCGCTTCCCGTTTTGAAAAAGACCCCGATTCTAATCAGTCAACGTACTACGAAAAATTCCACCGCATCATCCTCGCTTAATAAACTGATTAATCATATTAATAACATAAAAATTCATGACATTAAACGTCATTGTAATCTGTATTTTATTTTGATATAATGTGAAAAGTCGAAATAATCTGATTAAATAGCGATGATTGGCTGACATGAAAAGCACACTTTCAGAATTCCTGACTTACCTGGCAGCCCTGCCTGTTGATACAGACCAGCGTATTCCCCCACTCAATATATTAAGTAAACAACTTGGCATTAGCGTCGCCACGCTGCGCGAGCAATTGGAAGAAGCGCGGTCGATGGGGGTGGTGGAAGTGAAACCGAAAGCCGGAATCCGCAAACTGCCTTACGATTTTTCCGCAGCCTTGAAACCTGGTCTGACTTATGCCATGCACGGGGGATGTATTTCATACTCGCAATTTGCAGACCTACGCAAGCACCTGGAAACGGTGTATTTCATAGAGGCTGCCCAGTCGCTGGATTACCAGGTGATCAATTACTTGGATGACCTGGTGACCTCGACTTTGACGACGATCAAGGAAACCCCGGGCAAGGTGCCAGTAAAGGCGCATCGCGAATTTCACACACTCATCTACAAAGACCTAAAAAATCAATATCTGAACGGCATCCTCGAGGCATTTTGGGATGTTTACCACTTGAGCGGGTTGGAGGTGTACCCTGATTTCACCTACATAGAGCGGGTATGGCAGTATCATGCCCGAATCGTTGAACAGATCAGGAACTGCAATTATTCAGCCGGTCTTTCTTTGCTCATCGAACACATGGATTTGTTTAACCAGCGAGAGAAACCCATACAAAGACTGACTTTTGAATGACATTTTATTATTTACGGAGTCGAAATTAATGGATCCAAAAGCAATGATCGAAAATGATTTTTGCATCACGTTTAGCACGATTAATGGGTCAGGCAGCGCGACTGCCAACATCACCTTGATGCGCGCTTTGTTTCGTATGGGCATCCCGGTTTCCGGAAAGAATATCTTCCCATCCAACATCCAGGGACAACCCACGTGGTTCACTCTGCGCCTGAGCAAAAAAGGCTACCTGGGGCGGGTTAAGGATGATGATATCGTGGTGGCGATGAACCCTGCTTCACTTGAAAGGGATATCGCCGCGCTTGTCCCCAACGGGGTGATGCTGGTGCCCGATGATCTGACCTTCCCGGAGCTGCGCGATGACATCATTGTGTATAAAATGCCCGTGCGTAAACTGCTGAAAGAAGCCAATGTATCACCAACTTACCGAGATTACATTGCCAACATGATCTATGTTGGTGTGCTTTGCTCTCTTTTAAAGATTGACGTCAATCTCATCCGCTCAGCGCTTGAATATCACTTCAAGGGCAGCCAGCGAGCGGTGGACAGCAATTTTGATGCCGTAAAACTGGCTTTCGACTGGGCAGAAACCCACTTGGAAAAGAAGGACCGTTACATCACCGCACCAATGAATGGAACTGAGGGCTTTATTATGACGGACGGTAACACAGCGGGCGCGCTGGGTTCCATTTTCGGCGGAGTGCAGTTCATCTCTTGGTACCCTATCACACCAGCAACCAGCCTGGCAGAAACTCTGCATGCTTCGTTGCCTAACCTGCGCCAGGATCCTGAAACGGGTAAGGATACCTTTGCCATCGTCCAGGCTGAAGACGAGCTGGCAGCCATCGGAATGGCGATCGGCGCTGGTTGGGGTGGGCTGCGCGCCATGACTTCCACATCAGGTCCCGGGTTGTCGCTCATGACAGAATACGTGGGATTGGCTTACTATGCTGAAGTTCCTGTAGTCATCTGGGATGTGCAACGTGTGGGTCCCAGCACCGGCATGCCCACGCGCACCTCGCAGGGCGACATGACGATGGTGAATTTCATGAGCCATGGCGACTCCCAGATGCTGATCCTTATCCCCGGCACCATTCAGGAGTGCTTTGAATTCGGCTGGCGTTCCTTCGATATCGCGGAGCGGTTCCAAACCCCGGTGATCGTGCTCTCAGATCTTGATTTCGGCATGAACCAATGGATGACCGGAAAATTTGATTACCCGGACCAGCCGATGGACCGCGGAAAAGTATTATGGGAAAAAGACCTGGATCAACTGCTCGAAAAAACCGGCGGCGTGTGGGGCAGGTATTTGGATATCGACGGCGATGGGATTCCGTACCGCACGCTGCCGGGTAATCAGCATCCACGCAGCGGTCATTTCGTGCGCGGCACGAGCCACGATGAGTATGCTGGTTACACCGAGGATGGTGAAACCTGGGTCGCTATTTTCAATCGTATCAAGAAGAAGATCGAGTTTGCGCGCGAGTCGCTGCCTGAGCCGGTAATTCAGTTAAGAGGCGGCGGGGATGTGGGCATCATCGCCTCCGGTTCGGTGGATTCCGCGGTCGTCGAGGCCTGCGACCTGCTGGCTGAAGAAGGCCTGAACGTAGATTACCTACGCATTCGCGGCATCCCGTTCAGTAAAACCATCAAACAATTTATAACAGACCATCGCGTAACTTACGTAGTGGAACTTAACCGCGATGGTCAACTTTCACAGTTGCTCACCATGGATTTCCCTGATGTAGCTTATAAACTGCGCAAGGTGGCGCACATGGATGGTCTGCCGCTGCCGGCTAAATGGATCAAGGAACAAATCCAGTCACGCGAGGAGAAATAGTTATGGTCACCTCAGCAAATCAAGGTATCAACCAGGTCGGGCTCTCGCGCGCAGATTATCGCGGCGCACCCTCGACTTTGTGTCAAGGCTGCGGGCATAATAGCATTGCGGCGCAGATCGTAGCGGCTTGCTATGAAATGAATCTCGTGCCAGAGAAAGTCGTAAAATTTAGCGGTATCGGATGCTCCAGCAAGAGTCCCACGTACTTTTTGGGGCGGTCATTTGCATTCAATGGACTTCACGGACGCATGCCTTCGCTCGCACTCGGCGCGCTTTTTGCCGACCGCACATTGGAAGCGATCGCGGTGAGCGGCGATGGGGACACCGCCAGTATTGGCTTCGGGCAATTTAAACATCTCGTGCGCCGAAATTTGCCAATGGTATATATTATTGAAAACAACGGTGTTTACGGGCTGACCAAGGGGCAATTCTCCGCCACCGCAGAAAAAGGCTTGGAGCTCAAGCACCAGGGGATGAACCCGTTCCTACCGGTAGACCTGGCAATGGAGGCCCTGATCTCCAATGCCACTTTTGTGGCCCGTTCCTTCGCAGGCGATCCCAAGCAAGTGAAGGAACTCATCAAAGCTGCCATTGCGCACCAGGGCATCGCTGTGCTTGATATCATCAGCCCCTGTGTGACCTTCCATAACCACGAAAACTCTTTCCATTCGTACTCCTTCGGCAAGACCCACGAAGAGCCGTTGCATGAAATCTCGCTTGTGCTGGCACGTGAAGAGATCACGGTTGAGGACTTCGAGCGGGGCGCGACTAAAGAAGTCACTATGTTTGACGGAAGCACCGTGGTGCTTAAGAAACTGGAAAGCGAATACGACCCGACTGATAAGATGCAGGCGTTGAAAAAACTGGAGGAAGCCGCGGAAAACAATTGGTTGTTAACCGGTTTACTTTATGTTGAACCGGATGCACCTGTGTTGTTCGACAAGTACAACATCCCCGATACACCACTCAACCGGACACCGGATGAGAAACTGCGGCCTTCACGCGAGGTATTAGACGCGATCAACAGTTCGATGTTCTAATGAGTGTTTGGTTGTTAAAGCTTTTTTCTGTATGTGCGGTGTGTTTTTGAGAAGGTAACACCCATCTTCTGCATATCAGCATAACTGCGGAGATTACGTTCATCCACCTGAACGACCTCCGCTTTTTTAATGTGGGTGGAATGGATGACCTTGTCCAGTTCTGAATAGAGCAGGGCATTGCCGCCCAACCCCTGGTATTCAGGTAACAAACCCACCCCGTTGATATCGAGGATAACCGGGTGATTCTTCTCGTTACGCAGGGCGAGCCAGCCAAATGGGAAGAACCTGCCCTTACAACGCTGGAGTGAGTGATTGATATTGGGGTAGGCGACAATAAAGCCTGCCACCAGATTATCGTGCAGAATGAGCTTAAGGAACTGCGGGTCGGCGAGCGCCAGGATATTCTTCGCCAGCAGGTTGAACTCTTCTTTGGAATGTGGATAATAATTCGGGTTATCAGAGAACGCTTTTTGTTGAATTTCGTCGACCACAGGAATCCATTCAAGAATCTCCTTCACGTTGTGAAAGCTCCTCACCTCAAAATTGCCGCGCGAGCGCACCTTTTCGGCGATCATATGAATTGTGCCATTGGGGTGCTGCTCCAAGTAGCCTGAAAAATGATCGTGGCTTTTCTCAAAACCCGCGTCTTCGATCAACGCTGGGTAATAGGGCAGGTTGTATGGGATCCCGAGTGCCGGCAATTGGTCGAATCCCTCCACCAGCATTCCGGGTCCTTGCGTACGCAGGAACCCCTTGGGGCCGATGATGGTCTCCAAGCCCCGTTCCAGGCACCATGCCTCTGCTCCGTTAAGAAGCATGCGGGACACCTCAGTGTCATTTACTGATTCAAAATAGTAAAAGAAGGCAGTTTTTGATTTGTAATACTCGCAATAATGCCGATTGTGGATCACCGCGATCCTGCCCAATACCTCGCGCTCATGCTCAACGACAAAGAAATCCGCTTCTGAGTGAGCGTAAAAGGGGTGCTTTTCCGGGTTCATGACCTGCTCAATCTCACCGGGAACGGGAGGAACCCAAAACCTGTTGCCTGCGTAAAGACGGAAAGGAAGCCGTTTGAACAGTCGGATTGCCTTGGGATTGGATTTTTCAAGTAGACGTAGCTGCATCGTTGGTTCTCTCAGCGTTAAACTTCTTCACCAACCGAATGCAGCAAAGCGAGGTTGGGCAGGCGCATCGCACCAACCGGGAAGCCAGAAATGAGCACAACCTGTTCGCCGACCTTCAATTGTTTTCTCTGGATCAGGTAGTTGTCTACACCGCGTACCATTTCCTCAAGGCTGCTGGCGAAGGGCACGAAAACCGGCTGCACCCCCCAGTACAAGCTCATGGCTGAAAGGGTCGCGAGTTCAGGCGTGAATGCGATGATCGGAACCCTGGGGCGTGTCTTGGACATCAACAGAGCGGTCTTTCCACTCTGGGTGAATACCGCCACGTTGGCCACATCGCGATCATGCGCCAGCGTTCTCGCCGCATTCGAGATCGCCAAGGCATCATCCTGTAGTGCCGCCGCTGGAAAATCTCCCTCGTGCCCCCATTCATCTTTGTGCTGTTCAGCCTCGCAAATGATGGACGCCATCATCAGAACGCTCTCCACAGGGTATTTGCCTGAGGCGCTTTCAGCTGATAACATCACCGCATCGGTGCCGTCAAAGACCGCGTTTGCCACGTCTGAAGCTTCAGCCCTGGTCGGGCGCGGATTGTCGATCATGGATTCAAGCATTTGCGTGGCGGTGATCACAAGTTTGGCGTGCTGGTTCGCCATTTTGATGATCTCTTTCTGCACGATGGGCACCAGCGAAGGTGATGTCTCCACTCCCAGGTCGCCGCGCGCCACCATCACCCCTTCTGCGATGTGGATGATCTCGTGCAGGTTCTCGATCGCTGCCGGACGCTCAAGCTTAGCGATGATGGGGATTTTAGCACGCTGCGGATTAATTTCGGCGATGATCTGTTTTACATGGAGGATATCCTCTGGCGTGTCGACAAACGAGATAGCGATGTAATCAATATCCTGCGACAGACCGAACTCCAGGTCAGCTCGGTCCTTATCGGTGAAGCGTGCAATGCCCAGGTCTGCCCCGGGCAAGTTAACCCCTTTATGCGATTTCAAAATCCCGCCCAGGATCACTCTGGTATCGACGAATTTATTTCCTACGTCGGTCACATGCAATTCAAGTTTGCCGTCATCGAGCAGGATGCGGTTTCCCGGCTTGACCGCCTGAGTAAGGTTCGGTACGTCCAATGGCAGCGCGACATTGCTGGAGTCGATGCTTTCTTCCTGCTCCCCAGCCATAAACAACCTTACGCCTGCACCTGCGTTCAGTTGAACGCCTTCATCAGGCAGCTTTCCAACGCGCAATTTCGGTCCCTGCAAATCCTGTAAGATTGCAATGGGCTTGCCAGTTTCTTGCGCGCACTCACGGATCAGCTGGATCATTTTTAGATGGGAAGCGTGATCACCATGTGAAAAATTCAACCTTGCGACGTCCATTCCAGCTTTGATTAATTTACGGATCGTGGATTTGGTCGAGGAGCTTGGTCCAAGTGTGCATACGATTTTTGCATTCCGGGGCATATTTACCTTCCTGGTGTTTGCACGTCATGCTGCAACATCAGTTTCATTATATATTCGATTGGGTCGAATTAACGGAAGAACCGTGCGAAGGTTCACACGGTTCTAAATTGCAACACATTTTTCTATTTCAATAGCAGTTCGTGTAAGATCGCTTTTTGGGCGTGTAAGCGATTGTGTGCCTGCGGGAAGAGCATGGAGTGATCGCCATCAGCCACCTCATCGGTCAGTTCTTGTCCGCGGTGGGCAGGCAGGCAGTGCATCACGATCACGTCCTTGTCGGCTTCGTTGACCAACTGCTGGTTCACCTGGTATGGTGGGAAGACCACTTTGCGTTTTTCAGTCTCGACTTCCTGTCCCATACTGGTCCAGGTATCAGTGTAGATAACATGTGCATGTTTGACCGCCTCGTGTGGGTCGCGCAGGAAGTTTACCGAGCTGCCGGATTCACTGGCAAATTTCCGGCCGATCTCGGCTGCATCGGGCAGCATATCGTAGCCTTCCGGGCTGGCGAGGGTGAAGTTTGCGCCAAGCTTGGCGCAGACATGCAGCAGCGAGACCGCCACGTTGTTGCCGTCGCCGACATAAGTGACATTCAACCCCTTTAGCGAGCCGAACTTTTCCTGGATGGTCAGCGCGTCGGCCATACCCTGGCAGGGATGGTTGTAGTCGCTCAGGCCGTTGATCACCGGGATGGAGGACCATTTTGCCAGCTCTAGCACATGCGCGTGATCGAAAACGCGGGCCATGATCGCGTCCACATAGCCTGAGATCACCCGTGCAACATCCGCGATCGATTCGCGTTGCCCGAGTCCAATCTCAGCGGGTGACAGGTAAAGCGCGTCACCATCCATGTGGCGCATCGCCATGTCAAAACTCACACGTGTGCGCAGGCTAGGCTTCTGAAAGATCATCGCCAGAACCTTGCCCTTAAACAGCGGCTGATTGCCACCAGCGAAATGTTCTTTCTTTAGCTCTACCGCAAGGTCGAGAATGTCTTGAATTTCTACAGCGGAATAATCAGAAATCGCGAGAAAGTCCTTTTTCATGAATGTCCTCTCATGTATTAATTTGATCTTATTGCGAGTATAGCATATGCGACTGACTGATTTGCAGCGTCAACCAAGCTTCAGTTTACGGATGGCGTCTTTGACCAACATGTCGATGACAGGATAGATTCTTCTACCTATCAGGTTTTGCAACGCGTAGAAAGCTTTGGCTTCGAAACCGGGAAGGATGATGTACTTGCCGCGTGCCACGCTCCGCACGATCTCGGCCGCCACAGCCTCCGCGCTCATTAATTTAGCTGAACCGGCGACCTGCTTCGTTATGAAGGGTTTGAACTTCTCCTCGTATTCCAGCTGCGGGGTCTGGGTGTCAGGTGGGAAGACGATCGAAACTTTGATGCAGTACGGTTTTAATTCCGAGCGCAGCGCGTCTGTGAAGCCGGACACTGCGAATTTAGAAGCGCTGTAGGCAGTGTACCCATAGACTCCTAGAAACCCTGCCATGGAGGAGATATTAACGATGTGACCAGAACGCCTGGATTTCATGCCCGGCACCAGCAGCTTGAGGACGTTAACCGTACCGAAATAATTGACGTCCATCATCCAATGAAAGATTTCCGGTTTGAGTGAGGTGAATGTGCCTGGATGGCTGACGCCGGCGCTGTTGATTACCAGGTCGGGCACTCCATGTTCAGTTGTATATGCATCGAGAATTGATTTGAGTTCCTGGCGTTTTGTTACGTCTGCCTGGAGCGGGATCACAGCGGGGGAACCAGCAGGCAGGGATTTTGTGATCTGTACCACTGCGTTTTGCAGCAGGCTTTCCTGGCGTGAAAGGATCGCTACCTTGCAACCCTCGCCAGCCAACCGGACGGCCAGCGCGAGCCCGATACCGCTCGAACCACCGGTAATTAAAACGCTTTTGCCCTGGTAATAATTCATTAAGGCTCCTTCCAAACGATTAATGACCACAGGAACTGCAGGACCCCCCTGCGCAGCTACCACATCCTGCGGAAGACGATTGAGAAGGCACCACGCCAGCGGATTTGGTGTAACAGGTGGATAAAACGCGGGTTGTGTCAACGGAAGTACAATGCTGACAGCTGATGGACGCGTCGGCGTCTTTCATGGCACGCAACGCTTCAAAGCGGGTACCACACTCCTGACATTTGTATTCATAGATTGGCATTCACAAATTCCTCATGGTTGATTCAGCGATTGTAACTTATTTTAATCGTTCTCATGTAATTGATTCAGCCGATCGACCAGCCAATACAATACGATACCGGCAGCTACTGCCACATTGATGGAGGTTTTTACACCTGCCATCGGTATATAGATCGAGGCGTCCGCTTTCTGTAGCACCAGCGGATCGATACCTGAGATCTCATTGCCAAGCACCAGAGCGATCAGTTTGTACTCCATAGGGATTGAACCAGGCGCAAACAGTGATTTGGAATTAGTAGTGGATTCGAGCGCCAGAACATGATTACCGGTGGTATGTAAATCATCCACCACTGACGGGCCGTTGGGATGGTAGCTCCAGGGTGTGTTTTCCTCGGCTCCGAGGCTGGCTTTCTTTACACCGCGATGGTCGGGCGTGGGGGTGGTGCCGCAACAGTAGATGTGCCTGACCCCGGCTCCGTTGGCCGTACGGAAGATCGAACCAACATTATGCGCGCTGCGCAGGTTGTCGAGCACCAATGCTAACGCGAATCCTTGTGCACGCTCTGCGGAAGGCGGACGTTGAAAATTCGTATATGGCTCGCCAGATTTCACCATTTCGCTGCCGCAACCTGGACAGCGGTTGATGACAGAAGTAGAAAGGTCGTTGGCGAAGCGCAGCCTGCATTCGGGGTTCACGCACTCGAAAGACTGAAAGTGTGGCACAGTATCAGACTGGTTCATTCTGACAGGATCATCCCGCTACGCATGATTTCGATATCCTGCATAGCAATCCCCAATGCATCCAGAACTTCTTCCGGCCGGCCGGTTGCGCCTGGGCGGGCTGCCAATGTCATTAATAAACTGCTCGTGTCGTCTTTATCGATTTGTAACGATTCGATCAAGGGACGCAAATCGTATTGTTTTCCGCGTCTTTCGCGCAGGCACTCGTTTTGGCGCAGCAGTTTCTCAATTCTTTCAGTGAGATCGGCATGTATTGACTCAGTCTCCATCCGGACGAGGTATTCGGCTGAAGTGACCAGGGTTTGCAAGGGCTTGAGTGCTGCGGGGACCACCTGATACTCCTGCACCGTGATGCCCGGTTGGAGCGCTCGTTCAAGTTTCTTGCTTATCTCACCCAAGTTTTCGTCTGAATCCAACCAGAAATCGAGCAAATCATTCTGGCTAGTGAACCCCAACGGCAGGGGCAGCGCCTGGTGGATCTTTGGCTGCGGGTGAAACCCCTGGGAATACGCGATCTTTAATCCAGCCCGCCTGAAAGTGCGTTCCCAGACCTTCATCATATCGAGGTTGCCGGTGAACTTGAGCTCATCGCCCTTTGAGTAGACTAGCCGGATGCGCTGCATCAGGTCACCTCAGGACAGAGCCACTGCTCACTTGGGTTGGTGCGGCGCAGGTCTGAGAACTCGGTCAGGATACCGCAGGCGTGGCATACGTCCCGACAATCATCAGTCAGCGTGCCGTCCAACGACCGTTGGTACTCGCGCTGCAGAAACTTGCGGGTGACACCGGTATGAATGTGGTCCCACGGGAAGGTTTCATCCAGTTCACGCGCTCGGGTGGAATAGAAGTCAGGGGAAATATTGTGAGCAACGAAGGCATCCATCCAGACATTGAAGTTGAACTGGTCCTGCCAGGCGTCAAATTTTGCACCCTTGCGCCAGGCAGTTTCGATCACTTTGGAAAGATTGCGGTCACCGCGTGAGAGCGCTGCTTCAAGGATGGTTTCGCGAGGATTCGACCAGGTCATTTTCAACCCCGGACCGCGCAGCTGATCTTTCAGCAGGTTCTGTTTTTCAAGCACCACCGGTAGCGGATCAAGCGATGCCCATTGGAATGGGGTGTGAGGTTTGGGTACAAAAGTGCTCACGCCCACATGCAGGTTGGCGCGCTTGCCGATGGCTTTACGCCCTTCGACGATTACAGCTTTGCTGAGGTCGGCGATCGCCTGAACATCCTCCATCGTTTCCCCGGGTTGCCCGATCATGAAATACAACTTGAGTGTGGTCCACCCGCGCGAGTAAACCTCGCGGGCTGTGGCGAGTAGCTGCTCCGCCTGGATCGGTTTGTTGATGCGGTTACGCATACGGTCGGAGGCTGCCTCGGGTGCGAGTGTGAATCCACCCTGACGCACACCTTTCAACTTTTCCATCAGGTCAACAGAAAAGGACTCGATACGCAGGGATGGCAGGGAAATGGTAAGATTCCGTCCCTTGAAGCGGCAGGTGATCTCTTCGACGAGGTTGCCGATTTGCGTGTAATCAGATGAAGAAAGGGATAATAGTGCTATTTCCTCATACCCTGTATTGCTAAGCGCTTCCTCGATAGTGTTGAGGATCGTGTCGACGGTCCGTTCGCGCACCGGACGGTTGACCATGCCGGCGTGGCAAAAACGGCAGCCACGCGTGCAGCCGCGCATGATCTCCATGGCGATACGGTTATGCACCACATCGATCGAAGGCACCAGGAAGCGGGTAGGGGGTGGCGGCAGCGTCGCGCAGATCCGTTTGGAAATAGACGCAGGCGCCTTGGGTGAACGCGGCACAAGCGATGCGAACCTGCCATCGGGATGGTAGTTGGGTTCGTATAGTGAAGGAATATAAACACCGGGGACAGCTTGCAACGCGTGCAGCGTGTCAACACGATCGGCACCCAGGTCTTTCGATCTTTGAATATTTTCGATTACCTCGTGAATCGCCTCTTCGCCTTCGCCGATAACGTAAGCGTCGATGAACGCAGCCATGGGTTCAGGGTTGTAGGCGGCGTGCCCGCCGGCGATGATGATGGGGTGGGTGGCTTCCCGCTCATCTGAATACAGCGGGATATTTGCCAGGTCGAGGGCGTTGAGCACATTGGTATACAAGGTCTCGTAGGGTAGGGTAAAGCCGATCAAGTCGAATTGCGCCAGAGGCGTTTTCGATTCAAGTGAATAAAGAGGGATGCCATTCTCACGCATCGCAATTTCCATATCCAACCAGGGCAGGTAGGCGCGTTCACAAAGCGCGTCTGCGCGTTTGTTGAGCTCCTCGTACAGGATCATCACACCCAGGTTGGGCAATCCTAGGTCATAAATATCCGGGAAAACCAGCGCGACATGTGTTTTGACGCTGTCCCAATCCTTTTTGACCTGGTTGTATTCTCCGCCCACGTAGCGCCCTGGTTTTTGAACGAACGGAAGCAGGCTGTTCAGTTTCTTTTCGATCTGTTGGCTGGAAATCAAGTGCATTTACTCCGATCTATTTTTTTTACCGGTAATTAATATGATATTCATCGACCGCCATATCCGGAAAATGAGTTTCGATCATGTGCAAAATCTCGTTGGCGACCTGTGTGTTGTGCCTGGCGTCGTTCGATACGATCGCGCAAGTGATCCAGGCGGATTGCCAATGATCAAGCAGCCCGGTTTCGGCTGCGCTTGCATTAAACTCTCTTTGCACACGCGCGAGCAGCGGTTTCAGCTGGCCGCGTTTCGTTTTCAGCGAAGCACTGGTGGGCAAGCCAAGCTTAATTTCGAGCAGCGTTACCGAGATTCTGTTTTGGGTTACCTGTGATGTTTCTCTTGCCATAACCTTCCCGTAAGATTACAATGCCTGCGTAAATATAATATAGAATGGTGAAAATTCAAATGCCTGACCTTGAGCAAAAACTGCAGCAAACTTTGGATTATCTCTACTCGTTTGTTGACTACAGCCTGACGAGGCAGTTGCGCTATTCACCAGAAAAATTCAATCTCGACCGGATGCGCGAATTGTTGCGATTGATGGGAGATCCGCACAATGGTTACCCGGTGGTGCACATCGCAGGCACGAAAGGCAAGGGGTCCACCGCCGCCATGATCGCCAGTATCCTGGGAGCTGCGGGATACAGGACCGGCTTTTACTCTTCTCCGCACCTGCAGGATTTCACCGAGCGCATCCAGGTGGAAGGCACGCCGATCACGCATGCAAGGTTAGTTGAACTGGTTGAATGGCTCAAGCCATTGATTGCGCAGGTTCCCGAGATCACGACCTTCGAAATCACCACCGCGCTGACATTCCAGGAGTTTCATGAAAGCAAGTTGGAGGTCGCGGTGGTTGAGGTCGGATTGGGAGGGCGGTTGGACGCAACCAATGTGGTTAACCCGCTGGTTTCTGTTATCACCTCGCTTTCTTTTGACCACATGAACGTGCTGGGTGATTCTATCGCCCAGATCGCCGCTGAAAAAGGTGGCATTATTAAACACGGAAAACCCGTTGTACTCTCTCCCCAGTGGAAAGAGGCGCGTGAGGTGATCGAGCGTATCTCGGCTGAACGAAATGCGCCATTGACGGTCATCGGGCAGGACTTTTTTTACGGTGAGCATTCCCGCTCGTTGGACGGTCAAACCGTCTTTCTTTGGTCCAATCAGGAACAGGAGCTGGTGAACGAATACATTTCTACAGGAGGGAGAATCGACTGGGAGCCGGAGCACTTCACGATCCCGCTGTTGGGCATGCACCAGGTGGAAAATGCTGCCACCGCTTACGCCACGATCCAGGTGATGCGGCAAAATGGATTTCACATCGAGCGGAATGCGATCGCTGCAGGGTTCAGAGAGGTGAAGTGGCCGGGGCGTTTCGAGATTCTCAAGCGCAACCCACTCATTATCGTCGATTCTGCCCACAACCAGGATTCAGCCTTGCGCTTACGCCTGGCGATGGATGATTACCTGAACGGCAAACCGATCATCCTGCTGTTTGGCTCTTCCGAGGACAAGGACGTGCGCGGCATGTACAGCCACCTGCTGCCCCGCGTGCGGACGCTAGTCGCCACACGCAGCATACATCCCAGGGCGATGGAGCCGGAATTGCTGGTAGAATTAGCTAATCAGTTCGGAAAACACGCTGTAGAGACCCAATCGGTCGAGGAGGGATTGGCAGAAGCCATCCAGCTTGCCGGCAGGGACTCCGTTATAATGGTCACAGGGAGTATTTTTGTTGCCGCAGCGGTGCGAGAGCTGGTGCTGACTCAAACAGAAAATCACACATAAGGACACCATGAGAGAAGATTGGAAAAAGAGACAGGATAACCCTGACGAATTGAATACCGCCTTGTACCAGAGAACGGATGAACTGTACCAGGTGGCGGACGCCGAACCTGATGAGAATGGTGAGATCACCTGCCCGGTTCTGATCATGCGCGACATTGTGGTCTTCCCGCGCATGGTATCGCCCATTTTCATCACGCCGGGACCCAATTTGGATGCGATCAATCACACCCAAAAAGCCGGCGGCACGATGATCGCGCTTATCCTGACCGACAGCGATATTGAAAAACCCAAGCCTGAAGATTTTCTGCCGATCGGTATCGAGATCGCCGTAGGGCGTCTGCTCAGCCTGCAGGATGGCAATGCTTCCGCGCTGATCCAGGGACGGCGGCGCATCAAGATCCGCGAGATTAAAAAAGAAGGCTCGTTCATGACTGCGCGGGGGGCAGTGGTGCACGAATCTACGACAGTCGACCGCCAGACAGAAGCTTTGATGCGCACCTCACGCGACTTGTTCGAGCGCTGCATTCAACTTGACCGCAGCCTGCCCGATGAAGCGCATCTCTTCTCAGTTAACATCAGTGAACCTGGCTGGCTGGCAGACATGATCGCTACAGCCATTTCGCTGCCGTTCGATGAACGCATGAAGCTGGTTACTATCACTGAACCCAAATCAAGGATTAAGCGGCTCAACTGGCTGCTGGCGCAGGAACTGGACGTGCTGCAGTTGGAGGACGAGATCCAGAACCGGGTGCAGAGCGAAGTCGACCGCTCGCAGCGCGAATTCTACCTGCGCGAGCAGCTGCGCGCCATCCAGACGGAACTGGGTGAAGGGGATATTTGGTCGCGTGAACTGAATGAACTCCGCGAAAAAATCGAAATGAAATTGATGCCCGAAGAAGTAAAGAAGCAGGCCTTCAAGGAAATTGAACGCCTCACCCAAATGCCCTCGATGGCGCCAGAAGTTGGCATTATCCGAACTTATCTTGATTGGATTATTGACCTGCCATGGGAGGAAAAAACCGAAGACAACCTGGATGTGCGCCACGCCGCCAGAGTGCTTGAGAAGAACCATTACGGCCTGGGTAAGGCCAAAGACCGCATTTTGGAGTATATCGCGGTGAAGAGCTTGAAACCGCGCAAAGAACGCCAGCCGATCCTGTGTTTCGTGGGTCCTCCGGGTACCGGCAAGACCTCGCTCGGCAACTCGATCGCCAACGCGTTGGGCAGGAATTTTGTGCGTGTTTCACTGGGCGGCGTGCGCGATGAGGCAGAGATTCGCGGTCACCGCCGTACTTATATAGGCGCGCTGCCTGGTCGCGTGATCCAAACCATGCGGCGTGCAGGCTCGGCGAATCCCCTGTTCATGCTGGACGAGATCGACAAACTGGGCGCAGATTTCCGTGGTGATCCCTCCTCGGCGCTGCTCGAAGTGCTGGACCTCGAACAGAATCACGCCTTTTCTGACCATTATCTCGAGGTACCGTATGACCTTTCCAAGGTGATGTTCATTACGACCGCCAACAGCCTGGCGAGCATCCCACCTGCCTTGCTTGACCGTATGGAAGTTCTGGAGTTCCCCGGCTACATTGAAGAAGAAAAACTGGAAATTGCCA
>JBCFBD010000045.1:0-21073 GCA_038562455.1 Anaerolineaceae bacterium | reverse complement strand
GATGGTTGTTTAAGGAATCACCAACCTTCGAGGTACGTCATCCAATCGGTATTTTCATGTAAATAACGGGCGAAGATATAACCTGCCGAAGCAGGGGGTTCTTTGGGCGTCCGCAGCAGGCGCATATCGGTCTCCTGCAAGGCTCTTCCACCTTTCAGGTGGTTGCAGGCATAACAAGCGGTTACAAGATTCTTCCATTCATGTGCACCGCCCAGGTGCCTGGGAACGACGTGGTCAACTGTCAGGTCGGTGGTCTTTTTACCGCAATACTGGCAGGTGTAATGGTCGCGGCGGAAAATCTCTCGCCGGTTGAGAGCGACCTTCAGGCGCGGGCGGTGAACCATGTGCGCCAGACGGATCACTGAGGGGAGAGGGTAGATGTTGTTGGCAGTATGAATGTAGCCCCGCCCGTTGAGGATCAGAGTGGCTTTTTGCGTCAACATAAGTCCCACGGCGCGTTGGTAACCGCAGACGTTGATTGGCTCAAAGTTGGAGTTAAGGACGAGCACCGGTTTATCCATCTCTTTTGCACGATTATAGCACGGGGTCAAAACGAGGCAAGTACTGCGCGTAGACATAATAAGATAGGGCAAGTGTTTAGATCAATCACCATGACCACCATGATTGCGGCTGTCGTTATCGGCTCACGCTGGTATAATTTCACATCGCTTCAAATCTGGAAAAAGGAGGTCGCAATGAACATTAACGAACAGGTTGAATACCTGATGCAGGGAACCGAGTACGGAGATGAAACGCTGAAAAAGAAGATGGCGGATGAACTGCGCGTTCGACTGCAAACCTGTGAAAAAGAGGGAAGGGTGTTGCGCGTTTATTGCGGCTTCGATCCGACCAAGGCTGATTTGCACTTGGGGCACACTGTACCGATGCGTAAATTACGCCAATTCCAGGAGCTTGGTCATGACGTTTCGTTCGTGATCGGCAATTACACTTCACTGATCGGGGACCCGTCTGACAAGGACGTGCTGCGCCCGCAGTTAACAACCGATGAGGTGGAAGCCAACGCACGCACGTACGCGGAGCAAGCTTTCCGCATTCTTGACCCTCAAAAAACCACCATCCGCTATAACGCCGAATGGCTTGCCGATATTAGTTTTCGCGAATTGATCAGGCTGGCTTCGAATTTCACTATGCAGCAGTTCTTGACGCGCGAGAACTTCAAACTGCGCTGGGAGAAGGGTGATCCCGTTTATCTGCATGAGACATTTTACTCATTGATGCAGGGGTTCGACGCTTACACATTAAAAGCGGATGTGCAGGTGGGGGGCACTGACCAGCTCTTCAACATCATGACGGCGTCGCGCAAGATCATGGAGTTCATGGGGCTGCAACCGAACATCGCCGTTATTCTGGGCATTTTGCCGGGTACTGATGGGGTAGTCAAGATGAGCAAATCGCTGGGCAATCACGTGCCCATCCACACGGATGCCGCGGACATGTACGGCAAAGTAATGAGCATACCTGATTTTGCCATGGGCGTCTACTACCGGTTGACGACGCGATTAACACCACCTGAAATCGCTGAGATTGAAGCCGGGGTAAAAAGTGGCAGCCTGCATCCGCGGGATGCCAAAATGCGCCTGGCACGTGAAATTTCGGCTGCCTTTTATGGGGATGAGGAATCTGCGAAAGCCGAGCAGCTTTTTGTGGAAACCTTTCAAAAAGGGTCGATTCCTGAGGACATACCTTCATTTGAAGTGACACCTGCTGATACTATCGTGGATATCCTGCTGACCGCTGGCCTGGCGAAAAGTAAGAATGAAGCGCGGCGATTGATCGATCAAAATGGCGTGCGCTTTGAAGGAGATGTGGTGCAGGATGTGGGTTTTCTGCCTGTAAGAGAAGGTGTTCTACAGGTGGGGAAAAGACACTTCCTAAAAATTGTATTGGTATAATCCATGAAGCGGCTGGAAAACTAATCACCAGCCGTTTTTTTATTCGGCGATATTCGCTGTCGCTGCCAGGAACAATTCGCGGCCGATACTGCGGGCATGGAGCGCGGAGCCATCTTCTAACGCAACGACCAGTGTGATGGGTGTACCGAGCCAATCGGGGGGAGTGCCGGTGACGTACCAGGCGATCGTAGCTTCTTCATGCTTTGCGACCGACGAAATCTCCCATCCCTGGAAGGTGCCATGTGAAAGCTCCCTGGCTGCATTGACTGCGGCGAAGTGACTTAAACTCATCGGATCCGCATCGATTCCGATCAGCGTCCAGTCGCTCGCTGGTTTCTTATATGCCATGGCAATCTGGGGAGTGACCACAATTCCGCCATTCGAGAGGGTTGACCCCATCACTGCAACGTGCAGCGGAGAAACCAGGATACCAGCTTGACCGTTGTAGAGGCTCTCAAAGGATGCAATATCTTCGATTTCGACTGCCGGGCTCGTTTCGAGGGGTAGGTTCAACTCCTGGAACAATCCAGATTCACGATACAGGAGGAGTGTATCCGCGCGGGTGGCTGTGTGGTTAACAGTCGCGATCGCCTTGATGCAACCGGCTGAAATCAACTCACCCCAGGTGTTATTTCTACCGGGATTGATGGCGCAGAAAAATTCGCTGCCAAGGGTCGTATTCCAAGGATAATCAGGCACAGCGGAGGAAACCGTATTATTTGATAGAAAACGCGCCAACATTACCCCGCTGGTCGTGGTGCCGGGAGGATAAAGCCCTTGAGTAGCCCTGTTGAGCAATGGGGCAGATTCATCCACCATCCATTCTGACCAATTTTCATCCAATCGGTTAGCATCGAAGGTGGGCGAGGTTGCCATCACGATGATCTCTCCACTGTTTGCATTGAGTACCACGATTGCGCCGGTGTAATCGGAGAGCAATTGACTGGCGGTCTGTTGCAATGCCAGGTTGAGGCTCAACCGAAGGTCATACCCTTCAGGATCCTGTCCGTAAAGTAGGCGTGTCGTAGTGATCTCAGTTGGTGTGTTGTTCGTGATCCCGCGCAGGATGCCATCTAGTTTCGACTCGATGCCAGCCTGCCCAAAATTTGGGTCGCTGTAACCGACTACCGAGCTGAGCTCAGGGTAAAGCAGCACCCGTTCATATTCACCTGGCGCACCTACGCTAGCAGTGAGCGGAGTGTTGTTGTTATCAACGATGGTGCCTCGGTACACGTAACGGTCTGAGATTGCGCGCCGGGGGTTGTCACCACGCGCGAGCAACGCATCTGCGCGAATGATGCCCCAAAACGAGGAAAACAGTGCAATGGCGCTAAAGCCCACCAGCATCAAGCCTCCCACCAGGGCGTAAGGCGTGGTGCGGTAAATTGTAGCGGGCCGGTCCTCTGCCTGGTTGCTGATGATCATCAGCAACAACCCGGCAGCGACAGACACCACCAATGAGGTGCCGCCCTAAGAAATGAAAGGCAGCGTGACGCCGGTCAGGGGTAACAGGCGGATCGTCCCTCCCATAATGAGGATGGACTGGGCGGCTATGAAGATTGTCAGACCGGCCGAGAGCAGGCGTTGGAATTGATTGGGCGCGTGAAGCGCGATATAAATTCCGCGGACAGTGAGCACCGCGTAAATTCCGACCAGCAGCAGTCCGCCAGCAATGCCGAATTCCTCGAGTATGGCAGGGAAAATGAAATCAGAGTTGGCGACTGGAACAACGCCTGGACTGCCCAAGCCGACACCCCGACCAAAAAGTCCACCATTGGCGATGGCGATGAGCGACTGCACGATCTGATAGGAACGGTCGCGGGCGTCAAGCCAGGGATTGAGCCAGGCTTCGATGCGCAGTTGGATGACATCAAACTCCATATACCCAACGATGAGTGCTGCGACTACCAGAATGAAGCTGATCAATAAGATGCGCCTCTTCCCGGATGCGAGGTAGACTACCACTGTATAGATAAAGATGAACAGAGAAGCGGTGCCGAGGTCGCGTTGCGCGACCAGGATCAAAACCGCCAGTCCGATTAGCACCAGCGTGGGGGCAAGCAACTGCATCAATCCCAGGCGGGAGCGGAAGATATCAGCCAGGTAAGCTGCCAGGTACACGACCAGAAGGAATTTGAGCACTTCAGATGGCTGCAGGTAAAAACTGCCGAGGTTCAACCAGAGACCAGGTCCTTCACCGCCAGGGTAAGTGCCAATCACGAAAGTCAACAGCGTGAGCAGGATGCCGCCGATCAACCAGACATACTTATAACGCCGTAAAAGGGTCAATAGATTCGGCAGGCGCAGCGCTACTAATGCACCGAGAATGGCGATTACCATCCAAGTGGTCTGCCTGAAACCATAATCTGGGTCGAGGCGAAAGATCATGAGCAAACCCCAGCCATTGAGAATGGAAAAGATCGGCAGCAGGTAAGGGTCACGATCCGGAAGGAATTTATTCAACTGGATGAAAAACGCGGTGTACGCTGCTAACCAGACAGCAAAACCGATCCACTGCTCCCAACGGTAGCTCACCTGCCAAGAGTGCAGCCTGACCGCAGGCGCGAATGTGAGGATGAGGTTACCGAAAAACACGAACATGACCGACAGCACCAACAGCCTGGTCTGGATTTGGTTTCGCGGCGACCGGTTGTCCAGCAGCATTTGATTCACTTCAGATACTTATCCAGCAAAAGGCTCAACTTTTGCGCGGTTGTGGGGTTGATCGCGGAACGGTTGGTGATGATGGCGTTTTCAAGCGCATTGCCGCAATCGCAGTCTGTGACCTCAGGTAGATTAGCCACCAAAGAGGTGATGCTGCGCTGAGCGATCTCAGTGTTCTTTAACAGGGTTTTCACGACCATTTCCACGCTCACCGCTTCTTCTGAAACATGCCAGACATCGTAATCGGTCACGTGCGCCATCACCGAATAGCAAATCTCGGCTTCACGTGCCAGGAATGCTTCTGGGGACGTGGTCATGCCGATGAGTGACATGCCCCAGGCGCGGTACACGTTTGACTCCACTTTGGTGGAGAAACGCGGACCTTCGATGGTGATCATCGCACCGCCATTATGCACCGGGCAGTCGCAACCGGAGACAGCCTGGAAAAGAGTTTTCGAAAGCTCTGGGCAGAATGGCTGAGCTGTGCTGATGTGTACGACCATACCTTCGCCGAAGAACGACCGCGCACGGTGTTGCGTGTGGTCAAATAGCTGATCGGGTATGACGATGTTACCGGGCGCGAAATCTTCACGCAGCGAACCACACGCACTTACCCCGATGATACGCTCGACACCCAGCATTTTCATAGCCCAAACGTTTGCGCGATAATTCACCTCAGTGGGGGTAAGAGTGTGCCCGATACCATGCCGGGCGAGGAAAGCAACGGTTTTGCCATTCAATTTACCGACCACCAGAGGAGCGCTGGGATAGCCGAAAGGTGTCTGCGGATTGAAATGAGTGGTCTCTTCTAATGAGGGAAAGTCGTAAAGCCCAGATCCGCCGATTACACCTAATACAGGTTTTTCATTCATAATTATCTCCATATGTGTTCTAAGATTGTTGTTGAATCTCGATCTCCAGCAGTACCTTGCCGACGCGGATCTCGTCACCGCTGATCAGGATGGTTGGGGTTTCGATGCGTTCGTCATTCAGAAAAGTGCCGTTGGTGGAGAGCAAGTCCTCAATCCACCATTGCTTGTTGCGGTACCAGAGCCGGGCATGCTGGTTGGATACGGTCTCGTGGTTGACCAAGATTTCACTCGCCGGATCGCGGCCGATGCGCAATTCAGATTGGAGAAATACCTGCCGGTTGTCAACGGATTCGTTCTCTCTCAGTATCGAGATAAAAGGTATCTTGCGTGTTACCAGGCTCTGGGTTTGAAATCTCAAGTCCAACCAGAGTGTATAAATCGCCCAACCAAAAAATGAGAGCAGAATGATCAGCAGCACGATGCGAAAGATCAGGATCAGAATGGCAGTCATTGGGAATCCGTTCCTTTATCTGGAGATTTGATCTCAGAAGTGATGTTCCGTTGCGTCTCTTTGCTTGGTACCTGGTCAACCGTAAAAATCATCGTATACCCTGCCAGCGAGATCACGTCTCCTGGCCGCAGGATGTGTTGTTCAATACGATTTGAGTTAATGAAGGTTCCTCCGGTCGAACCCACATCGAAAATCACGTATTCAGCCTTGACCTTGCGTATTTGGGCGTGGGTGCGCGAAACGCGCAGGTCATTGACGATGATGTGGTTAGTATTTTTACGCCCAATGTTGATCACATTGCCAGACAATTTTAGTGTTTTATCATCTTTCAAGATGAGCAGGGGAACGGGCTGAAGGTTTTGATTGTTTTCATTCTCACGATCCGCTTTAACTAAGGCAAGGATGCCGGTTTCACTTTTTGGGAGGGCGCTGGTCTGTTTCAAGAAGATCGAGACCTCATGAGGTGCCAGCGCTTCATCGGCAGAAAGCTGAACAGAAGGTGAGGTGTGAAAATGTGTACCGTATTCCGCTGCGGTGGTGACCAGGAGGTGGCTCAGGTTGACCTCCCAATCGAGCTGCTCGCGCCAGCGGTTCAAAGTCAGTGGATGCAGGTGGACAACGAAGATGGGCGCGACGAGCTGGTCATCGGGGATCGTGTTGATAAAGAGGTCCTGGATGGCAATACTCAAGTCGTGCACGATCCTGTCGTTGGAATTAGACCCTGATAGGATTGTTGCGCTGTTCTCGAACAGCGCTCTAATACGTTTCTCCAACCGATCCAATTGATTCATTTCAATTATTATAACCAAGGCTCGCGAATCGTGGGTTGACGCTGTGTGAGAGTCTGGCGCGCCGCTCACGAATGGAGATATCGTTCATCGCGCACATAGATCGGATTGCTGAAGATCCAGCCGCGCTGTTTGCCCAGGTACTCAATATAGGCTTCGACCCGGTATACGCCGGGTTGGTCGATGGTCTTGACCAGTTGATCGACGTGGTCGATGACCAGGACAGGTTTTCCGTTGTGTATGACGCGCAGGTTTGTGCGTTGCGGGAGTTTGACGCGCAGCGTAGCGCCAGGGTCGAGTGTGAGTTCGTCACCCATATTTGCGACCTTTTCGCTGTTCTCGATCGTAAATGTGAATCCCCGGGTTGAAACCGGCAGGTCATACCCGATGAATGATGCGCCGTGACTGAGCGCCTGGTAAAGCATGGCTTTGTCAGCCGACAGACTGCCAGAGAGGGGGGCAGGAACGAGTAGGTGATTGTTGATGGTTGAAAAGTGGTAGCTGTAAGGAAAGATGACCTTGTGAATGAAACCCGCTTTGTAGCTCAGCGCATGCGAATCAGACCCCGCGACAGCGACCACCCTGCGGTTTTGTGCGAGCAATTCGTCCCATTTTATTAGTGCCTGCGGGAGCGGCTGGTGTGGGATGCGTTGCGGAAAGAACGCGTAAGTTAGTGCCTGGCGCATGTTGTTTACCACGGTCTTGAATTCGCTCAAGCCGTTCCACAGCTCGATGCCGGTGAACCCTTCGACCTCCCAGGCATCCCATGTGATATCTGTCTCGTTAAACATGGGGAGATCATGCTCATATGGGTGTGCCAGAAAGGTCAACCCCCCGGAGCGATTGACCTGGTTGACCAACCGCTGTGGGTCGTGGGCGAATTCCGCGACCTCCCGCTCACAGCCGATGACCAGCAGGTGATTCTTCTGTGGCATGCGGTCCTGGTCGTGCACTTCCTCACCGGTGAGCAGCAGGGCACGCCGGCCATTTGATTCAATATAACGTTCCATGCCCTTGACGTGCACATTATGATCTGTGATGATGGCAACATCCACGCAGGCTTTGAGCGCTTCATGACCGATAAGAGTGTAATCCCCTGTACCGTCTGAGTAAATACTGTGCATATGTAGGTTGCAAATCAATTCTTCCATTCGGTTGACGATTTCCTGATTTGAACGGTATAATCTCCGATGTTCTTAATTCTTAGGAGGAATATTGTGAACCTGTATATTGATATCGCCTTAATTATAACTTCTGTAGCATTGATTATCAGTGTGGTTCTACAGAATAAAGGAATTGGAATGGGCGGTTTAACCGGATCGGATAGCGGCGGTGTTTTCACTGCCCGGCGTGGGATTGAAAAAACACTCTTTTGGATCACCATCATCTTGAGTGTCGTATTCTTCATCCTGACAGTGACCGCTGTTATACTTGAGGGGTAAGCGTAGAGAACAATAAATTACCAAACCCAAGGATTCGAGGCGGCTAACCTTGAAGAAGGGTAGCCGCATTTTAATACATGCTATGAAAAAATATCGCTGGCAATTGCTTATCCTTTTCCTAACCGGTCTCGTGGTAGGGCTGCTGTTGATCATAGAAAAACGTGGCGGGGTAGGTGAGGTAACCACACCTCAACCCGCGCAGGGAGGTGTTTACACTGAAGCGCTGGTGGGCAACCCGCAACGCTTGAACCCGCTGCTGGACGATCGAAACAGCGCCGATCGCGATATCAATGCGCTGATTTTTTCAGGATTGGTGAAGTTTGATTCACGCGGTATTGCCCAAGTGGACCTGGCAGAATCAATCGGGGTAAGCCAGGACGGATTGCTTTACAACATCACCCTGAAACCCGATTTAACCTGGCACGACGGCGAAGTGCTCACCACGCGGGACATCCTGTTTACGATCGAGCAGATCCGCAATGCCCAGGGTTTTATCAAGAATGATGTCAGGAATTTATGGAAATCGGTTGAGGTCTACATTTTCGACGACCTCAACATGCAGTTAAAACTACCGGAACCGTATGCACCCTTTATGGATTACCTAACCTTCGGCGTGCTGCCGCAGCATCTTTTTGATGGCATGACGATCGATGAGATTGCTGCCTCACCGTTGAACTTACAGCCGATCGGCAGCGGACCGTACCAGATCGAGGAATTGATCATAGAGGACTCTCGTGTAACCGGCATCAAGCTGCAGGCTTTCCCCAAGTACGCAGGAGAGCAGCCTTACCTTCAGGAGTTGGTGTTCATGTACTACCCGGATGCTCAAAGCGCTTACGCTGCATTTCAGGAAGGGCTGGTACAGGGGATCAGCGAAATTCCAGCTGGTATGGTCGAAACAGCGCTGCTCAATGAAAATCTGAATGTTTACACCGGACGACTGCCGCGCATCAGTCTCGTTCTGCTCAACCTTGATGAAATCGGAGTGCCATACTTTGGTGAAGCCGATGTGCGAAAGGCGCTGCTGATGGGGATCGATCGCAATCGCATTATCAGCCGGTTATTCAACGGACAGGCGATCGTGGCGAACAGCGTGATCCTGCCGGGCACCTGGGCATACAATGACCAGATCGCGCCGGTGGTTTACGATCCACAGACGGCGATCGACCTGCTGAAAAATGCCGGTTACGTGATCGGCGGCGATGGGATCACGGTCCGGGCGAAAGATGATATTGAGCTTTCCTTCGTGCTTTCCTATCCCGATGATGACCTGCATTTGAGCATCGCGACGATGATACAGGAGGATTGGGCAGAGATAGGTGTGGCGGTCGAGCTGGAAGCAGTTCCACCTGATGTTTTTGTCGCGGAAAAACTGGAACTGCGTGCTTACGAGGCAGCGCTGATCGATCTGAACTTGAGTCAGACGCCTGATCCGGACCCATACCCCTTCTGGGATCTGGGGCAAGCGGAAAGCGGACAGAATTATGCGCAGTGGAACAACCGGTTGGCAAGCGATTCTATCGAGCAAGCCCGGGTCACAGTCGACCTGGTTGAACGCACGCGTTTGTATTACAACTTCCAGGCGATATTTGCCGAGGAGCTCCCTGCGTTGCCATTATATTACCCAGTCTACAATTACGGGGTTTCAGCGCAGATTCAGGGTGTGGCGATGGGACCGCTATTCGATACCAGCGATCGCCTGGCGACGATTACCAAATGGTACCTCACCACTACGCGAACCTCGCAATCTGTTGAGGCAGTACAGACACCCACTGGGGAATAAATGACCTACAAAGGGATGGAGGAAGACCGGAAATACCTTACCAGGTCTATAGAAGAATTGGCGCAATACTTATCCTCTGATGTCTTGTTATGGCGCATGACCGGAATTCAAAACGCGCTTTGCCCCGGGAATGTGCTGCTAGCGCTGCACAGATTGAGCATTGAGCGGACTAACGATATTTTTGTGTCAACCAGTAGCATCAAGGGTCTTATTGAAAAGCGCCAAAGCGCCTGGGATAAGAAAGTGAAACGGGAATTACCGATGCGGGTCAACCAGTGGCATGAATTGGTTGAGGATTTTTTCCGCAACAAGTTGATTGATGGTTCTTATAGTTACAATATCAGGTCGCGAGTCATTCTGAATTTGTTGATGCGAGAGTCCCGTTTTTTGGATCAGGAACTGCAATCAAAAATTGAGCATTCGGATGAAATTCTCATTAAGCTGGCAAGACCGGGTGATTTTGTTTGGGATCGCGAATTACTCACGGTTTTTCCTCAAGCAGAATATCCGTACTTATATTACGAACAGGCAGAGAGGTTATGAAAAAGGTCTACACGCGCACCGGTGATGATGGTACGACAGGCATGCTGGGCGAAGGCCGGGTGGAAAAGTTCGACCTGCGCATGGAAGCGCTGGGGACGCTGGATGAACTCTCGGCAGCGCTGGGACTGGCGCGCAGCCTGCAGAACGACCCGCTAATCGTTCAGCGCATTGTGGGTGTACAGCGAAAATTATATGAAGTGATGGCGGAGGTGGCAGCCTCGCCTGAAAATGCCGGCAAATTCGCACAGATCAACGAGGACACACTGGCCAGCCTGGAGGAAGCGATCGATCGGATTTCGATGCACGTTAAGGTACCTGATGGCTTTATAGTTCCGGGTGAGTCACCTGACAGTGCAGCAATTGCGCTTGCGCGTACGATCACGCGCAGAGCTGAGCGCAGGGTGGCGGAGCTGCTTGACCGGGGCGACCTACAGAACCAGTTCGTGCTATGTTATCTTAACCGCTTATCTTCGCTCTTTTTCATTATGGAATTAGAGTTGATCAAAAAGCACGCAGCAAAAGAACCCACGATGGCGAAGGATCAGTAAACATGATCGGAACTCTTGTCAATACCGCCTGCATTCTGCTGGGCGGTTTCTTAGGTGTACTGTTGGGATCAAAACTGAAAGACAATCTCAAACAGACGATGGTGAGCGGGCTTGGTCTGTTCACGCTTGCGTATGCCGTCTCGCTTTTCCTGGTGACGCAGAATGCGCTTATCGTGCTGGGTAGCGTTGTGATCGGCATTTTACTTGGCGAATGGTGGCGCATTGAAGATGGGTTGACCTGGCTGGGCACACACCTGGAAGCGAAAGTCAACAAAGGAAACGGCGGCGCGGCCGGATCTGCGCGCTTTATCAAGGGCTTTCTCACCTCCACTCTGCTTTTCGTGATCGGCCCCATGGCCATCCTTGGTTCGATCCAGGATGGTTTGAGCGGGGATTTCAATACGCTATTGATCAAATCCGTGCTGGATGGATTCACCGCGATGGCATTTGCATCAACGCTGGGGGTGGGGGTGATGTTCTCAGCCGTACCGGTTCTTTTCTACCAAGGATCTATTACCTTGTTGGCACAGCAGGTTCAAAAGTTTGCCACACCTGAAATGATGAACGAATTGAGCGCCACTGGTGGGGTGATTCTGGCTGGGCTGGCGATCAGCAGCATCCTGGAGATCAAGAAAATCCGCACGGGCAACTTCCTGCCGGCACTGATTATTGCGCCGATCATAGTCTTCATCCTGAGTTTAATCAAGTAGACCCCGGGAAAAACCGGGGTCATCCATTTCAGCACCTGTCGATTATTGTGCGAGGCTATTCTCGATCGCCTGCATCAGTTCATTGGCGTTGACGATCGTGCCGTCGATCAGGAAGGAAGGCGTATAAGATGCACCCTGGCTGGCTGCGAAGGTGTTGGCATCTTCCACTGCCTGCTCGTACTTCCCGGAGCTGAAGCAGGATTTGAAAGCATTCATATCGAGCTCCAGGTTTTCAGCAAAAGCGATCAGGCGTTCTTTGGAGTAAGCGCCTTGATTTTCGCCATTGTGGTTGGCGAAGATGATGTCGTGGTATTCCCAGAACATCCCCTGATCATTGGCGCAGTAAGCTGCCTCTGCAGCTTTTTTGGACTCATCCCACGCCTGACCTCTACCAAGGAAGGAAAACGGTGCATAGGTATATTGCACTTTGCCAGTAGCCACGTATTGTTCAATGATCGTTGGCTCCAGCACAGACCAGTAATTGGCGCATGCCGGGCATTGGAAATCGGCAAACTCAACCACCTTCACAGGTGCATTGGGGCTGCCCAACGACATGCCATTCTTTTCCACGCTGTACACATGGTTGGAGGCGGCAATTTCTCCGACGGGTTTTACCTGTGTGGCGATCACTATGCCGACAATCACGATCACCAGCGCAGCAATGATAATAATTGCGGTACGGTTGTCTTTTGATGCCTGTTGCTTTCTTCTCTTTTTGACGATCTCTCGATTTCCCATTAGTCCTCCAATACTGGGTATGATTTTCTCATAGTAGACATAAATTGTCCAGTATTTACCATGAATACTATTAAACCATGAATACTGTCAGGCGAGCTCCAACCAAAAAACTGGGAAACTTTCTCCGGTCAGTCTAAAACCAAGTTTTTGATACAGACCAATCGAAGCGGTGTTATCATCCTGGGTATTCACCGTTATCTGGTTAATATCTTGATCGTGAAAATGGGACAGCATATTGTGCGCCAACGCGTAACCGATATTCGCCTGCTGGTACGAGGGCTCCACTGCCAAGCGTGTCAAATGGGCTGTAAAATATGTGGCGGTAGAGAGTTCATAGGCGATGATCTTATCCTCCACTTCAGCGACCGTAGCGTGAGATGCATTCATATAAACGTGGTCGAAAGAGACCCGGGACACACTCCAAAGGTGGTCAAATGCCCGGTGGTCAATTTCAGCGACCTGGTCGAGGTCAGCAGGTTCCATTGGCCTGATTAGAACTTCAGGCGGGAGCGGCAGTGGGAGCGGCAAGCTGTGCTGCCAGGAAAGTACGACAACATTTTGTTTCACGCGGAATCCTGTTTCGAGTAGCAGGCGGTAATACCAATCATTTAACGCCACCGAGTAAATATTGCAATTCAGTTGCTTGAGCTCATCAATCACCGGGTCAAGCAGCGATTGCCAAACTTTGTGGAGCTCGGAAGTCCAGTGATCCATGGCGAAGACGTGAATCCAGGCGACACTCTCCGGATCTGGTGCGCAGGAAAACATGGCGCGCAATTTGCCATTTTCAAAACGCATTAGGAATGGTTCGCGAGGAACCCATTCATTGAGTGGCTGCCAATCGAGGTTTCGATGCACCAGGATTGCCTGGTCGATGAACCTACTGACCAAGCTGATATCCTGGCTGGTTGCCTGGCGAATAACAACTTGTGGCAGAGAAGGGAACATCTACCCGGTCAATTTCTTGCGCAGGAAGGTGAGCACTCGTCTGAAAACGGAATCCTTGATGTGCGGTTTGTCGCCCTGGTCAAAGGCAGCTTCCATCGAAGCGATGGCCTGGTAACCGCGCTTGGTCTTCAATTGCAGGTCGGATACTCGCCGCAATATACTCGCGCGCATCTCTTTTTCGCCCAATTCCTTAAATATTTCAAGCACCTGTTCATAAAGTTCGAGCGCTTCTTCGCGGCGACCGAGGGCTTCGAGCGCGGCAGCAGTGTTGGCAATTGCCATACCCTCACGTTTACGATCACCATGACGGGCAAAGATTTCCGCAGTTTTTGAAACTTCATCAAAGGCTTGTTGAGGATTTTTCATACCGAGGTGCGTTACGCTCAGATTGTTGCGAGCTTCGGCGGCACCTAATTCATCTGCAACGCTCTCGAAGTGAGCGAGACATTCCTCAAACCCCGTAATGGCTGCGTCGTAACGCTTGCGATTGTAGTTGGCGATGGCCAACTGTTTGACCAATTCGATGTTTTCGCTCATGGGTTAATAAGTAATCTCCAATAGATTTTCCGCAATCTCACGCAACTTGGCAGCATCTAGCGTGCTAAGTTTCTTCGCCAAGTAGATGTAGGGCAAGTTGACAGGATTGGTGACGAATTCATTGAGTTGCTCATCCAAAATTGTGGACGACACTTCGCGGTCAGAAGGTTTAATTTTGGGTGAAAGCGGCGAAATGAGGGAGTCCATATCCACTCCTAATGCTGAGCAGATTACGCTGAGGAGCGGTTGTGGAATGGGCAGCGTTCCGGCTTCGTATTCCTCCAGTGTGTTCAATGGAATACCAAGCTTAGTGGATAGATCATCTAGTGAAAGGTTGGCTGAGAGTCGGGCTTGTTTCAAGGTCGAGGCGATGATGCGGGTTCTGAGGTGCAAAAAGGCATTCTTCTTGTCCTCCTTAATCCTTACCGGGGCTTCGGAAACTTCAGGAGCGCCAAGGAGCTTAGTGAGCGGGACGCGGTAGAGATAGGCTAAAAGTTCCAGCTCCGGCAGGCTTGGGGCAGTTTCGCCTTTTTCGATACTTTCAATCATCTCAGAGGAGACGCCGATCTGGGCAGCCGCCTGGACGAGAGTGATGTCACTAGCAGTCCGCTCTTCCTGTAAACGCATGCCCAGGATAGTTGATTGCTCTGCAAGAAGTTGATTTCCCATTTTGATTGCTCCTGTCCTATCGAATACTTATCGTGATAATGCTCGTGTTTTTAATCTTGGGGTTCATCCAACGAAGGCATCTGGTAGCCCATACCGGTGCGAGTGACGATGTGGACGGGTTCGTGTGGATTGTCTTCCAATTTTTGCCTCAAGCGTGCAATGCTGACCCACAGGATCTCTTTCTCATCCTTGTAACCCGGTCCCCAGGTGGTTTGGAGTAGTTCTTCCGCACTTAACACTTTGCCTACGTTATGCGCGAAATGGATTAATAATTTGTATTCGGTGGCTGAAAGATAGACCTGGTGATCGCCTTTCCACACTTCGGCTTTGGCGATATCGATCTGGAGGTCGCCGTGACAGAATGCCTTAACCTTGGTGTTGTCGTTGAGTTCCTGGCTGCGCCGCAGCACAGCCTTCACCCGGGCTACCAGTTCCGTGGCGGAGAAGGGTTTGACTACGTAATCATCCGCGCCGATATTGAGCCCGTTTACGCGATCCTGCTCTTCACCGAGGGCGGTAAGCAAGATGACAGGGACGTTTGAAAACTGGCGGAGGCGCTGCATGACTGTGATACCGTCCAACTTAGGCATCACGACATCAAGGATGATCAGATCGGGCATGTCGTGGGTTATCGCTTCGAGGGCTTCCACGCCATCAGACGCCGATGTAATCTGATATCCTTCCTGTTCCAGGTTCACCTTAAGCAGGCGAACATACAAGGGCTCGTCATCCACAACCAAGATCCTGGTGTTCATTTAATCCCTCCCCTTGTGCCACCTGTGGATTTACTTCTATCCAATGGTAAGCTTATCTTAAATGATAACCCTTTTCCCGGAAAAGAATTCACTTCCATTAAACCGTTATGACTTTCAATAATCTGTTTGCAAATCGATAAACCTAAGCCGGAGCCGCGAATTTGATTTGAAGTATCGGGAACCCGGAAAAACCTGGAAAAGACCAGGGGGATGAACTTTTGGTCAATGCCTGGTCCTTCATCATTGTACTCGATGACCACGTCTCGCTCTGCAGAATAGGCTTTGATCGAAATGATGGTATCAGCAGCGTATTTTTGTGAATTATCGATCAGGTTATCAATCACCTGGGCGATGCGCCTGGCATCCCCGCGAATCATAGGCAGGTTGTTGCTAATCTCAACGCGGATGATCAAACCTGGGTTATTGACTACTGCGCGGCTTACCTCATCGCGGATGATCGAATCAAGGCGTAGCGGTTGAAAATTAAAGTGCATTTTTCCGCTTTGCAGGCGTGAAGAATCCAACAGGTCATCGATCAATACAGCGAGATTGTTAGTTTCACGGTCGATGATCTCTAAAAAGTCCTTCTGGGTTTTCTTGTCCCATTCAGTATCCTCGCGCAAGAGTGTGGTGGTGTATCCGCGAATGAATCCCAAGGGATTACGAATCTCGTGCGAGATGGTGTTAATGAAGTCGCCTTGCAGGGCAGTGAAGGTGCGTTGTTTCTCAAGTTCGAGCTCGAGGTCATCCAGGGCTTTGCGGCGCAAAACAGTGGCCACCTGGTCAGCCAGGAATGCGGCAAAATCGAGGCTGCCTTCTTCATACGGTGGTCCGCCGAAACGGACGAAAACCAGCGCGCCGGTTAGTGCATTGGAGATGAAAAGCGGAAGACCGAGGATGTAGGGCGCTCGAAGTCGGTCTGACTGGGGTTTCACCTCAGGTTCTTCAATAATCAGTTTCTTCTCTGCCACGACACGACCAGCGATCGTTTCGCCCCAGGATACGTCAGCTTCCTTAGATTTGCCGCGTCCTGTTGCGCGGGCGAAGATCACGTCAGACCGGTCACTGTTGCTCGGGCTGAAATAGATTGCGATATTATCAAATATAAAATTAGTGCGCGAAAAATTCAACACCTGGTCAAGCGTGGATTTCCAGTCGGTGGACCGGGAGGTGATTTGATAGATTTGTTTGACCTTGTCTAGGTCCAAATCCTGGAAAAAGTAGCCTGTACTCATCACAGTAGATTATACAATAAACCCCTAAGTTGAAAGCGGTAGCTCAAACCCAATACGTGAGCCAATATCGGTTTTTGACTCGACGTGTATCTCGGAATTGTGAGCTTCTATGATGATCTTTGCCAGGGTTAGCCCGATGCCTGTACCGCCCTGCTGGCGGTTGGTGTTGCCATCCAACTGGTGAAATGGGAGGAAGGCTTCTTCGACCTTAGAATGTTTAAATCCCGGACCACTGTCTTCGACCTCGATGAGCGCGTGGTCATTTTTTGTTGAGATACGCAGGTTGATCTTGCCTGGTTGTTGCATGTATTTGATGGCATTGTTGATGAGTTGATTAATGACCCACGCAATCTTGTACTTATCTGCCGTGATGTAAATCTCTTCTTGCGGGGATTCGAGTTGGATGGTGATGGCTTTCCCAGCTGCGCTCAGTTTAAAGCGTGAGATTGACAGTTTTGCCACTTCAACAATATTAAAATTTTCTGTGACCAGCGTCAATTGACCGGTTTCTGCCATTGAAAATGTAATCAGGTCGTTGATCAGGTTTTCGAGCCGCTCGGTTGAGCGTTGAACCGCATCGAGCTTGACCAACACTTCCGAATTCTCCTGGATGCAATCCTCAAGCAAAACCAGGTCGAGATATCCTCTGATGTGCGTCAGGGGAGTGCGCAATTCATGAGAAATGTTGGATATAAAATTAGTTTTCAGGATATCCAACTCAGATAACTTTCTGTTGGCGGCTTCGAGTTCTGCGGTGCGCGCTGCCACCCTGGCTTCGAGGGTTTTATTGGCATCCAGGAGCGCTTGTTGAAATTTTAGGATCTGGCGGGTGATTGCCTGGTTAAGGTTCTCGCGGTCAATATAACCGAGCCCGACCAAGATCTCCCCCACGCGCATCCACTGATCGTTAGCGGAGAGTCGGTTCTGTTCCTCCAACGCAAATTTTAATTGGTCTTCAGTGATCATACCTTCGTTGACCAGTACTTCCCCAATTCGGGGTACGAGGATTTCGGGAGAGAGTGACATGCAGTAAGTTTACCTTCGATCAGATCGTTCGGCAAACCCAGTTTCCGTCCACCATCACCATCAAGGATTTGAGCGTGTACAGTTCCTGCGGGGGCATTTGGAAGGGATCGCGATCCAGCACGACAAGGTCAGCCAGGCAACTGGTTCTTAATTCTCCTAGTTTGTTTTGGAATCCCGCCAGCCTGGAGGGTTCTGTTGTGTAAGCCTTGATGGCGTCGGTGAGAGCGATCTTCTCTTCAGGATACCAGGAGTTCTCCGAGCCTTGCGCACTGCGAGTAACTGCTGCGTGGATACCCCAGGCGGGGTTTGGGTTTTCCACCGGGGCGTCGGAACCGAAAACCATGCAAGTCTGCCGCGACTTGAGACTACCAACCGCGTAGGCGTAACGAGCACGTTTTCCCCAATGCCGGTCTGCTGTGTGCATGTCCATATAAAGATGCACAGGCTGCATGGAAGCCCAAATGCGATAGCGGGAGGCGATTTCGAGATCCCCGGGGCAGAGCAATTGCAGGTGTTCGATGCGGTGGCGTAACTCAGGCAGGTGATGCTGGTTTTCATACGCACGGAGCCTGACGAGCCCATGTAGTGCTTCCTGCGTAGCACGGTCGCCAATGGCATGCACGGCGAGGCTTAATCCGCTTTTGGCAGCTTGCATGCCGACATCAAGAATTTCGTCAGCGGTCAGAAGGAGCTTACCGAAATTTTCCCTACTCCCTTCGTAGTGGTCTAACATGGCTGCGGTCTGCGGACCAAGCGCGCCGTCAGCAAACAACTTCATTGATCCTACGCGCAGGTGCTGACTGCCGAAATCGGTTCGTAGACCAATGGCAACGGCTTCAGTGAGCCAATCTAATGGCAGGCTCTTGGTGACGCGCAGGAGCAAGCTGCCTTCCTGGTCAAGCTCCTGTAAGGCGTTGAAACAGCGGATGCCGTCGAAGTCGTGCACCGAGGTTATACCCAGGCGCAGCAAGTGCTGTTGCGCGGCGAGCAGGTTGTGTTTGCGTTCTGCGGTAGTCAGCTCCGGGATGCTCTTTTCGACCAGTTCCACAGCCCCTTCGAAAAGGATTCCCGTGGGTTTGCCGTTGGCATCGCGTTGAATGGTTCCACCTGCAGGATCGGGAGTGGAAGCCACAATGCCGGCCTGCTGCAGAGCTTTGGAGTTTACCCAAGCGCTGTGCAGGGAAATATCCGTGAGGAAGACGGGATGGTTGGGCGCTGCGGCGTCAAGTTCACTGAAAGTGCCAAAACCACCTGACCATTGGTTCTGGTTCCATCCGTGCCCCAATATCCAGTGGCCGGCAGGCGTATCCTGCGCCCTGGTTTTGACACTTTCCAGACATGCCTCGCGGTTGGGGACGGCACAGTCTAGCCCGGTCAACGACTTACCGTAGATATCCAGGTGGAGATGGGAATCGGTTAAACCGGGGAGTACGTACCTGCCGCCCAGGTCAATGCTATCCACACCCGGGGCTTGCAGCCGCAGCACCTCTGCGTCAGAACCGACGGCAGCGATCAAACCGTTGTGGATCGCGAGGGCTGTGTCGCCTGGAGAACAAGCGTGTAGTCTACCGTTGAACAGTATCTGCATATTAATCCAGCAGGTTGTTGACTAGATGGTTCAGTTCCTCTTCGGAATAATAGTGGATGGTGATCGTGCCGCCTTTGACACCCGCATGCACATCGACCTTCGTGCCGAGGCGTGAGCGCAGGCGTTCTTCGAGTTCCTGAATCAGTGGGTCAATCGATTTCGCAGGTGGGACAGGCGGCTTGGTGCCAGTCAACTTGCGCACCAACTCCTCGGTCTGGCGGACGTTGAGGTCGTGGGTGAGGATCGTGGATAGGGCGGAAAGTTGGGCCTGCTCGGTGGGAAGGCTAAGTAGTGCGCGGGCATGCCCCTCGCTGATCTTTTGTGCGGCAAGCGCAGCCTGCACAGTTTGAGGCAGGTTCAATAGGCGCAGTGTGTTGGTCACCGCAGTGCGGCTTTTACCCACCTGACCGGCAACCTCTTCGTGGGTTAAGTTGAATTCATCTACCAGACGTTTGAAACCGCGGGCAGATTCCAAAGGCGCAAGGTCGGCGCGCTGAATGTTCTCGATCAACGCCTGGGTGAGGCGCTGCTGCTCGGTGACTGTGCGGATGATGACCGGCACTTTGTCGAGGTTGGCCAATCGGGCAGCGCGCAGCCGTCTTTCACCGGCGATAAGGATGTAATTGCCGGTCAATATGTCATGTGAAACCACGAGAGGCTGTAGAATGCCGTGTTCGCGGATGGAGGAAGCAAGCTCCAGAAGGTTTTCCTCGTCGATCGTCTCGCGCGGCTGCTGTGGATTAGGAACGATCATTGAGATTGGAACGTGTGTATCGGCTGACGCCGCCTGACCGTTCAGCCCACTGGGGATGAGCGCATCCAATCCTTTGCCAAGACCTGATTTTTGTGCCATTTTTATCGCCTATTCCGGTTGCGGGGTGATCGATTCCCCGTCCTGTTTGAGTAATTCGAGCGCTAAAGCCGCGTATGCCCTGGCTGCTGAAGAGTCTGGCGCGTAAATAGAGATCGGCAAGCCGTAAGAAGGCGCTTCAGCCAGGCGCACCGAGCGCGGGATGATCGTATCGTAGACCTGGTTTGGGAAGAATTTGCGCACTTCCTTGACCACGTCTGCCGAGAGATTGGTGCGGCCATCGAACATGGTCAGCACGACGCCACGCACGCGCATCTCGGGGAACAGATTGGTGCGCACGCGATTGAGTGTATGCGTAAGCTGCCCGATGCCTTCGAGCGCCAGATATTCACATTGGACCGGGATGATCACTCCGTCACGCGCAGCAACCAGCCCATTGACCGTGAGCAGGCTGAGGGATGGCGGACAGTCGATGATGATGTAATCGTAGCGCTCCGCTACCGGTTTGAGCGCTTCTTGCAGGCGGCTTTCACGCCCTTCGAGGTTGATCAATTCAACCTCTGCACCCGCGAGCGCCGGAGAAGAGGGGAGCAGGTTGATCTTGAGCTTGGGGTTCAAGAGGATGTTGGGCGAAACTGGTTCTGCGCCAATGAGAATCTCGTAGGTGCCGCACTTAACCTCGTATTTGTTGATGCCCAGGGATGAGGTAGCGTTCGCCTGGGGGTCCAGGTCGATCAGGAGCACCTTGCGCCCGAACAAACCGAGGTATGCGCTAAGGTTGATGGCGGTGGTGGTTTTGCCGACCCCGCCTTTCTGGTTGACGAGAGTGAGAATGCGGCTCATGACGGCTGGCTTTCAATAATCTGGGTGGAAAAGGCGGTCACTTCTGACCAGGACGGAACACCTAAAATGCCCTTGCGCGTAACTGAATGGGAAGCCAAGAGAGTGGCGAGGCGGGCAGCCTCCCACGGATCGTGAGTTTGATTCAATTTAATGAAGAAGGATGCAGCAAAAATATCCCCAGCTCCAATCGGATCGAGTTCGACCTCTTT
>JBCFBD010000140.1:0-2683 GCA_038562455.1 Anaerolineaceae bacterium | reverse complement strand
GAAAACTGCCTGATATGTCGCCTTCCCAGGACCCTCAGCGAAAAGAAGTGCTCATCGTCGATGGGGTAGAAATCAAACCTCGCCGAACACGCGTGGCAATCTACGGGATGTTGCGCGACGAACAGGGAAATCTACGCGAAATCCACGAGCTCAAACTTCCCGATGAAACATCAACATCGTCTGACAATCCGCTGTTGGAGGCGTTCCTCACCGGGTTTTGGGCGAGAGACGGTTTGAGGTGATGGGCTAACAGGGTGCTTATATTAATCAGAGATTTAACCTCTTCACCACCTCCTCGAGTTCGTCATCCGTAATCCCCAAGTACCGCTTGGTGTATGCCAAGCTGGCGTGATTGAGCTTGTACATGATCAGTGCCAAGTCCACACCGTTCATGCGGGCGTGGTATCCCCAGGTCTTGCGCAAACTATGTGTTCCAAAGTTGCCACGTAGCCCGATATCTGCGCATATTCCGGTGATGAATTTCCAGGCTTGCCCTCGCTTGATTGGTTCACGGAAGTTGTTCGCCTTCGAGTTGAAGAAGACGTAGTTGGCTGGATCGCCCACCACGCCAGGATAAGCAGACAAATACTCGTCGAGCGCTTTGCGGATACTGTCGTTGATCACGACCTCCTGGCGCTTGCCGCGCTTCTCCTCTTTGATGGCAAAACGACGGCGGATATGGTTGTGTTCATCCACAAAGTGACTGATGCGCAGTTGCAGCAAGTCCGAAATGCGCAGCGCTGAATTGATTCCCACCACAAACAGCAGTAGGTCGCGGTAGCGACCGTCACCGCGTAATTCGTTCTTAATTTGAGAAATGCGTTTGCGGTCGCGAATGGGTTCAACAAAGTTCATGTTTCCTTCAGGTGTTGGTGTTTCGTGGTTTGTAGTGAACACAACCGCTATATAGAGCAAATATGTTCACCAAGAACAGCCTAACAGACGTAGCAGCAGGTGACAAGCACTGATTTACCAGGGGTTTTTCTGCCGTAGTGAACTCAATAGATATTGTGTTTACTTGGGTGTCTGACTGCTACGATTGGGGTGGTCGCTGCAAGTAGGTGGTTGATTGCGGTCGCCCCGACCATTACAATGACCTCATCTATGATGAATGCATCTTCTCCAACGAACACCTTAATCAACACGACTGACTCAAGTAAATCGGTTGAAGCAAGCACGACAGTCAGACCGACTGCCCCAATTACCATAACGGCCAGTGCGCTACGGAAAAGCCCCGGTCAATATTTGGACCGTGTGTTTTATCGCGGTGAGAGCTTTGTAGTTGAACGGGCGGGGAAGCCGATGGCGATGATTGGGCCGGTCAGCGTCAATGTGAAATAGGCCGCTACGAAAATAGGTTAAGCTCGTACTTCGCAGGAAAGTCTAAGGACTGGGGGGGACGTGTTCAGGTTTTCGTTTCTGCTGACGCTTTTCCAAAAACCGCTGCCGGACCCGTCTAATAGTCGATAAGCTGACGTCCAGCGCTTCGCTGATCTGCTCGTCACCCCAGCCGACCGCTTCATCCGCTTTGAGCAGAATGCGCGCGTGCAACAGCTTGCGCGCCGCTCCGTTGCCCTGGCTGATCAAGTGTTCCAGGCTCTGGCGCTCTTCTTCCGTCAGCATCACGCGATCCTTTTGCATCATGGTCTCCTTTCACTCACTTCTGCTTGAGAAAACCACGTTCTGCTCTACTTGTCAAATCACTGCGGTTAGACCACTAACCTAATGAGAGACAGCGTTGGCGATGCTGACGGAAGCTTTGTCAGAATGGCTGGTAACTAACCTGATACTGAC
This sequence comes from Anaerolineaceae bacterium, assembly GCA_038562455.1. GTDB lineage: Bacteria > Chloroflexota > Anaerolineae > Anaerolineales > Anaerolineaceae > UBA6107. The sequence continues at coordinate 889 of JBCFBD010000140.1, read as the reverse complement.
CCGGATCGTATCAGCAGAGTATATGAAGGTCTTCGTGAACTTGACGGAGTTGGGGAGCACGGCATCACCGATGCCTCCACCACCATTGACGAGGTGCTGTACGGTGAAAACGGTGCCTGGAAGGGGAGTGATCGGTCCTAAGCTCACTTACCGAGCAATGTATAAACGTCAGCGCAAGGAACTACTTAGTGAACCGCATCGATATTAACAGCCACCACTTCTTCTCCGTGCTCAAAAAAGGGTCGGCAAGATGACTGGATGCACTGCTCTGTCGTTGTATACAACGGAACGTCACCATGAGTTTTCGGGTAGGAGCCAGAAACGCGAACCTGCTTTCCGACAAAGGGAGCTAGATCGACCTTACTTTGATGTATGTATAATTTCCCCATCCGCAAGCCATGGCGATAAGCCAAATAGTAAAAGCTTCCGTCGTTTACTACTTTGTAGTGGGTTTGGGGGTCGTCAATTGGGTAGGTCGGCAGGGGTGGGTTAGAAGATACCCCTAAGACATAGAAAATGCTTAAAACCCCAATCAAGGCAATCCCAGTTAACCACCTCCACATTATTGTATTATATCATGGGGCTCCTGTCAGGAAGCGCGACCTGATCCCTACTCCTCGCTCGCGAATTGAGACGCTCAATGGTCAACAGGAGAAAATGGGCTTGCAACTCTTCATGCACGCACTAGCCCTGGTTTCGCAATGAAAGTGTTGGCGTCTCTGGGCGATTAGTTTCACCAATGTTCTTTAGCAACAAGGTATCTCGCTTGGCAACTGGTCGAAGATAGACCACCTTCATACATGGGCGTGTAGGTCGGCAATGGGCGCCTCCACGCTGCCAAACTCATGATAGTCACCCTTGACCAGAGCATCATCCACTCCACGTTCCA
>JBCFBD010000139.1:0-2687 GCA_038562455.1 Anaerolineaceae bacterium | reverse complement strand
GTCCCCAATTATGGCGGCATGCCGCCTGCACTGTGGCTGGCTTTCTCGCAGCGCGCCCAGGCATTTTTCCGCAAAGCTCCTGTGGAGAAATTAAAAAAATCTGTGGTCAGTGCGGTGATTCTGGCATCACCTCATCAATCCAGCGGTGCTGCCTGGGCACTTTCCTTCATGGCAGATGAGGTGAAAGGAATGGAGAGGAAGGTGGCCGGGTTTGAGGTCATCAATCCACCGCAGTTCAAAGACGAATATACGTTTGACCGGTTGATCCATGATCCGGAGATACAGCGCAGACTGGAATTCCTGACGAAACGGACGCTGCAAGCGGCTAGAGAGCTAAACGCCTGAAGCGAGACGCTATAATGGGTTCAAGGACCTTTTCTGCATGACACAAAAATGGGCTTGAATGATAAAGAAAATTGATTGGATGATCCTAGGCGGACTTCTGCTCAGCCTGGTGGGGTGTTTGACTTCACCAGGTTTTCCGATCGCTACCGAACAGCAGCGCAAGGCACCGCAGGTCAAGACAACAAGTATTTCCTCGAATAATTCAGAGGGGAATTCGCTGATTGCACAGCCAGCACAAAAAATAGTGCTGGGCTATTACACGGGGGAACCGCTTTCTTATACTGCCATCCAATCCTACTCTGCCTATCTGACCATGGTGTCTGTGGATGTCTTTACCGTGCAGTCTGACGGCAGCATCAGTGGATCTGATGACCTGGGTGTCGTGGAATTGGACCGCTCGCAGGGCATTCAAACTTTTGCCTGCATCAGCAACTACAACGACGATCCTACTGTCAATGACTTTGACTCCACGCTGGCGCATGCAGCCATCCTCACGCATCGCGAGCCGCTGATAGACAGTCTTGTTAATCTGGCTCTGGAGGGCGGGTATGCGGGGATCAATATTGACTTCGAGAACCTGGCGTATTCCGCAGATATCGAAGATGACCGTTCTGCTTTTACCCTCTTCATCCAGGATTTGGCTGAACGGCTGCATGCCGAATCCCTCGGCCTGATCATCAGCGTTCCCGGCAAGATGGATGACTCGCTCTGGAATACCTGGGCTTATCCGTTTGATCTGGCGGCGCTGGGGGAAGCAGCGGATTACTTGCAACTGATGACCTACGACCAGCACGGTCCATGGAGCGAGCCGGGAGCGGTGGCGGGCGCGGATTGGGTGGAGGAATGCCTGCGCTATACCACTTCTCTGGTTGATCCATCGAAACTGCTCATCGGGCTGCCCGCCTACGGGTACGATTGGGACCTGAGCGCTTCGGATCTTGAAAATGAGGTTTATACCGCCAGCGATTTTTCCTGGATAGAAATCCCCGCTTTGCTCGCCAAATCCGGCGCTGAGAGCGGTTGGGATCCTGGATCGCTCTCACCCTTTGTTACCTACACAGAAAATGAGCACGAGCATGCAGCCTGGTTCGAGAACGCTGAAAGTATCCGCATCAAGACGAGCCTGGTTCAGCAATACAACCTGGCCGGGCTTTCCATGTGGGCGTTGGGGAAGGAAGATGAAAGCTTTTGGCAAGCTGCAATGGAGGGTTTGAAATAGTACAACTGAAAGATTCGGTCAGGATAAGAGATTTCATCTCATTTCCCTTGAGATTAGAAATAAATTTCAGAAGTGTTCGATGGGTTCAAATTACTATGCTATTCTTATTTTGAGGGTTGTCAGAATCGAAAGCAGTAGAATCCAATTATTGATTTAAACTCAATTCGAAAGCGCTTTTTTATATTTGGCGATATAGGATAGAATCGTAGCCGGAGATAAAGAAACATGACCAAAGAATACAATGAAACCATATTGCCCTGCGCTATTCACGAGAAAACTGAATATTATCGAACAAAACTTCCTTTAGGTTCTAAGCGAACGTGTTCATGCCCACCGACACACATTAATTGCCTATCTGCAAAAGATTGGTTAAAAAGTCAAATAGGTGTATGGCAATTCTATTACGAAAGTCGTGATATTCGAGATAAATCACTACATCCAGCCACATTTCCTATTTCCATTGCAAAAAAAGTAATTAGCCTTTTTTCACATGAGGGTGAACTTGTCCTTGATCCCTTTGTGGGAAGTGGTACAACACTGGTAGCAGCCCAAGATTTGAACAGAAATGCAGTTGGTTTTGATCTCCAAGAAAAATATATTGAATTATGTGAAACTAGACTTGTAAGCAACAATTTGTTTAATAAAGCTCAACAAGTGGCTATCCAAGATGATGCTTTACATATTCCGAATTATTTGGAACCCAATTCAGTTAGTTTGATATGGACTTCACCACCTTATGCAAATCTTTTAAATCGCAAACGGAAAAATAAATCGAGGCGAGATAGAAACAACGAGCAATTAAATAAAGTAGAGCAATACTCTCAAGACCCTCGAGATTTGGGGACAATGGCTTTGGAAGAATATACAAAAGCAATGGGTGATATTTTTGAAAATCTTCTACCTTTACTTTCTCCGAAAGGACATTGTGTTATTAATGTACCGGATATGTGGTGGGAAAACGAACGCATTACTATTCATGTTTCTATTATTAATGAATTGCGCCAACGTGGTTATGAGCTTCGAAATACGATTATATGGGATAGGACAAACATAGTTAACAGAATTGGAATTTTTGGATACCCAAGCAACTACATAACAATGGGTACGACCTTTGAATATCTGC
>JBCFBD010000138.1:0-2691 GCA_038562455.1 Anaerolineaceae bacterium | reverse complement strand
GAAATACTATGAAGAAGTCGGTACTTATATTCTTTCTGAGCGGATTACTGCTGTTGAGCGGCTGCGGAGGAGACGCATCCAACGTTGTTGAAGAGAGTACGTCAACCATCGAAGCGGCATCCACTTCCACAAGCATGCCGCCAACTGTGACACCTACCGCAATTCCAACACTGACAGCAACACCCACTCCGCTGCCAGAAATGACCTACCGCATCAGCGGTATCAACCTGGGGCCATACTTGTATGATGATCCAAACCTGGGCGCGGTGGTTTCGGAACCGGACCTGAGAAATCTCATCGAGAGGATCGCGCCGTACACCTACTGGATCAGGACGTATGGTGCTGAGAACGGTCTAGAGAATGCCGGAGCAATCGCACACGAATTTGGACTGAAGATCGCGGCGGGCGCCTGGTTGAGCGGCGATGTAGCAGCCAATGAAAAAGAAATGGCAGCGCTCATCACTATGGCAAAAAATGGGGAGGTTGACCTGGCAATTATCGGGAATGAGACCTTGCTGAGAGGTGACCTCACCGAAAGAGAACTGTTGATCTACATCAACCGTTTCAAAGAAGAAGTACCTGGAGTCCCGGTAACCACGGCAGATGTCTGGTCGGAGCTCGCGCAGTATCCCGACCTGATCGCCAGCATGGATGTAGTGGCTGTCAACATGTATCCATATTGGGAGGATGTAGCCATAGATAAAGGTGCAGCCACCCTTGAGGATTGGTACCTGGATGCCATGGATACGGTGAATGCAATCTCACCCGGGAAGCAGATCATCATAGCGGAAACCGGCTGGCCATCCTGCGGAGAAAATGGGGGACCTGCCAATGAGGCTTTTTATTTCGGCAGTTTCACATCTTTCGCCAGAGCGTTCGATGTGCAATTCTTCTGGTTTGAGGCGTATGACGAACAATGGAAAGCGAGTTATGAAGGGGAAGTGGGGGCCTGCTGGGGGCTGTGGGATAGCGCAGGCAATCTCAAACAAGGTATGGACGAGATTTTCTCCGGCGTGGTGGGGGGCGGCTCAGTGGAACCAGCCCTGGAAATTACCTACATCCCTCCCATCGGGAGCATAGAGGATCTTGAAGGGTATGCCTGGCATGTCATCCCTGACAAGTATCGCGTGGTTGTTTATATCTATGTACCAAACGCCAATGGATGGTGGATAAAGCCTTCTTTTGATGATCCTCTTACCGAGATCGAAGACACCGGGAGCTGGTCATGCCCCATCGTCACGGGCGGGATTGACGATCAGGCTACAAAGGTGGCGGTTTTTCTGATCCCCAGCGATTATGTTCCGCCGGAAGCAGCCGGGTGGAGCAGTCTGCCGCAAGAATTATATGATGCTGCGGTAAGCTCGGTCGAGGTGAACCGGTAGCTGTTAGGGTAATCAGAGTGAACAGCCCTATGACCTTTTTCTCGACGTCATCCTGAGGGAGTGAAACGACCGAAGGATCTGTTCAATGCAATTGAAAATAATCGACTGATCGCAACGACAAGGTTGGATTATCAAAAGTGGATACCCTACCGCTGGCTGGTCATTTCTACTCATGGAAAGATTCTTCGCTTCGCTCAGAATGACATCCCCTCCTAATCTCCCCCATGCTCCGCATAGGGGAGGTGATTTAAGGATCTTTTTAGAGAAGCACGATCTCCATGAGCAGGCGCAGATTGGCAAAGTAGAGGCGTTCGAGGGCCTGCTGGTGCGCAAGCACTTTCCGCTTTGACTCGCGCACACCCAGCTTTGCTGCCAGGGCGCGTGTTTGTTCACCATAATCAGGGTTGCCAAGCGGCACCTGCGCTGCGGTGGCAATCAGCAGCACATCGCGCCAGAAGGAAAGCCAGGTCTCCAACTGCCTGCGCAGGTCTTCCTTGGTTCCTTCTCGCTCGCCATCTTTATATTTGGTGACGCGTTCGGCGTAGACAAAACGGTCGCGCAGAGGGCTGTGCTCCAGGTCCAGCAGATCCTGAATATACTGGCGGCGTTTTTCCAGAAGCGTTGGATCGGCATGCATATGCAGAGCTGCTCCCGGGCGGCCGCCTGCCACATGCGCCAGCAGATCAGCTTCTTGCGCTTCCACCCCGCGTTCCTGCAGCGCCGCAGCCAGCACAGCCGGTGCGGTAGGGCGCAGGCGCAGCACTTCACAGCGCGAGACGATGGTGGGCAGCAGCTTTTCCGCATTCTCAGCGGTGGCGAGGATGACCACGCGCGGATTGGGCTCTTCCAGGGTTTTCAGCAAGGCGTTTTGCGTGCTTTCGTTGGCTTCTTCAAAGCGCAGCAGAAGCGCCACGCGGTAATTGCTTTCGTAGGGGGTGAGGGTCAGAGCATGCTGCAGATCGCGGATGTTCTCCACTTTCAGCACACCGCCCTCGATCTCAGCCTGCACGACATGCAAATCAGCCTGCTGCATGGCTTCGATCTGGCGGCAGGTACGGCAGGTTCCGCAGGGTAAACCCGCTTCGAGCGGTTGAGGGCAGTTGAGGGCCTGCGCAAAACGTAACGCCAGCGTACGGCGCCCTACGCTTTGCGGACCGCACAGTAAATAAGCATGGCGCACCTGCCCGCTACGAATGTGCTGCTGTAGCATTTCTACCGCCCATTCCTGCCCGATCATCTCCCAATTTGCCATGCCGTGATTGTAGCGTAAACAGGTTCGGATGGCAAATGCCTGCCAGAAAAAGGAACC
>JBCFBD010000137.1:0-2746 GCA_038562455.1 Anaerolineaceae bacterium | reverse complement strand
CGAACCCGTTGACCACTTCCACGCGTGGGTCAAAAGATACAAAATCGCCCACTTCGATGCCGAGCTCCCGCACTTCCGCGGCGTTCGAAACGCGCGCGTCGAGGCGCACTTCCATGCTGGCGGCGTCGCGTTTTTCGTCGCGCACATTTTCGTAGACGTGCACGGAGGCTTTGTGGGGCAGGAGGGTGCCGCGAACGGTGCCTTTCTCACGGGTGTGGACCAGGCAATTTTCTCCCTCCACGCTGCCCCATGCGAAGCCACCCACGCTGGTCAGCTCCAGCCTGCCGCTGGCTTTGATCTCTCGCACCATCCCACCGAGGGTATCCACATGGGCGGTCAGCCCGCGCGTGGTTGGGGCATCGAGGCTATCTTGCCCAGGCAGGAAGGCCAGCAGTGATCCCTTGCGCGTCCGCTCAGTGCGAACTTCAGGGAAGGCAGCCAGCTCTTTCTCAAGCAGCGCAATCGCCTGGTTCGAAAAGCCGGTCGGGCTGGGTGTGTTGAGCAACTTGGTTAAAAAGTTGATCATGTAGGGGGTGTCAATCGCGGGCAAAGAAGACTGTTGTTTCCGGCTCATGCTTACTACTCCTGTTTTCTGGTTAATTAGTTATTACTGGTTGCTTGACATTATGCCAGGAATTCATCGTTCTGTTCAAACTTGGCTAACTTTTCGCGCCAATCCTGCGGGACCCGGCGCGACTTGCCTTCGGAATGGTCGAAAGCAACCATAACGGCTTCACCTCTGGCAAAAGCGGTCTCGCCATCAGGGCTTTCCACCTGGAACTGGAAGCGCAAGCTTTTACCGCCGATATTGGCAGTGCGAACCCCAACCCGAACCGTGTCGTCAAACTGGATGGAAACCAGGTAGTCGATGTGCATCGAAGCCACCACCATGCCAAAACCGCCCGACATCGTTCCGTCCCAGATGTCTGTCGCGCGATAGTAGCCAGTGCGGGCGGTTTCAACGTATTCCATGATGGCGACGTTGTTCACATGCAGCAGGGTATCCAGGTCGGCATACCGCACCTGGATCGGGTGATAGTAATTGAATTTTTCTGGATAAGCAGGCGTAAGAGTGGTCATATTTTGTGCTCCTGAAGGGGATTATAGTCAAAACTCTTGGGAAAGGCTAAACAAAACCTTAATCAACCGCACAAAACCAATTAATGTCAATGAATTGACAAAACTCCAAATATATAAAAGTATTGTCAAGCAGTTGACAAAACTATCCGGCGACTATATAATGTACTAAAGGATAACTATGATACAGCGAACTATCTATCTAGAGGCATTAAAAACCTGGCGCGACAAACAAGTCATCAAGGTGGTTACAGGTGTGAGACGTTGCGGAAAGTCGACCCTGTTCCAGCAGTATATTAACCTTCTCCTGACCAACGGGGTACAGCAAGAGAATATCATCTATATCAACCTGGAAGACCTGGGTTTTGAAAGACTCCTTGATTATCGAGAACTTTACACCTATATAGCAGAACGATTGTCAACATCAGCAAATACGTATGTTTTTCTGGATGAAGTTCAGCAATGCAAGAATTTTGAAAAAGCTGTAGATAGTTTATATCTACGAGAAAATGTAGATATTTACATTACTGGATCTAATGCAAATTTACTTTCAGGTGAGTTGGCCACTCTGCTTTCTGGTAGATACGTCCTGATAGAAATGCTGCCATTATCCTTTAAGGAGTTTGCTGCTTCATGCGGAACCGCTGAGTCTGTACGAGAATGTTTTAATCGATATTTACGATTCGGTTCCTTCCCATTCTTAACACAACTTGAAGGGACAGAGTCTGCCTTTAGAACCTATATTGAGGGAATTTATAGCACTATCCTGGTTAAGGATATTGCTTCGCGCGAGGGTATCGCAGATATCTCATTATTGGAAGACATTACCAGGTTCTTGAGCAGCAGTATTGGCAGCCCAATATCGGCTAAAAGAATCTCCGATTCCATCAATGCTTCTGGGAGGAAAATTTCTGTAAACACAGTAGACAAGTACCTGAAAGCCCTGACGGAAAGTTTCATTTTCTATAGGACAGATCGTTTTGATGTAAAGGGTCGCAATCTATTGAAAACCCTGTCAAAATACTACATTGTTGATACAGGCTTGAGGAATTACTTGCTTCCCCCCTCTTCACTGGATCTAGGGCATCAGATTGAAAATATAGTTTTTCTGGAACTGCTTCGTAGAAATTTCAGAGTGAATGTCGGAAAAGTTGGAGATCGAGAGGTGGATTTTGTCGCTAGCGATAAAAATCAATCGATATACTTTCAGGTGGCAACTACAGTCATGGCGGAAGATACACTTAAACGAGAACTCGATGCTTTTAGAGCAATTCCTGACAATTTTCCTCGCGTGCTTCTTACACTCGACGATATACCCTCATATGCGAATCATGATGGGGTTCACCAAGTATATTTACTGGACTGGTTATTGGACAAAAACCGAGCCTATTAACATACCGCTTCCATAAGACTATGGTTTTGTAATCACCTCTCAAAAGATTGATATCAATTATTGTTTTCTACCGTGGACCATTCGTAACCGGAAAACTCTTTGGTGAGCATCTCTTCCACAATTTGACTCCCTCACGAGTACAATTGAGACACCATGTCCGAAAATTCGCTTGAGCCCTGGATCGACACCATCATCGAAGGCAACTGTATCGATGTACTGCCGAGCCTGCCGGCAGATTCGGTCGATCTGATCTTCGCCGACCCGCCCTACAACCTG
>JBCFBD010000044.1:18732-22757 GCA_038562455.1 Anaerolineaceae bacterium | reverse complement strand
GAATGGGAGGGTGCGTGACAACCAGATCGGGCGTTAGACGGCTGCAGATCTTCACCGCATGGGCATTCGTCCTGATGGCGAGCCTCGCCTGCTCGCAGGGGTACGTGAGCCCGGTCGAATTGACTGCCACCGCGGCAGAAAAAGTGCTGGAGACTCCCGATGTTGCCGTCGCTGTTTCCACTAATGCGGCGGTAGTGGTCGAGGTTGGTCAGGAACCCGTCAAGCCGATCGTCCCCACCTACACCGACATGCCGGATGTGACCAGCACGCCAAAACCCACGCGCACACCTGACCCCAATGCCACACCCAAGCCGCCCATCCAGTACTACACCCAGGCAGGTGACACGCTGCCTTCCCTCATCGGGCGTTACGGGGTGAACGCCGATCAGATCATCTCCACCGAACCGATACCTTCTTCGGGACTCATCAACCCGGGCACCTTGTTAATCATCCCCGATGTACTTGACGAAGTATTCGATTCCACGCTGGTGCTGCCCGACAGCGAAGTGGTCTACTCGCCCTCCGCGGCGGGTTTCGACATCCTCGCCTTTGTGGAGCAGGCTGGCGGATACCTGGGCACCTACCAGGAGACCGTAGGTTCCAAGCGATACACCGGCGCGGAACTGGTGCAGCGGGTGGCGCTCGAAAACTCGATCAATCCCTACCTGTTGCTCGCATTACTGGAATACCAAAGCCATTGGTTGTACAGTTCCCCCTCCAACTTTGCCGAAGCGGAATACCCCATGGGCATGGTACGCCTGGAGTACAAGGGGTTATACAAGCAGCTATCATGGGCAGTTCAACAACTGAATATCGGGTATTACGGCTGGCGCGCGGGCACGCTTGCTTCTTTGCAGTTTCGCGACGGCTCAACCGTGCGCATCTCCCCAGGACTTAACGCCGGGTCAGCAGCAGTGCAATACCTCTTCTCACGTCTGTATAACCAGTTGGAATGGGCAGGCGCGCTATATGGCGCAGAAAGCATGCCCGAATTAATGAAAACCATGTTCGGTGACCCATGGATCCGTTCACTGGCAGTCGAGCCTCTTTACCCGACCGACCTCCTGCAGCCTGCGTTTCAACTGCCCTTCATGGACGGCAGGGTGTGGAGCCTCACAGGCGGTCCGCACTCAGCCTGGGGTGAAGACGGCGCGCTGGCAGCGCTTGATTTTGCCCCGCCATCCAGCGAGTCCGGTTGTGCGGTCTCGAATGAGTGGGTCACCGCAGTCGCGTCAGGTGTGATCGTACGCACCGGCGAGGGCATCGTCATCCTCGATATGGATGGAGACGGCATCGAGCAGACCGGCTGGAATCTGATGTACCTGCACATTGAAATGCGCGATCGTGTGAAGGTGGGCACGGTGGTCGAGGTTGGCGACAAGATCGGACATCCCTCATGCGAAGGCGGCATCTCCACAGGCACGCACGTGCATATCTCGCGCAAGTTCAACGGCGAGTGGATCCTGGCGGATGGCCCGCTCCCCTTTAACCTGAGCGGATACCTGGCAGTGAAAGGAGACAAGCCCTACCAGGGTATCTTGGTCAACGGCAGCTCAACGGTCATTGCCGACTCGCTCGCAGCTCCCCGTTCCAATATCCAGCTCCCCTAGTAAAATCATCACCCTGTGGTATAAACGCTTCATAGAATGAAAATTGGATGCGCTTTTCGCGTCATGAGATTACATATTCGAACGCTATTGATCAACCTCGTGTTAATTCTGGCATTGCTGGCTGCCTGCTCACCAGTGGAACCGGTGCCAGTGTATATCACCCCCTTCCCGCAAGACCCGGCCACTGCGGGGGTCATTCCCACCGTCGCGCCTACCTTGCTGGCAACCCGCCCGGTCTACGACCCCGGCACCCTGGTCGATTACGCACCGCAATCCGGCGATCACCTCCTCGCGGTCGCGGCGCATTTCAACACCACGGTTGCAGAAATTCTTGCCGCCAACCCTGATCTACCCGCCAGCACGACCACACTCACGCCAGGTGAAATCATCAAGATTCCGATTTATTACAAAGCCTTGTGGGGCAATCCTTTTCAGATCCTGCCCGATGCGCTGTTTGTGAATGGTCCCGAGCAGTCAAATTTCGACACGCGCGCCTTTGTGGAGGCGCAGCCGGGCTGGTTGAAGAATTATTCCGCCGTTGCCGGAGAACGAAACCGTCGCGGCGCTGACCTGGTGGATTATGTCGCGCAGCAGTACTCTATCAGTCCGCGCCTGCTGCTGGCGCTCATCGAGTACCAGGCACAGGGGCTTTCGGCAGAGACCCGGCCGGAAGAAAAAGACCTTTATCCGCTCGGTTATGAAGATCAGTTCCACCGCGGGCTTTACCTGCAACTTAACTGGGCTGCCAACATATTGAATAACGGTTACTACAACTGGCGCATGGGCACGCTGGACACCATCACCCGCCGCGACGGTTCCATCGAGCACCCTGATCCCTGGCAAAACGCCGCGACCGTGGCACTACAATACTATTTCTCTGACCTGCTGCCGGTCGATGAGTACAAAATCGCCATTTACAGTGAGGGTTTGTACAAGACCTACACCAGCCTCTTTGGCGACCCCTGGCAGAATTACACCGAACACATTCCGGGCAACCTGCAGCAGCCTGAGCTCGCCCTGCCCTTCCCGCTGGGCAAGGCCTGGACGTATACCGGCGGACCGCATACCGGTTGGGGCACCGGCGAACCCTACGCCGCGATCGATTTCGCCCCCCCGGCGGCGGTTGGTGGATGCGCCTCCAGCAATGAGTACGTGGTCGCAGTGGGTGACGGACAAATCGTGCGCTCAGAGCCGGCCCTGGTCATGCTCGACCTCGATGGCGACGGTGACGAACACACCGGCTGGGTCATCATGTACTTGCACCTCGCATCCAACGACAAGATACGCACCGGCATGCTGGTGAAAACTGGCGACCTCATCGGGCATCCGTCGTGCGAGGGCGGTTCCGCGACCGGCACCCACGTTCACATCGCCCGCAAGTATAACGGGGAATGGATCCCGGCTTACGGTACGCTGGCCTTCAATCTCGAGGGCTGGGTGGCCGATAAGGGTCTCGGACCTTACCTGGGTACATTAAAAAAACACGGCAGGACTGTTGAAGCCTGCACGTGTTCAAATCCAGCCAGTCAGATCATAGCCGGAAAATACGAGTAAAACGCGCGGTTTACGCCTCCTCCACGCGGAAGGAAGTAGTGATGTTCACTGCCTTGCGCAGCATCGCCATGCCTGGGCAGTACTTGTTCTCGCTGAGTTCCACCGCCCGTTCCACCGCTTCCGGGTCGAGTCCTTTACCCTTGACCACATACTCTATGGTGATATTGGTGAACACCTTAGGGTGCTCGGTCGCGCGGTCACCATGCAGAAGGATCTCGAACGAGGTCACTTCCTGGCGTTTCTTTGCCAATATCGAAATAACATCCATTGATGTGCATCCGCCTAACCCCATCAAGATCATTTCCATTGGGACGACACCTAACCCTTCACCACCGTGCGCCACCGTGGTATCCAACGGCACTTCGATGTTCGAGTCAGCCACCCCTGTGAATTTCATCCCGCTTTTCCATGTTATTTTAGCGTCCATTGCCATTCTCCTCCTCAATCAGTCATCATGGTTTTGGGTCTCCAAACTGGAGATGGGTTTGTTATCAGGTAAAAGCTGCCCCAGGCGCACGATAACCGCAATTCGGGCAGGTTAATTCCAACAATCCATTATATTGCATCGACGCCATGTTGCAGCGCGGACAGACCAGTCCTCCGTAAATATCATCATTTTCTCCATCCATCCCTTCGCTTGTTTGGCGGAGTAGATCGTCAGATACGTTTTGGGAGATTACCCGAGGCTTATAAGTCATGTTTTAACCTCGCAAACAGACGGTCATGCACGGGGTCTGGCAGCTCATCCTCATCCGAACTCACCTGGTAAAGTTCGATCGTCTTGCGCATGGTATCCACCACAATGCGACAATTTTCACAATCTTGCATATGTGCCTCGATACAGGCACAAAGTTCAGGAGC
>JBCFBD010000044.1:0-18722 GCA_038562455.1 Anaerolineaceae bacterium | reverse complement strand
AAGTTCGCCATCCACATAATCAGAGATCATAACAATATAGTCCTTACATTGTATGGGATGATGCATTCTGCTTACCTCCTGCCATTCTTTCTTTAAAGTAAACCGAAAGATCCTCGCGCAATTTCATCCTCGCCCGCACCAGGCGGGTCTTCACCGCGTCTTCACTGATGTTCAAAATCTCCGCCGTGTCTGCGATGGAGAATCCGTCCACATCTCTAATTAGAAATACCAAGCGCAGCGCCGGAGAGAGGTTTTGCGCAGCCTCATTCAGCACCGCGCGTGTCTCGTTGGAAACCATCTCCTCCTCGGGCATGCAGCACCAGTCAACAATTTCCATCGGGGCATCATCCTGCTCGTCATCCTTTTCGAGTTCTACCAGGTTGGTGGCTGACTTTCGTTTTCGAAGCAGCATCAACGCTTCGTTGGTAGCAATGCGGAATAACCAGGTGAAGATCGCAGAACGTTTTTCAAAGGTCGGTAGAGCCTTGAAAGCCTTCAGGAAGGTTTCCTGCAGCATATCCTCAGCATCCTGCTCGTTGCCCAGCATGCGCAGACCCAGAGCGTAGATCTTCGCTGATGTTCTGTCAACCAGCTCACTAAAGGCATGGCGGTCACCAGCGATCAATTGATCGATGAAATCTGGTGAAAAGTTTTGGTCAGCATTCATTTAGATGTAAATCCAAGGGAAAAGTGACCTAACTCAAAGGCCACGTTGGAAGCACGTCCAGATTTAGGGGATCCACATGGCCGGCGCAGTAATGGAAGTATCCCGCGGAGGCGATCATCGCGGCGTTGTCTGTGCACAACGACAGCGGCGGGATATGCACCGGGAATTCGCCCTGGCTGGTGAAGGCTTCGCGCAAAGCGGCGTTGGCTGAAACACCTCCTGCCACCAGGATGGATTTCACACCGAATTCACGCGCAGCTTTCATGGTCTTCGTGAACAGTACGTCCACCACCGCCTCCTGAAAGCTTGCAGCCAGGTTGGACACCGGCAGGGAGGGTGTGGTTTTTTCGAGCCCCCTGACCTCGCGCAGAACGGCAGTCTTCAAGCCGCTGAACGAGAAATTCCAGCTGCCATCGAGCCAGGCGCGCGGGAAATTGAACGCGGCTGAGTTGCCTGTTTCCGCGGCTTTTTGCACCGATGGTCCGCCCGGGTAAGGCAGGCTGATCATGCGGGCGACCTTGTCGAAAGCCTCGCCGGCGGCGTCATCCAGCGTGCCTCCAAGGTGCTCGTACTGTAGGTGGTCGCGTACCAGGTTGAGCTCGGTGTGCCCGCCAGAAACCAGCAGCACCATCTGTGGGAATTGCGGCGCTGCGGGTGGATTAGGCGTGTCGCCCGGATATAACCAGGCGGAGAAGATATGACCCTCAAGGTGATTTACCCCGATAATCGGCAGTTGGCGTCCCAAGGCGATCCCTTTGGCTGTGTTCATCCCCACCACTAGTGAACCCGCCAGCCCGGGACCGCGCGTCACCGCTACCGCCTGGATGTCAGCCAGGCTCATGTTGGCGCGTTGCAGCGCTTCATCAATCACAGCGTAGATGGTGCGAATATGCTGGCGCGAAGCTACCTCAGGAAAAACGCCGCCATACTTGACATGCAAGTCAATCTGCGTCGCGACGACGCTGGAGAGAATCTCCCGCCCATTTCCGACCACAGCGGCGGCTGTTTCATCGCAGGAGGTTTCTATTCCCAGGATCCTTGCCGGTTTCAATTCCACATCCACACTCTCTTTCTCGCTGGCATTCAGGCTTTCATCGGCAGGATCAAATCCTTGGGAAAGTCCGCCAGGATCTCGAATTTGCCTTCGGGGGTGATGTAAAGCGAATCCTCAATGCGCACACCCATGCCGCGGTCAGGATAATACAGACCGGGTTCAAGCGTGAACACCGCCCCCGGTGCGAGGATATCGGTGGGGGAAGGATTGAGCAGCGAGGACCAGGGTTTCTCATGCACGCGCAGTCCAATGCCATGCCCCAGGCTGTGCACATAACCCTCCTCAGTCACCTGATTTGTGCGCACAGTGGGGTGTCCCATCGCTTCAAAGAGTTCGCAAGTGCGTTCCTGGTATTTTACAAATGGCGCATTGACCTTCAACTCGCCTAATACGGTGTCGTAGACCTCTTTCACCTGGTCATAAAGCGCTTGCACCTCATCCGTGGCGTAACCCAGCGACCAGGTGCGGGTGAAATCATAGAAATAGCCACCGCCAGCCTGGCAGGGGTAGATGTCATACACGATCGTTTGCCCCAGTTTGAGCGGATCGGTTGGCGTACCGGTATTGTGCGGCACCCCGGCATCGCGTCCGATGGCAAAAATTGTGCCTTCGGGGTTTTCCACCCCGGCTTCTGCCAGCCACAAATTGATCAAGTTTTTCACCTCGCCAATGGTCACCGGAGAGCTATCTTTGTGGATTAGCGTGTCGTTTTTGGTTTTGAATCCCGTAAGGTAATCGGCAGTTCTACCCACCACCGATGTGGTGATGCGCCCCATCTCACGGATATGCGCAATCTCGTCTGGGTCTTTGGTCATCATCGCGTTCAATAGGATCTCATCACGCACGAAGCCGGTCAACTGCAAACCTGGCATCAGTTGCTCAAGCCGCTTCATGAGCGAAAATACCGGTCCCACATCATCCTTGCCGTAAATGCCGACCCGTCCAGAAGTGATGTCGAGGTCCTCCAGCATGTGTTTGTAACGCAGCGCCATCGCCTCGCTGAAGTTGCCGCCCGCTTCCTTTAACAGGTCAGCCATCGAGTATTTTGAATAGCTTACCAATGGCAGGCCAGATTTGGCAGCTTCTTCACGCTCCATCGGGTAATGAAAAAGGACCGCCGGATTGCCGCGCTTCTTTACCAGGAAGGCATCAGAAACGTGCGCAGTTCCCGAGAAGTAGATCATCGCCGGGTTGTGCTGCGCCGATCCGGTGACAAATAATACATCGATGTCATGCTGTTTCATTAACTCATCAAGGTCTTTCTTCATTCGCGATCTCCTGCCAAAATAAGGTTAAGTTGTTCGATCAATTGGTCTTCTTCCTCGAGCAATACGGTGCGCGGGTCGAGCAGCAATTTGCCATCCTGTACGCGTGCGATCACAGGTGTACTGCCTTTGCGCAGTCGTGCGGCTGCCTGCTCAATATGCGGGATGTGTAACGCGAGCACAAAGGTCGGCAGCATTTCCTCCGGCAAACTGCCACCGCCAACTGTCGATTGAGCATAAAGCACCTCTCCCTGCCCCAGTCGCTGCTGCCAGCTATCAGCACGCTGTCGCAATAGTTGTGCATCAGCCGAGATCATGCGCCACACAGGGATTTCATGTTCTGCATCCCCTTTAAGATAATGCTGCAGTGTGGCGGATAACCCGGCCAGGCAAAGCTTATCCGCTCGGATGGCGCGCGCCAGCGGGTGACGTTTCAGTTTGGCGATCAGTTCCGCCCTTCCGACCAGGATGCCAGACTGCGGTCCTCCCAACAGCTTGTCACCCGAGAAACACGCCAGGTCTACCCCGGCCCTTAGTGATTCCTGCACCATCGGCTCATGCGACAAACCGTAAGCAGCCGTGTCCAGCAGCGCGCCGGAACCCAGGTCATCCAGCACGGGAACACCATAGCGGTGCGCTAGATCACCAAGTTCATCCAACTCTGGCTGCTCAGTGAAGCCTACCAATTTGAAATTGGATGTGTGCGCCCGCATCACTAATGCAGCGCCGGCTTCGAGCGCCAGCTCGTAATCCTTCAGTTTGGTGCGGTTGGTGGTGCCCACCTCCACCAGGCGTGCGCCGGATTGTTTCATCACATCCGGTACGCGGAACCCGCCGCCGATTTCCACCAGTTGGGAGCGCGAGATGACCACGGCGCGGCGCTTCGCCAGCGTCGAAAGTGCCAACAGCACTGCCGCGGCGTTATTGTTGACCACCAGCGCGTCCTCTGCGCCGGTGATGCGGCACAGCAGGTCGCGCGCGTGAATGCTGCGTGAGCCCCTGCGGCCGCTCTCAAGGTTAAACTCCAGGTTGGTATACCCGGCCGCTGCCTGCTGCATAGCTTCAATTGCGCTGTGGCTGAGCGGCGCACGCCCCAGGTTGGTGTGCAGGATCACACCGCTGGCGTTGATCACCCTCACAAGCGATCCGCCGGCTTGCTCCTCCAGAATCCCGCCAGTGCGCACGATCAGGTTCTCACCCAGGTCTTCCTGGGTATACTGCTGCGGGTTCGCCCTGACCGCTGCCAATTCCTGCTGGATCACCGCCACCACCTGCGCCCGCCCGTACTGTTCGGTTAATAAAAGCATGCGCGGATGGTTGAGCAGTTTATCCACCGAGGGAAGTTGGCGTAGGTCAATCATGGGATGGCTTTTCAGGTAAGAAGCGGCTGCGTTCGCGCATGCGGATGAGGAACTCGATCAGGATCAATCCGACCGCGATGAAGATCGCCAGTGCTGAATTCAACACTTTACCCAGCTGCAGCCAGAGGGTGATATCAATGTAGACGCCGAACCATAGCGCTTCACGCACCAGGATTACCGGTGTGACCCGGGGATTGGAGGGAAACCGTTTATGCAGATAATAGACCACCGGCAGGGTGATTCCGCTGCCTAGCATGGTCGCCAGAAAGAATAACAACCAGCGTGGTCCGAGGGTGGGAACGGTGAAAATGAACAGCGCGCCCAGCCCTACCAGGCCGATCCCGATGAGGATCAGGCTGGTGATAAATACGGGGAAAAAAGGGTAATACTCGTTTGAATTCTCACCTGATTCAGGTTCCATACTGCACCCTGTGTTGCCGAAGATAACTCATTATATCAACTGCGCTCGTTATTGAAAAATGTTCACGCACTCTTGTTCACGCACTCTTGACCCAAATCAGAATTTGGTTCATGGTAAAATCTCACCCATACAGGGTCATTCGACCCGCTCATCAAGAGAGGTGGAGGGACCGGCCCGTAGAAACCTCGGCAACCGTTCAAACCCCGGTGCCAAGTCCGGCAGAATGATTTCTGAAAGATGAGAGAGTAAACAAAACGTAGACCTCTCTCACGAGAGGTTTTATTAATGGTACGCCCAAGAGGAGCAAATATGGAAATTCAACCCGACCGCCCGGCTTATCTTGAAGCACTGAAGAAAAAGGTTATCGTGTTCGACGGCGCGATGGGTACGAACCTGCAAAAGCAAAACCTGACGGCAGAACAATTCGGCGGTGAACGAACCAATGGGTGCAATGATTACCTGGTGATCACCTACCCGCAGGCGGTTGAAAATGTGCACCGCTCCTTCCTTGAAGTGGGCGTGGATGTCATCGAAACTAGCACCTTCCGCTCAAATCGTCTCACGTTGGGTGAATACGGTCTGGCTGACCAGGTGGACGTGATCAACCAGGCAGCTGCCCGACTGGCACGCCGTCTGGCGGATGAGTACAGCACCCCTCAGCAACCGCGCTTTGTGGCTGGCTCGATGGGCCCTTCAGGCAAACTGCCCTCGATGAGCGACCCTGAATTATCCAACATCAGTTTCGACGAACTGGCTGAGATCTTCAGCGAACAGGCGCAGGGGTTAATTGAAGGCGGCGTGGACCTGCTCTTGATCGAGACCTCGCAAGACATCCTGGAGGTCAAGGCAGTGATTGACGGTATTCAACGGGCTTTCAAGAAAACCGGCAAACGCCTGCCCGTGCAGGCGCAGATCACCCTCGACACCACCGGCAGGATGCTGCTGGGCACCGATATTTCCGCGGTGCTGGCAATCCTGGAGAAGCTGCCGGTTGACGTCATTGGCATGAACTGCTCCACCGGCCCTGATTTTATGCGCGAGCCGATCCGCTACTTGGGCGAGAACAGCCCGTTGCCCGTCTCCTGCATCCCCAACGCCGGCCTGCCGCTCAACATCGACGGTCAAGCGGTCTACCCGCTCGAACCGGAACCCTTTGCCGAAGCGCTGTACGAATTCGCGTCTAAGAATGGTGTGAGCGTGGTAGGCGGCTGCTGCGGCACCACACCTGACCACCTCAAATTGCTTGTCGAAAAGGTCGCCCCGCTCACCCCAGCACCGCGTGAGGCTGAGCTGCCCCCGCGCCTGGCGTCGTCGATCCAGGCTCAACCGATGCAGCAGGAACCTGCACCCTTCTTCATCGCAGAACGCCTGAACACGCAGGGCAGCCGCGCCTTCAAGAAACTAGTGTTGGAAAACGATTTTGAGAGCATCCTCACGCTCGCCCAACAACAGGTCGAGAACGGCGCACACGGGCTGGACCTATGCGTGGCGCTCACCGAACGAGCAGACGAAGTCGAAACGATGCACCGCCTCATTAAAGCGATTGCGCCTATCATCAACCTGCCGTTGGTCATCGACTCTACCGAACTTGATGTGCTCGAGATCGCGCTGAAGACTTCTCCCGGGCGCTGCCTGATCAACTCCACCCACCTGGAAGGCGGACGTGAAAAAGCCGACCGCATCTTCCAGCTCGCCAAACATTACAATGCCGCGGTCATCGTGCTCACCATCGATGAACAGGGCATGGCAAAGACCGGCCGGCGCAAGCTCGAAGTAGCGCAACGAATTTACGCTATTGCGGTAAACGAACATCACCTGGCGCCTGAAGACCTGGTCTTCGACGACCTGACCTTCACCCTGGCGACTGGCTCGGATGAGTTTGCGGATTCAGCCATCGAAACCCTCGAGGGCATCCGCCTAATCAAGCAAGCCCTGCCCGGTGTGCTCACCTCGCTGGGGGTCAGCAATGTTTCGTTTGGGCTTGCGCCCAATGCGCGCGGTGTCATCAACAGCGTGATGCTCTATCACGCCGTGCAGGCCGGGCTCGATATGGCCATCGTCAACCCCGCTACCATCACACCTTACGCCGACATTCCCACAACCGAACGCGAAAAGGCAGAGGACCTGGTCTTCAACCGCACTCCCAATGCGCTGCAGCGCTTGATTGAGCACTTCCAGGCAGCTGGACCCACCAGCGATCAGAAGAACGCGCAACAGGAAACCCTTGCGTCAATGCTCCCCGCGGATCGGCTGCATTGGAAGGTTGTCCACCGACTGAAGGAGAATCTCGAATCTGACATCGACCTGCTGCAGGCAGAAGGTGAAAAAACCCTCAGCCGCAATGACAGTGCGGTGAGCATCTTGAACAACGTTCTGCTGCCGGCAATGAAAGAAGTCGGCGACCGATTCGGCAGCGGCGAATTGATTCTACCTTTCGTGCTTCAATCCGCCGAAGTAATGAAGAAAGCCGTCTCCTACCTGGAAAACTTCCTCGAACGCAAAGAGGGTGTCAGCAAAGGCAAGCTGGTGCTGGCAACTGTCTACGGGGATGTGCACGACATTGGTAAGAACCTGGTTAAGACGATCCTTTCCAACAACGGCTACACGGTGGTAGACCTGGGCAAGCAGGTACCCGCCGAGACCATTATCAGCCGCGCCGTCGAGGAGAATGCCGACGCGATCGGGTTGAGCGCATTGCTGGTGAGCACCAGCAAGCAGATGCCTCTAATTGTGAACGAACTCCATCGCCGCGGATTGAAATTCCCTGTGCTGATCGGCGGTGCAGCCATCAATCAGCGTTTCGGGCGGCGCATTTTGCAGACCGAGGAAGGCGCATTCTACGCGCCAGGCGTGTTCTATTGCAAGGACGCCTTCGAGGGACTATCAACCATGGACGCGATTGGCAACGAGAAACAGCGCCCTGAACTTTACGCGCGCATGGATAAAGAAGCCCGCTTTGAGCTGGGTCTGGCGCTCGCAAGCGACAAAACCGAACTCGGAGCGCCAGTCAAGACCGTGCGACCCGCGCCGGTCATCCCAGTACCACCTTCATGGGGGGTGCGCGTTGTGAAAGACATGCCGCTCGAAGTCATTTTCGAGTATCTCTCGATCAATGAATTGTTCCGCCTATCGTGGGGCGCGAAGAATACCCACGGGAAGGCTTGGGAGAAGTTGAAACTGGAGTACAAAGCCCGCCTGGCTGACATGCGCAAGGGCGCGCTGGCAGAAGGCTGGCTGCAGCCCCAGGGCATCTACGGTTACTGGCCCGGTCAGGCTGACGGCAACGAGCTGGTGATCTACGACCCTGCTTCCGTTGAAGGCGGTACGCCGCGCGAGCTCACCCGCTTCACTTTCCCACGCCAGCCAAGCGGTGATTACCTGTGTTTGGCAGACTATTTCGCTGAGGTTGGGTCAGGTATCATGGACACAGTGGCATTTCAGGTGGTGACTGTTGGCGCGCGTGCCACCGAGCGTTTTGACCGCTTGCAGGCTGCCAATGATTACACCGAAGCCTACTTTACCCACGGTCTGGCAGTGCAAACCGCCGAAGCCACAGCGGAATATCTGCACCGCCACATCCGGCGTGAGCTCGGTATCCCCGCTGGGCAGGGCAAACGCTATTCGTGGGGATACCCTTCCATACCAGAATTGACGGACCACCAGAAAGTGTTTGAATTGCTACCAGCGCGCCAGGAGCTGGGCATGGACCTCACATCTGCCTGCCAGTTAATGCCTGAGCAATCCACCGCCGCCATAATATTGCACCACCCTGATGCTAAATATTACACCATCGGTGAAACCCGGTTGGATCAATTAATGAGAGAAGTGGGATAGCATGCTTACCAAACAGGAATTGCTTGATTTCATCCAAACCAGGCGGGCGTTGTTCTCGGATGGGGCGATGGGCACGGTGCTCAACCAGCGCTTGCCCGCCAGCCAAGCCTGCCTGGATTGCGCCAACCTGAGCTACCCGGATGTGATCGCCTCCGTCCACAACGATTACCTCACTGCCGGTTCCGATATGATCCAGACCAACACCTTCGGCGCTAATCACTTCAAGCTGGCTGCACAGGGGCTGGAAGACCAGCTGGTCAAGATCAATAAAACCGCAGTTGAGATCGCGCAACAGGCTGTAAACTCCAGTGGAAGGTCAGCCTTCATCGCTGGTGATATCGGTCCGCTAGGCGTGCGCCTGGCCCCATTCGGAAGGGTGCAACTGCCTGAAGCCCGCGAGGCTTTCGCCCGCCAGATCGCAGCGCTGGTCGAAGCTGGCGCTGATCTGTTGATCCTGGAAACCATCACTGACCTGTACGAAATTGTCGAAGCCATCCAAGCTGCCCGCCAGGTAGCCGGGTATATTCCGGTTATAGCCTCAATGACCTACACACGCGATAACCGCACATTGCTCGGCGACCCACCCGCCAAGGTCGCCCGCCGCCTATACGATGCCGGTGCCGACGCCATCGGTGTGAACTGTTCCGGCGGTCCCAACCAGATCCTTAACATCCTGCGTATGATGCGCCAGGCAGTGCCGGACGCGCTTTATTCGGTGATGCCCAACGCTGGCTGGCCCGAACAGGTGGAAGGACGCATCATGTACCCCGCTGCGCCGGAGTATTTCGGTCAGTACGCTATATCATTCTGGCAGGCAGGCGCGAGCATCATCGGCGGTTGCTGCGGTACCACCCCGGAACATATCAGCGCCATGGTCAGCACTTTCAATCAGGCGCAAACGCTGGAACGCAGCCCGATCGAGATGATCTCGCAACGTGATGCCGCCGCGGAAAAGCTGGAAGCGCCAACCTCCACCTCCCTTTCGCAGAAGCTGGCCGAGAAAAAGTTCGTGATCGCTGTGGAGATGGACCCACCGCGCGGGGTGTCGACACACAAACTGCTGGCAGGCGCCAGCCTGCTGGCTGAAGCTGGCGCGGACGTGATCGACGTGGCAGACAGCCCCATGGCGCGCATGCGCATGAGTCCGTGGGCGGTGTGCAACCTCATCCAGCGCAAGATCAGCATCGAGACTGTGCTGCACTTCCCCACCCGAGGGCGCAACGTACTGCGCGTGCAAGGTGACCTGCTGGCTGCGCACGCCCTGGATGTGCGTAATATCTTCGTCGTGATGGGCGACCCCACCTCCATCGGCGAATACCCTGAAGCGAATGACAACTACGACCTTGTACCCTCCGGCTTGATCAAGCTCATCAAGCAGGGGTTCAACGCCGGGCTCGACCTTTCCGGCAGTGACATCGGGCAACCGACCAGCTTCTTCGTGGGTTGCGCGCTCAACCTCAATCCGCTGGATATGGCTGCTGAGATCAGGAACCTCAACCGAAAGTTGAAGGCTGGAGCGGATTTCATCCTCACCCAGCCCATCTACAAACCCGAGCTGGTGACTGAGTTTCTGCACGCCTACGAAGCAGAAAACGGCAAACTGCCAGTGCCGCTAATTGCCGGTCTGCTGCCGCTCGCCAGCGCCCGCCACGCCGCGTTCCTGCAATCTGAGGTGCCAGGGATTGAGATCCCGGCTGAAACCCGCGTTTTGATGGACGCCAGCGGAGACCAAGGCGCGCGCACCGGTATCAACCTAACCGTTGACCTGGTTGCGCAGATCAAACCACATGTACAGGGCGTTTACCTGATGCCCGCTTTCCAACGCTTCGATTACGCCGCCGAGATCATCAGCAGTATTTAACGAAGTTTTTAACGAATCGATTATCCATGTTTGGGCAATAAGTGCCATAATAGTGTATTGGGTTAATCGGTCGATGAAGATTCTCGTCATTTCAGACATTCACGCCAATATCACTGCATTTGAGGCGGTGCTGCAATCAGCAGGCGAGATCGATGCCGCCTGGTGCCTGGGCGATATTGTGGGTTACGGCGCAGACCTAAACGAATGTGTAACGCGCGTGCGTTCGCTGCCTAACCTGTTGTGCGTGAAGGGCAATCACGACATGGCGATCAGCAACCTACAAAGCCTTTCAGAGTTCAACCCCGCCGCCAGCCAGGCGATCCTCCTTTCTCGTGAGCGCATATCGGATGAGAATGTTGCCTTTCTACAAGCTTTGCCTGAGAAGGTGACCACCGACTTGGCAACCTACGCGCATGGCAGCCCGCGCAACCCGATCTGGGAATACGTGCTCGATGGTCACGTGGCGTGTGAAAATCTGAGGGTTTTTAACTCCCAGCTGGGTTTCGTTGGTCATTCACACTTGCCGGTATTGTTTGTTGAAAACGCCATCGCTAGACCTCTTACCCGCTATTTCCCAGTTCCCGGTAATCAAGTGCCCATCACCTCTCGCGCCATCCTCAACCCTGGTTCAGTCGGTCAGCCGAGGGATAATGATCCACGCGCATCGTTTGGTATTTTCGATCCTGATGCCATGACCTGGCAGATCCAGCGCGTGAGCTACGATATCCCGGCAGCGCAGGCGCGCATCCTTGCTGCAGGTCTGCCTGAGCGGCACGCTCGGCGGCTGAGCGAAGGCTGGTGATCGGGGAACTAATTTCCTGAACAAATCGTCACTATCCCAGAAGATTAAAATTCTTGGACTTGCACTAAGGAGGCAGGGAACATGAAAACGAAAGCATTTCTCATCGGAATGGTGATCCTCACGCTCGCCATCAGCGGATGTGCTGCCAAATCCGTCTCAAACGGTGGCAATTCAATGGATCAGAGTTCCACGTATCCCATGGGCGCGCCGGAAGTTGCCCCCGAAGCACCGGCAGCGGAAGAGTATTATGGAGTTCAAAGCGATAAGGGAATGGGGGTTACCGGTGCTGTGCCCGAATCCACCCAAATGATCATGATGAACGCCAGTCTGGAGATCGCAGCGGATGATCCAGCCGTCAGCATGGCTGACATACAGAACCTCGCCCGGCAGATGGGTGGTTTCACGGTCTATTCCAACCTGTATAAAACCCAGACTATCAACGGCAGCGAGGTGTTTGAAGCCAGTGTAACCGTACGCGTTCCCGCCGACCGTCTGGATGAAGCCATGACCAAGATCAAAGCGATGACTGGCGATCCAAAGAAATACACTCTGAATGAGAATATCTACGGACAGGATGTGACCAAGGAGTACACTGACCTCGGGTCACGTCTGCGCAACCTTGAGGAAGCTGACGCCAAACTTTCAGAATTCTATGAAAAAGCCGCCAATACCGAAGAAGCCCTGGCAATCTATACTCAGAAGATTCAGTTGACTGAGCAAATCGAATTGATCAAGGGACAGATGAAGTATTACGAAGATTCAGTTTCCACTTCGTCCATTGCGGTCACCATCCGCTCCAAGCAAAGCATAGCCCCCCTGACCGTGGCCGGTTGGAAGCCCTCCGGTGTGGCGAAAGAAGCCCTCGAGGCGCTGGTCAAGTTCGCCAAGGGGCTGGTCAACCTCCTGATCTGGCTTGGGCTGTATGTCTTACCCATCGTCCTCGTGCTCGGTCTGCCGGTCTTCTTCCTGGTGCGCTGGCTTATCCGCCGCAACCGCACGCGCAAGCAGGCAGCCGTGGCACAATGGCTCAAGGATCACGAAGGAGATTCCGTTCCTCCAATCCCGGAAAAGTAAACGATATTTCACCAACCTCGAGTAGAGTGGACCGGTGTCCACTCTACTCTTTTTTGTATTCCAAATGGATGTGGCAGAAGCCCTCAACCGCAACTGCGAGGCAATAGACACTCCCACTCACTGGCATCAATTCACCTGGTGCGCCATTTACCGTAACCACTCCGGTCTTTTCCGGCAGGTAAAGGTAAACGCTGCCATGCGCTGTACGCGGTAAACGTAATGTGAACTTCATGCCTTCAGCATCAACATTCCAGGCGTCCACCTCAACACCCTGCGAGATGTGCAGGTCGCTGCCTGCGTACAGCGGCTGCCCACCCTGCAGCTCACGCAGGGCAATCACCACGCAGCCGTGTGCCGGAACCTTCGGGAATGTTAATTGTTCTCCCTTGCTCCATATACCCGTTTGTCCACTCCAGAACTCACGATACACAAAATCAACTTCCTCCAGTCCGTACTGCACCAGATGGAGGTGGAGGTCGGTTGCTTCATCCTGCCAGTTGAAAGCAGCCAGCACATGCCAGGCCCCAGCGCCAGTTATGGGATCCAACCGCAAGCGCGAAGGACATTCTGCAGAGAACAGGTCAGGAATCCTGACCGGCTCATTGAGGATCGGGATGAGCGCTTCGGCAATCGCGCGCCGTTCCGCAGGCAACCTGGTGAGGTCATCTGAGATCAATAGCGCACCACCGGTCAACCCGATCGCGGTCGCTAGTGTACGCACCTCTGCCAGTGTCAGGTTGGAATCGGGGCGCACGAGCAGGCAATCGGGGTCATTGATCCACCAGGCGTTGTGCAGGTTCGCGCGTGTGAGAATATTATGGAAAGAATTTCGCGTCGAGGGCATGGAGGGTTCCTGTTTGAAGAGACGCCCAATTCCGTGAAAGTGCGGCGCCCAATCCCCGCTCACGTCCGGGCCGATGCGCATCATGTCCACGATACCAAGCATCGATCCCAATGGTGCGCCGCACCCCAACAAGGTCACGTCCGAACCGACCACCTCGCGGATGGCTTCCATGCCCATTCGCAGCACCTGGGCACGGGTTTTGGTCGGGTCGTGATAATTCCCTTTAAGTCCAGCGGCGTAATAAAAATCGAGCTTGAGGAATTTGAATCCCCAGTCCTCAATGGCAGTTCTCGCTACCTCACGTACAAAATCCAGCGCACCCGGTACGGTCATATCCAGGCCAGTGGTAAGAGCGTTCCAACCATACCCGGCGTTGACCGGCCGTCCCAGGCGTTTAAAGAGGATCCATTCCTTGTGTTCACGCATTAATTTTGACCGTGGATTAACGATGAACGGCGCCACCCAGATGCCTGGTACCAATCCCTCGCATGAGATCGTTTCAGCCAGAGGCGCAACCCCTTCAGGGAATGTCGGATTGAAGGTGAACCAATCTCCCACGCTGCTCTCGAATCCGTCATCGATCTGCACCACCTCGATCGGAAGACTCTCCTGCAGGTCAAGGATGGTCTCCAGGTTGCGCGAGACATCCTGCGCGGTGACGCCCGTGTAATACTGGTACCAGGAACACCAGCCGGTTGGCGTGTGATCAGGCACACACGTGTGATTCTCGCGCGCAACTGCCTCAATATAGACTTCGAGCGGATTTCTATGGTCGAGCAGCAGCGGGGTAAACACCGCCCAATCGGTCTCGATCTCAGCGCCACAGGGCAGCTCTGCATCATCTCCATTCGCCCACATCGACAGTGAGCCAGTGTTGAAATCGGCATGGATCGACCCGAAGTGCTGCTTTTGCGCCAGGAAGCCTATTAGCAACCCGGTCCGAGCGATCTGGTCGCTGACCACTGCGAACATATCACTGGAAAACTCCCCTTTACGCCGCGGCCGCGGAGTGCCGGGGTTGTAGATCATCGGGTGTTGCAGGAATCCCAACCGGCTGATGTTCATGCGAGTGTCCCCGCGGTACCACCGCGTGGGTGACCAGGATTGCCAGCCATTGGATAAGAACCCCATCTCTGTCAGCGCTTTGGCTGTGGGGAGCTTCATTTCACCGCCGCCTGCTGGCTTGAGGTTCAGCAGATCAATTCGCCTCACCCGCGCCGACCTGCTGCCCCGGTTTTGCAGTTTCACTTTCCACAGCACAAGCGGGTATTCTCGCGTTATGCCAAAGTTCAGGGTGCAGGCGATACCATCAGCTTTTGCCGTACACTGGAACGTCACCAGATCGATCCAACCATGCTCCACGGTATACAGTTCACTTTCTATGCCAACTGCATTTTCCCATGCACCTACTAATCCTTTCTTGCGTTTATGGTCAGCCAGGTATTCACAGCCAAGTTCAGCCTTATCAAGCCGCGGGAAACGCTTGTCGAGCGGGTGGATCGAAAAAACTCCGTTCGCAGGATCGATGACAAGTTCAAGGCTGGCGTTGCGCATGGTGTACATGGGTGCCTCCTATGAAGGTGGTGTGGATGATTAATCTTATCACGCCGTGCGTCATCGTCTGCCATTATCACGTCTGCTATTATCACAGCTTGCCAACTAGCGTAAAAATCAGCGTGATATAATTCGCGCATGCCCTCCATAGTCGCCATTGATATCGAAACCACCGGACTCGAACCGCAAAAAGACGCGATCATTGAGATCGCTGCGGTGCGCTTCAACGGTCACCGCGTTGAAGCCGAATGGTCAAAACTGATTAACCCCGGTCGTCCCATCCCCCGCCTCATCACCCAGTTGACTGGCATCACCGACGAAATGGTGCGTCATGCCCCGCCGCTCAACGCGGTTATCCAGGAGCTGGATGACTTTGTCGGTGATGACACCGTGCTCGGTCACAATGTGCGTTTTGACCTATCTTTTTTACAGCGGCAACGCATCCTTAAGTTTAATCCCGTGGTGGATACCTATGAGCTGGCATCCATCGCGCTGCCCGGCAACAGCCGCTACAATCTGGGCACGCTTGGGTACACCCTGGGCATCCTGATCCCCAACTCTCATCGCGCGCTTGATGATGCGCGCCTTACCCATGCCGTGTACCACACCCTGATGCAAAAACTGCTCGAATTGCCCATCGAAGTGCTGGCAGAAATCGTGCGCATGGCGGAAGGCATCGAGTGGGATGGTGAGCAGGCATTCCAGCAAGCTTTACGCGAAAAAGGGCGCATGCCGGTTGAAGCCAAAAAGGTGGTGCAGGATGATTTCGGGTTGCTCTTCGGTGGACCCGCCAACTATCCCCCGCTTGTGCCCGTGGAAACTCCCACACCGCTCGACCCTGAGGAAATGGCCGCGCAAATCGAACACGGCGGACCCTTCTCGCGCTATTTTGAGAGTTTTGAGAGTCGCCCGCAACAACTTGAAATGCTGCGCTCGGTCGCCAACGCACTTTCCGTCAGCCAGCATCTCATGGTCGAAGCCGGCACCGGTACGGGCAAATCGTTCGCCTACCTCATTCCTGCGGTCGAGTGGGCGTTGCGCAATTCAATGCGTGTGGTCATATCGACCAACACTATCACCCTGCAGGACCAGCTGATTAAGAAGGACATCCCCGACCTGGCAGCCGCGCTGGGTTCAGAAGTGCGCGCCACCGTGGTCAAGGGGCGCGGCAACTACCTCTGCCCGCGGCGCTACAGCGCTATGCGCAAGACCGGACCGGAAACAGCAGATGAATTACGGGTCTTGTCAAAAACCCTGGTTTGGCTGCAGCAGGGCGGCAGCGGAGATCGTGGTGAGATCAACTTGAACGGACCTGCCGAACGCGAAGTCTGGCAACGCATCTCAGCCGACGACGAAGGCTGCCGCACGGATGTCTGCGTTTCACGTATGGGCGGCGCATGCCCCTTCTATCGCACTCACATGGCTGCCCAATCCGCGCATATCCTGGTGGTGAATCACGCCTTGCTGTTAGCAGACGTGATGACCGGCAACCGCGTGTTACCTGAATACAATTACCTGATCGTGGACGAAGCCCATCATCTCGAATCTGCCACCACCAACGCATTGTCCTTCCGCGTCACCCAAGGAGATTTCACTCGCCGGCTGCGTGAAGTTGGTTCGGTTTCAAGCGGACTGCTTGGCAGGATGTTGAGCCTGCTTTCGCATCGCATATCGCCAGCTGATTTTGCCGCACTCAACATGGCGGTGCACAAGATCAGCGACCTGATGTTCCGATTAGAAAACGAGTTTGCTGAGTTGATCCATAGCCTGGAAATCTTCATGGAGGAACAGCGCGACGGTCAGTCGATCATGGGCTACGGTCAGCAGACGCGCGTCCTGCCTGCCACCCGCACTCTGCCATCCTGGACGGAAGTGGAGATATCTTGGGACAGCTGCCAGGCTTCTCTCGAAAGCGCCTTCAAACTGATCGCCGAATTCCAGAAATCCATTAGCGATGGATTGGAAGATATGCCAGATGAAGTGGAAGACACACTTGGTTCGCTCGCCAGCGTTTACATGCGGCTGACGGAAACCGCCAAGATACTCGATGAACTGGTGAACCACCCCGCGCAAGACAAAGTGTACTGGGCCGAACAACTGCCCACCAGCTACCGCCTGGCACTGCAGGCTGCCCCGCTGCACATCGGTCCATTAATGGAGAATTTCCTGTGGCACGAAAAATCCTCGGTCATTCTCACCTCCGCCACGCTGACCACCAACAATGAATTTGACTACATTCGCAACCGATTGAATGCGGACGAAGCCGATGAATTGGTGCTGGGTTCACCGTTCGATTATGAAAATTCCACACTACTTTACCTGGTGAATGACATACCTGAGCCGAACGAAGCCAATGCTTACCAGCGCGAAGTGGAAAGCGCCATTATCCGCCTGGCGAAAGCCACAGGTGGACGCATGCTCGCATTGTTCACCTCATATGCACAATTAAAGCGCACAGGTCAGGCCATCGGCCCCGCCATGGAGGATGCAGGTATCCAGGTCTTCGAACAGGGGGAAGGCGCATCGACCAACATACTGCTCGGTAACTTCCGCGAAGCGGACAGAGCCGTGCTGCTTGGCACACGCGCTTTCTGGGAAGGCGTCGACATCCCCGGTGAAGCGCTCTCGGTGCTCGTCATCGTCAAGCTGCCTTTCGATGTACCCTCCGACCCCATCATATCCGCCCGCTCAGAGACTTTTGATGACCCATTCAATGAATACAACCTGCCAGAGGCGATATTACGCTTCCGCCAGGGGTTCGGTCGCTTGATCCGCACCCAGTCCGATCGCGGCGTGGTCGCCATTCTGGATAAACGCGTACTCACCAAGAAATACGGCCGCCAATTCCTCGATTCACTGCCGGTGTGCACCCGCAGGACGGCTTCCAGCCTCGACTTGCCAGCTGCCGCCACAAAGTGGTTGAACATCTAAATCAGAGGCTAAGTGTTGTATTACAGACAAATCTATTAATGGAGAATGTGACATGAAATACATTATCGGTACTATGCGCCCCAACTTCTTGCTGCTTGCAGTGTCTTGTGTTTTCGTGGCTATGGCAGCTGCTATTTGGACACACGGACAGGTCAACGCCTGGTATGCCGTGCTGGCATTCATCGGTGGTTTGGCAGCCCACGGTTGCGTCAACGCCGTTAATGAGTACCAGGACGTGAAAAGCGGACTGGATTTTCGCACCAACCGCACGCCCTTTAGCGGTGGCAGCGGCACGCTGATCCAGGATCCCAGCAAAGCCCCCATCGTGCTGTGGACCGTGATCGTGACCGCCCTGATCGCCGCGCTTATCGGCGTGTACTTCAGTATCGTGGTCGGTTGGCCGATCCTCGTGATCGGCGCGATCGGGCTGGTCGTGATCTTCACCTACACCCAGTGGGTGAACAAGCAGCCCCTGCTCTGCCTGCTGGCCCCGGGGTTCGGCTTTGGTACCCTGATGGTGATCGGGTCTTATTATGTGCTCACAGGCTCCATCACATGGACTGCCATGCTCACCTCTTTCGTGCCCTTCTTCCTGGTCAGCAACCTGTTGCTGCTAAACCAATTCCCTGATGTCGAAGCCGATAAAACGGTTGCTCGCAAGCATTATCCCATTCTCATCGGGAAGAAAGCCAGCGCGGTCATTTATGTCGCTTTCCTGGTCGCCACATACGTGACCATCGTTCTGGGTGTGGTACTGAAATTGACACCCGTATGGACATTGATCAGCTTGCTCACCCTGGTCAGCGCCATCCCCACCGCCAGGGCGGTGCTTAAAAACGCTGAAAATATTCCTGCACTCATCCCCTCGATGATCCAGAACGTGCTGCTCAATCTGATTACCCCGTTGTTAATGGGTGTCGGTTTCCTGATCGCGTAATCGGGAACGCAGGGCTATATTTGGACGTCATACAAGGGCAGGCACCTGCCCTTGTTTTGGTTCCAGATTGGCTCACAGGGCGCATGTTGGTGAATTCAGCCTTATTCGTTATAATTT
>JBCFBD010000043.1:0-22786 GCA_038562455.1 Anaerolineaceae bacterium | reverse complement strand
AGATCGCAGAATTCGTCAGGTCAGAAGCCAAAGCAGCAGGATTATCGTATAAAGAGTCTTTTGAAGTGGAAACAGCCGTGGATGAGGCTGTTTCCAATATTATCGAGCATGCTTACGGTGGAGAAGGAATCGGAGAGATCGCTTGCACATGCCAGGCGATCGATGACGGCATGCAGGTCATTCTTGAAGACTACGGTGCACCTTTTGACCCGTCCTGCGTGCCCATACCAGACCTGGCTGCCCAGTTGAAGGACCGGAAAAATCACGGACTTGGATATTTTCTGATGTGCCAATTGATGGATGATGTCCAATTCGAATTCACAGCATCAACGAACAAGTTGACGTTAACCAAAAAGAAGAAATAATGCCCCCTGATCCTGTAGAGCCTGTAACTCTCTGGAATGACTTCCTGGTATTGGGCGAGACTCTGGTCAAGCAACCAGATTCATTTAGCCTTAGCCGGTATTTTTCCGCATACCTGCAGGAAAATCTGGCATGTCAGGCGGAATTATGGCTGGTAGAGCCTTTTTACCCTTTGCCCGGCGAACCCCCGGTTAAGACTCTACCGACGGATGATGCCCCAGCCATCGTCGGCAAATGCCTCAAATCCAAAAAATCGTCACTCACGAAAGACCATTCTGAAGCTGCTCTACCGGTGCTCTCGCAGAATAATCTGATCGGCATCGTACATGTCACCCGGGCTGCAGATAATCCTTTCTCTAGATCAGAAATTGCCACGATCGAACGTCTTGTGGCAGTTGCTGCCCTGGCGATGCAGGTCAACCGACAATCAGTGTTAAAGAATTGGCGTTACGATCAAATTTCGCTTGTACGCTCGGTCACTTCACAAATCACCAACGTGCTTGACCTCGACGAGCTTTGCCTGCGGGTCACAAACTTGATCCAATGCACTTTCGATTACTACCACGTAGGCATTTACACTGTAGATGAAACCAATAAAAGCCTGCAATTTCGTGCCAGTTCGCTTAAGTGTCAGCCGAACCAGAAGAACCCACTTCTAGAACTTGATTACACAAAAGGATTGGTACATTCAGCTGCTCAAACTGGCAACGAATTCATCGTCAAGGATGTGACCAAAGAGCCGCTCTATGTGAAAATTGATCTACTCCCCGACACGAGAGCAGAGGCTGTATTGCCATTGAAGGTTGAGAACCGCATCCTGGGTGTTTTGGATGTGCAAAGCGATCAACTGGGAGCGTTTCATGAAAATGATATGCTTGTACTGCGTTCACTGGCGGATTCAATCGCCCTGGCGGTAGAGACTGCTCGTCTCTTTAAGTCGCTTGAATACAACAATGCCCGGGTGACCGCAGTGGCTGAAATCGGCAGCGCTATTTCTTCGATCCTCGACCTTGATGAATTGTTGAAAAAAGTCGTCACGGTAATCTCTGAGCGATTTTCCCTGCCACACGTGCACATCTTTACCAACCATTCCAATCGTCGGAAAGTGATTTTTGAAGCTGGCACAGGACCGCAATCACAGAAGCTGAAACCTAATTCATATGCTTTTGACCTGGATGACGAAATCGGCATCATCCCCTATGTTGCCCGTACTGGGAAGCCCCTACTGGCAAACGACATTTCCAAAGAGCCGCTCTATCGTCCGACGAAGTATTTTCCACAAAAGATCAAATCGGAGCTGACGGTTCCCCTGCGCTTTTCGGATGACGTGCTGGGTGTGCTGGACATGCAATCCGACCAGGTCAACCGCTTCACATCGGAAGATTTGGAGCTTTTCGAAACCCTGGCATCTGGCATCGCCCAATCATTGCGCAATGCCTCGTTGTACCGCAGTGAAAAATGGCGCCGCAGGGTGGCTGACAGTTTCCGCGATATGGCCGGCCTGCTCAATGCCAACCTTGCGCTCCCTGAGATGCTCGACCGGGTGCTCGCCGCACTCGAGACCAACCTGCCCTGTGACGCGGCTGCCATCTGGTTATTGGATGACGACGTGAGCATCCCTATCGAAGAGCGACTGTTGCACCTCGCGGCAGTGCGCGGTATCTCCAAAATGAAAGTGCTGGAGTCCATCCAGGGTTCGATCAAGGTACGTAATTTCCTTAATCTCGGCATCAGCAACGAGGGTTACACCATCCGCGGACCAGAGGATCCTTACGGCCCGCTGGGTGCAGCCAGAAAATTCAAACCCAATTACTCATCGCTTGCGGTTCCTCTGCGTTCAGGCGATGAGATCCTGGGCGTTCTCACGCTGGCACACCGTAAAGAGGGTCGCTATGGATCTGAAGCCGGCAGCATCGCCACCACACTGGCTGGTTATGCAGCTGTGGCGATCCAGAATGCCCGCCTTTATACCACTGCGCAGGAGGAAGCCTGGTCATCAACGGTTTTACTGCAAGTGGCTGAAGCCATGCAATCCATCAACACTATCGATTCTTTACTCTCCACCATGGTCAGGCTGACCCCTCTGCTGGTGGGAGTGGAGTATTGCGCAATCTATATGCTGCGCGAGGATGGCGAAACATATGACTTGAAGCAATATTACGGTTTCCAACCGACTTTCAATGAGCAGGTGGCAGTGGATACAGAAGCTATCGCTTTTTTCAAACTCAACGCCACGCGCAGCCCTGTGTTCATCAAAGATCCGAAATCGGAATTGGGATTGAAATCCCTTCCATTCTCTGATAAATCCAGCACGCTTGTACTGTTACCGCTGATCGCTCATGGTAGACTAAGTGGCGCATTTCTCATCGCGCATACCAGCAAAGCTGACCTCGGTAAGACCAACCGGTTCAGCGATCAAACGCTCGCCATTCTCCAGGGCATCGCACAACAAACCGCGGTTGGGTTGGAAAATATCAGCTTGCTGGAGAACCGTCAGGAGGAAGCCTACATCACCGCGGTGCTGCTGCAGGTCGCCCAGGCGGTAGTCAGCCAGAACCAGTTGGATGACGTGCTTGACACCATTGTGCAGTTAATGCCCATCCTTGTAGGCGTTGATTCCTGTGTCATTTACCTTTGGGACAAGATCAACCAGCAGTACATCCCGGCAAAAGCTGTTGCGCCTACGCATGCCGAACAAGAGGAGATCCTGGGTCATGCCCATTCCTTCGGTACTTTTAAATTACTCGACCAGGTGATTGAAACAGACCAAATGGCGGGCTGCCAGTTTGATGCCCCAGATTTTCCCAGCCGGTCATGGCGCGGGTTGACCTGTGTTGAAAACCAGGATCTAAAACCTGGCAACAACTCACATTGGCTGCTCGCCTTCCCATTGAGTATTAAAGGTGAAAAGTACGGTATCATGCTCACTCGCGAGACTAACGTTCAGGAGTCTTACCATCAAAAGCGCATTGAATTGATCAAAGGCGTGGCGCAGCAGACCGCACTCGCGATCCAGAATGAGCGCTTGAAGGAGGAAATGGTCGACAGGGAACGTGTGGAACGCGAGTTTCAATTAGCGCGCCAGATACAAAAGACCTTCCTGCCCCAGTCAATTCCCGGAATCGATGGTTGGGATTTTGACCTGCGCTGGCGCACTGCACGCGAGGTGGGGGGCGATTTTTACGATGTTTTTATAACCAGGGATGAGCGAATTGCATTTGCCATCGCGGATGTATCCGACAAAGGCATGCCCGCCGCCCTTTACATGACCGTTACCCGCACGCTGATCCGGGCGATGGCGCAGTACATCACCTCGCCGAGCGAAGTGCTCGACAGGGTGAATGAATTGCTATACGAAGAATCTCAAAACGGGATGTTCGTCACTGCCATCTACGCTTTGCTTGACCCACATACCGGTGTACTTGAATACGCCAACGCCGGTCATAACCTGCCGCTGCTCTACCGCAGCGAAACCAGCCAGATCGAAAAACTTGCCAAAGGCGGTATCGCACTCGGCGTGGTGGACAGTGAAAAATATGTCTGCCATAAACTGGAAATAAAGGAAAAAGACACCCTGCTCTTATATACAGACGGCGTGACCGAAGCCTTTTCTGCAACAGGCGACCAATTCACTGAAAGCAGGCTGATTAATGCTTTGCAAAGTAATTTGTACGGGTCAGCCTCAGAAATGTTGGAAAGCCTTGAAGACCTGATCAACCTCTTCCGCAAGGGTGAACCGCCGTCAGATGACCTGACGATGCTCGCAATCCATCGCATTTTGAATCCGAAAAAGTAAAAAGGGGGTTACTCCCCGAGGATCAGCGCCAGCCAGATTTCCCAGTTCTGCACAGGTTGTACTGTCGGTGTAGGGATGAAAACCGGTTCAGGTGTGGTACCTGGAGGGGAAATGGGAATCACCAGTTGTTCGCCAGGTCGCACCATGTGCCCCTCGTTGTACGCCCATTCTTCAACCGCGCCTACTGAGCCGGCATACGCCTGTTTCGTTTGCAGCACCTCCAGCGTGCCCTCAAGATTGGCAACGATGGTTGCTGCTTCATCCCTCTGCGTCGTGAGGTGTGACAATTCATTCAACCGCGAATTCAGATCCATCACCAGGAATAGCAACACAACCGCCAGCGCGATCAAGCCCAGTTTCTTGGGATCAAAAATCGCTTTTAGACTGGCTATTAGCTTGTTCATCACGTTAATATTACACTATCCTTGAGTTGGCTACAAGACAAAACCCGCAGCGGTCTGCGGGTTTTTTTGTGCCGAAGGAGGGATTTGAACCCTCACGAGCGTAATGCTCACTACGCCCTGAACGTAGCGCGTCTGCCAGTTCCGCCACTTCGGCTTGCAAGTTCATATTCTATCAGAGTATAAAAGATTGTCAACCTTTGGAACAAAATCGCCACTTTTTACGCCTATTTTGATAGGAGTACAATTAGGATAATGCTTACACTGCGACCAATCTACGCGCTACTTACCCTGCTAGCGAGCCTGGTACTGTTCACAGGCTGCGCAATGCGAACAAATTCAACCCCGACTGAAATCCCGATCCAATTGCTCGACCCGAACATGAATGCTGGAACGTCTACGCCAACCCCGTTCTTGCCTGAACAATCAGGTTTCAACCCTGCTGGAAACATAACCACACCCACCCTGGCAGTACCGGAGGGAGTCTCATTAGGTCTGGAACGACCGGAAGGCCAGGTGAACATCCTGCTGCTGGGATCGGATTGGCGTCCAGGCATGGGTTCCCGTACCGATGTAATCATGCTGCTCTCACTCATTCCGGACCAGGGGATCGCTACGCTGACCTCGTTTCCACGTGACCTGTATATAAACATACCCGGCTACGGATACGAACGGATCAATGTCGTGCATTCGTATGGTGGATTTGAGTTGATGCAGAAGACTTTTGAAGAGGTTTTTGAGGCGCCGGTTGATTACTACATGCTGACCAATTTCGCCGGGTTCACTGGCATCATCGACACGCTGGGAGGCATCACAGTCAACGCGGCTTCTGGTTTGACTGACCGTTGCGACCTCCCTCAGGCAGTGGAAAAGGAATGCAGCGTTCCGGCGGGCAGAGTAAGCATGAACGGTGAGACCGCACTGTGGTACGTGCGCTCGCGCTATACCAGCGATGACTTTGATCGTACACGCCGTGCTCAAGAAGTAATTATCGCCATTGCCCAAAAAACCATGAGCCTGAATGCCCTCAGTCGGGCTGGCGAACTATACCAGCTCTTCCGCAATTCAGTTGAAACCAACCTGCCTCTGGAAACCATCGTAAAGCTGCTGCCTCTGGCCTCCGATATCATACAGCAGCCTTCCATGCTTCAACGCTATGCGATCACTGAAAATGAAGTCTCTCATTACTCGGTACCCATCACGCATGCCAGCGTGCTGCTTCCCGATTACGATGCCATCGCTGAAATCATTCGTAAAGCCCTGTACCCCAATCTGCCATAATTCCTGTTGACAAACACCTTATTTGACTGTACACTGTGTATATAAGGCTATACGAAACTTTTACAGAAAGAAGACCATATGGAGAATACCCCCGAACTTCACATCACGGGTGAGACCACCTTTCAGCCTGCTATTCGCGCATGGGAAATTTTTATGCAGGACCAGGGTCGTTCGCTTTTCACAATCAAAGCTTTTCTAGGAGACTTGAACCTTTTTGCTAACTATTTCTCCCCCGATACCACGATCGGCAGTATTTCTACTGGCGATATCAACCGCTTTCTTGAGTGGCTGCAGCACGAGCGCAATGTTCCCTGCAGTCCAAAAACCCTTTCCCGGCGCATCACCTCCATCAAGTCCTTCTTTCGTTGGCTCACCCAGGCCGGACGCATCCCTCTCGACCCAGCGGAAAAGGTGCTGCAGAAAACGGTGATCAGCCCGCTGCCCGTGGTGCTCACCCCTGATGAGGAGCTCAAGGTGTTGGAAACTGCCAGGGCAATGCGCACCGCAGCCAAACCTGATGCCAGACCTTACACCCTGCTCAGCCTGCTGCTCACCACTGCCATCAAGAAAGGCGAATGCCTGGCGTTAAACCTGAATCACATTGATCTCGATGGGCCAAAGAGCCCGCGCCTGTTCGTGCGGAATTCAAGCAACATGTACAAGGAACGCAATATCGACCTGAACGCCGATTGGGTTGAAGCTTACCGCGAGTATCTCGCCCAGTACAATCCGGTCGACCGCGTCTTCCCCTGGTCGCCGCGCCGCTTGGAATACCTCCTCGAAGACATCAGCAGCGCTGCCGGTCTGGAGAAGCACCTCTCCTTCGACATGTGCCGCTGGACCTGCGCCCTTGATGATTGGCGCTCGGGTATGGAGCATGAGAAACTGCGGCAGAAACTGGGGGTTTCCAAGATCCAGTGGCGCGAAATCGCCATGAAACTGCGTCAACTCGCCGGAGAATAACTAACTATAAATCACAACCGGCAGTCGCTCACTGCCGGTTAATTTTTTCGATCACCAGGCGGATTACCTCGGTCGTGGACTTATCCACCCGGGCGTGATGTGCGATACGGAAACCAGGCACCCACGCGATTCCCTCCGCCGAACGGATCAGCGGCCACGCGCTTCTCGCGCGCACCGGCAGCCCTTCACTGTTCCAGAAGTCTGCCAGCTTTTTAGAATGCCCATCCAAACCAAACGGCGAGAACCGCTCGCCAGGCGACTGACGGCTGAGCCTCAACCCTCCGGTGAGTTTTTGCGCATCGAGGCACGCCGTGAATGGCGACGTTTCTACCTCAGGTGCATTCAGCGTATCGACGCGCAGCATCCATTGCGGGCTGAGCTGCAGATGACCCGGGACTGGCACCAATCGCTGCTCATTCATTTGAAGCTGTGGCCACAAGTCATGCAATGGATCAGAAACGTGAGCAAAGACGAGTTGATCTCTATATAGGAACATCTCAATGCCCGCCAACAGGTCTATGCGTTTGGCACGTGTCGGCGTTTGACAGAAACCGGCCGCCCGGTTGATCACCTCGAAATCTATGTCGCGCAGTTCGGGGTCCATCCATTCGATGGCGCGGCGCATAAACCGCCGCAGCAACGCCAGGTGCAAAGGCAACAACACAGCCCGATCAATTACCAGATATTGCTCACCTTGTTCAATGACAGCGTTCGTCCAAATCTCCCCGACGGCCAGGTGAAGAAATTCATCTTCTACAGCGGCAACGTCTGCCATGCGCAGCATCCGCTCGCGTATGCGCGGGTTGTAGCTCTCGAGCGTAGAGATCAATTCGTGGCGGATGCGGTTGCGAAAGTACTGCTGATCTGAATTGGATTCGTCCACTATCGCAATAAGTTTGCGCTCCGCGAGGAATGTCTCGATCTGAGCTCGAGTGGTGCCGATCAACGGGCGCACGAGCGGTATCCGGCTGCTCCACGGGTTGGGTAGCAGCACCGCACGCATGCCTGCCAATCCGCTCAATCCGCTACCGCGCAACAGGTGCATCAGCACAGTCTCCACCTGGTCATCGGCGTTATGCGCCACAAGCACCGCTTGCGCGTCCATCCTGCTGGCTTCATCAAACAGGAACTTATAACGCATCACCCGTGCACTTTCCTCGACAGTAAAGTGATACTGCCTGGCGTGAGTGGCCACATCCACTCGCTGCATCACAAATTCCACGCCGAGCTTCCGGCAAACCGCTTCAGCCAGTAAGGCTTCCACAGCAGAATCATCACGCAAGCCATGATCCATGTGAGCGGCAATGACATGGAAATCATGTTCAACCAGCAGGTGTAGCAGGCATAAAGAGTCAGGACCACCCGAAAAACCTAGCAAGACCTTTTGCGCCTGATCGATGCCAAGCCGTTCGGAGAGGTGTTGTCTGAAATCCCATTTCATCGTTTTAAATTATAGCATTCGCTTAATGCAGTATGATTGATGAAACAGTATGATTGATTAAACCAGTTTGTAACAAAACAATGGAAATGAAACAATCACTTGAACTCACCCATCAATTATGCTAGACTGACAATAATCGAATGGAGGTCGGCATGGCGGAAAAGATCCTCATCGTTGATGATGACCTGGAGACGTTGCGTCTGATTGGCGTAATGCTGCAGCGGCAGGGCTACGAGATATCCGCTGCCAACACCGGTGAATTGGCCATATCTATGGCTAAAAAAGAAAAACCGGATCTGATCGTACTCGATATCATGATGCCCCTGGTAGACGGTTACCGCGTCGCCCGTGAGATCCGCAATGACCCCTCCACCACGCACGTCCCCATATTAATGTTCACCGCCAAAAGCCAGGTGGATGACAAGGTTGCCGGTTACGAAGCTGGTGCAGACGACTTTCTTACCAAGCCTGTTCACCCGGCTGAACTTTCTGCCCATGTAAAAGCGCTGCTCGAAAAAGCGGTAAAACCCACCGCTGGCGATTCAAAGAAAAATTCCGCATATATCATCGGGATCGCCAGCTGCAAGGGCGGTCTGGGTGTTTCGACGCTTGCCTTAAACCTCGGGATTGCTTACAACGCCCTGACCGACAAAGAGACCTTGGCGGTCGAGTTGAAACCAGGTATGGGATCATGGGGTGTGGACTTGGATATTGCGGAATCACATGGACTGGAAAAGATTCTCGCACTGCCGATCGAGGAGATCACGCCTGAGGTGGCCGAGCAGAATGCAGTGTTCACCTCCTTCGGCATCCGTCTGTTGATGGC
The DNA here is from genome assembly GCA_038562455.1 of Anaerolineaceae bacterium. GTDB lineage: Bacteria > Chloroflexota > Anaerolineae > Anaerolineales > Anaerolineaceae > UBA6107. Next base: position 13,715 of record JBCFBD010000043.1, on the reverse strand, counting down.
CTCGAACAAGACGCGTCAGATCACGTTTACAGACAGCGCGGAAAAAACTATCGCAATGATCGACGCTCTCAGCACCCTCGTCCCAGTCTTAATACTGGATATCGGCAACCCTTACCTGCCCGGGTTCGATCATATCTGCTCAATCTGCGATCAATTGCTCGTCATCACGGATGCCTTCCCGGCAACCGTGTTACGCACGCGCCGCCTTTTAGGGAATATTCAGCTTGAACCAGCCAGGGGTACGCGTAACATCCAAGTGGTGCTTTACAATCATGTACGTTCGGACTTGTTTCTCACCGCTGAGCAAGTCACAAAATTGCTGCCAGGTAATCCGGTTCGCGTATTGATCCCGCCAGTTCCCGAGCAGGTCTTCCAGGCAAACCAAAAATACATCCCGCTCATCAAGATACAGCCTGAGGGTCTTTATACTCAACAGGTGAATGAGTTGGCAAGGATCATACGCTCCAAGGCATGAGCATTCAAGAGAACGACCTGGATTCTTATCGCACTGCAGCAAAACTCATCAAGGCATCCCGCTATACAGTTGTGTTTACTGGGGCAGGTCTCTCCACCCCCTCGGGGATACCTGATTTTCGCAGCGCTGACATTGGTTTGTGGCAGAAGAACGACCCGATGCTGGTTGCTTCGCTGACAACTTTTACCCACCACCCAGACCGCTTTTACCGCTGGCTGCGTCCGCTGCTGCAAACCTCCAGGCAGGCGATGCCCAACCCTGCGCACCAGGCGATTTCCGAACTGGGAAATCATGGACTCATTCAATGCGTAATCACGCAGAATATCGATAGCCTGCATCAGAAAGCTGGATCATCCAACGTGGTGGAACTACATGGTTCGATGGAGTCTTTTCATTGCCCAGCCTGCCATCATGCCGCAAAGGACACTCGAGCGCTGTTGGATGAAATACTCAACGGTCAGATCCCGCATTGCCCCCATTGCAACGCAACCATGAAACCGGACATCACCCTTTACGAGGAAGCACTGCCAGAGAAAGCCTGGAGGCTTGCGAGTGATGCAGTGGAGAAGGCTGAGGTAATGATCGTGGCGGGGTCTTCGCTTGAAGTAATCCCGGCGTCCTCGCTGCCTTATGACGCGTATCGGCACGGCTGCCGCATCATCATGGTCAACCTGTCACCCACCTTTATGGATTCCCATTCAGAGGTGGTGATCCATGACGACGTCTCCGTCGCGCTGCCGATGATCCTGGAACAAACCCTGGCTGTGGAATAAAATTGGTTAGCTCGATCGCGCCCCGCGCCGTCCAAATTGGCGCTCCAGCAGATCCACTGAGAGGTGAATCATCGTCGGACGCCCATGCGGGCAGGTGCGTGGGGCTTCGCAGGCTTCGAGATCATGCAGCAAAGCCTGTTGTTCCTCAGTTGACAATACCTTTCCACCTTTGACCGCCATACGCTTGCAGATCCTGGCGATCATCTTTTCCTCCACCATCCCCTGCAGTGGCGTTTCGTCCTCTTCAAAATCTTCTACCACGCTGCGAATGGCGGCGCGCGGATCTTTGCCGGCAAACAGCACCGGGATGGCAATGACACGGAAGGCGTTGATGCCAAATTCCTCGATGTGAAAGCCGAATTTTTGCATGCCGGGCAGGTTTTCCTGCAGCAGCTTGACCGATTGCGGAGGAAGCTGAATCACCACCGGGTCGAGCAGCGCCTGCGAAGCGACACGCCCGCCGGTTTTGAGCAGCTTCTCGTAAAGCACCCGTTCATGAGCGGCGTGCTGGTCCACCAGATAGAGACCGTCGGGACCCTCGGCAACCAGGTAGGTTGCGCCGATCTGCCCGATTAGCCGCAGGATGGGGATCGTACCCGCTATAGGTACCGCAGCAGGCTGGGCATCGCCTGGCACAGCGAGCGCTTCAGGCGCGTGGGGGAAAGGCTGCCCCTGGCTGCCAGCCGGTGGGAACCAGGTGAATGCCGTGTCAGACGGGCTATCCTGCCCACTGTACGTGCGCCAGTAGACCGGTGTCAATTCCGGCACGGTAGAGTAAGCCATCAACGCCCGGCGAACTGCGCGTTGGACCGATGTGAAAATTAGGTCTGGTTGTCTAAAGCGCACCTCCGCCTTAGCGGGGTGGACATTTACGTCTACATCCTGCGGGTCGATCTGCAGGAATAATACAGCGAGTGGATACCGCCCAACCATGAGGAGGGATTGGTACGCCTTCATCAATGCGGTGATCAAAGCCGCGTCCTGCACCCAGCGCCCGTTAACAAAAAACGTGATCTCCTTGCGATTGGAACGATTGATCGAGATTGGGCTAATGAATCCGCTGATCGAAAGACCATCCTCTTCGAAGACCACCTCGAGCAATTGCCGGGCAAGGTCTATACCGTACACCTGCGCCAGCACCTCGCGCCGGTCTCCGTACCCGCTGGTCTGCAGAACGGCTTTACCATCCTCCTCGAGGTGAATGGATTTATCGGGGTATGCCAACGCGTAGCGCGTGACCAGGTTGTCGATCTGCTGCTTTTCTGTCAGGTCGCGTTTCAGGAATTTCAACCGCGCAGGCGTGTTGAAAAATAGGTCCCTCACCGTGATGGAGGTTCCGCTGACGGTCCCTGAAGCTTCGTTATTAAGGGTTTTACCACCCTCAACCGTGAGGCGGGCGCCTAATTTCTCGGCTGGCTGCTTCGATTGCACGGACATACGCGAGACCGAACCGATGGAGGCCAGAGCTTCTCCCCTGAAACCGAGCGTGCGGATGCTGAAGAGGTCATCTGCCGAGTGCAGCTTGCTGGTGGCGTGGCGCGCCACCGCCAGGTTGATCTCTGCGGTAGGGATGCCCGCCCCGTTGTCGCTCACTTCGATCAGGTTGCGCCCGGCGCCCTCCACGCGGATCACGATGCGGTCTGCGCCGGCGTCGATGGCGTTCTCGAGCAGCTCTTTCACCACTGATGCGGGACGCTCCACCACCTCCCCGGCAGCGATTTGCGAGGCAACTTCATCCGGCAGTATATTGATCTTCATCCAAAATATTATATCCTACCGATTTGATCGACGCACGATCCCCTGCATGGAAAAATAAGGGTATACTAACCGCTATGAGTTTCGAAGCCATGTTCTTTGATCTGGATGACACACTGTACCCCAGCACAAGCGGTATCTGGCAGGCAATCGGTGTGCGCATGGATGAATACATCATGCACACGCTCAACATTCCGCAACTCGAAGTAAAGAACTTGCGCGAGTCATTGTTCAACGAATACGGGACGACCTTCAGGGGGTTGAGCACCCTTTACGGCATCGACGCACGTCATTTCCTGGATTATGTGCACGATATACAACTTGACCGATACATCCATAAGGATATCGCGCTCATCGACACAATGACCTATTACACGAGTCGCAAGCTAATTTTCACCAATGCCAACCGCGCGCACGCAGAACGGGTGATCTCGATCCTGGGGTTGCAGGGCGTATTTTCTGACATTATAGATATTCTTCAGATTCACCCCTACTGTAAACCCCTGTCTGAAGCATACGAAAAAGCCATTGCTATTAGCAGCATTAATGATCCCGGTAACTGTGTCATGATCGATGATTCACCGCGCAACCTCAAGACCGCGCACGAAATGGGATTCTTTACTATCCAGGTTGGCACCGATACACGCTCCCCGTATGCTGATGCCGCCATCCTCACGCTGGCAGATCTGCCGGATGTAATCCCCGTGGAAATTCGATCTGAAGGCAATCAAACATGAAAGACATATCCGTTCTGGGTTGGATCCTCATTGTTCTGGTGATCGCGCTCACCGTTACACTTTTCATCAGCTTGTTCAGTCGGCTCAAGGGAAAAGCCGAACAAACAGAATGGATTAACAAAATACAGGAATCTGGTAAGACGCTCAAAGATCCTTTCAGGCATGAGAACGCCAGGATGGAAGAGTTGGCACGAAGCGTGGAAAAACTTCAGCAATTTCGAGAAGAAAGCAATATTAACAGTAAAGAGCAGGAGATAAAAGAGTGAACACTAATCATACAGGACGAACCATACTCATCATCATCGTGTCGCTGATCCTGTTAGCTGGAACATTCGCCGGAGGGTTGATCGTGGGCTGGCTGATCCCTTCCGCAACGACTAATGAAATCGTTTCGACCAGTGAAACACCTACCGAGCAATTCGCAGCCTCACCCACTGCCACCAATGCAAACAACCCGACCGACCTGGAAAAGTTATTCAAACCTTTCTGGGAAACGTGGAACATCGTGCACGAGCAATTTGTCGACCAGCCAGTTGATGACCTCAAGCTGATGCAGGGAGCCATTCGCGGCATGCTCGATTCACTCGGCGATCAGCACACCGGTTACATGACCCCTGAGGAGTACGACCAGGCAACCATGCCCCTCGACGGTTCTTACACCGGTATCGGCGCATGGGTGGATACCAGCGGCGAATTTCTTACTATCATCAGCCCTATGGCTGGTTCACCCGCTGAAGCCGCGGGCATCAAATCCGGCGACGAGATCATTGCCGTGGATGGTGTGGATGTTACCAAAACTGACCCCAGCGTGGTACTTCAATCCGTATTGGGACCCGAAGGCACCACTGTCGTATTGACCGTGCGCCGCCACAACCCCGAAGAAACCCTTGATTTCTCGATCGTCCGCGCCCGCATTACCATCCCCAGCATTGAAAGCAAAATGCTGGATGGAGACATTGCCTACATTTACCTGGCTACTTTTGGCGAAAACAGCTCGCAGGATATGATTGACGCGTTGACCACTCTGCTGGCGGAAAATCCAAAAGGCTTGATCTTTGATCTGCGCGATAATTCTGGTGGTTATGTCGATACAGCAATCGAGATCATCTCCCAGTTTATTCCCGAAGGTGCTGTGATGATCGAAAAGTTGGGAACCGGTGAAGAGATCCCGTTCAACGCCATTCCCGGCGGCATCGCTACCGAAATCCCCCTGGTGGTGCTTGTGAACGGCGGCTCGGCTTCCGCATCCGAGATCGCTGCTGGCGCAATCCAGGATTACGACCGCGGGTTGATCGTGGGTACCAAGACCTACGGCAAGGGTTCGGTGCAGAACTGGATCCCGCTCAATAATGACCAGGGGGCGGTTAAAGTCACTATCGCCCGTTGGCTCACCCCCAAAGGTCGCCTGATCCACGAGGTTGGGCTGACGCCGGATCATGTTGTGGAACTGACCGACGCAGATATCGAAGCCGGTGTGGATCCACAATTGCAGAAAGCCATTGAGTTGCTGCTCGGTGGTGAATGAGGCAATCGGACTACTTTTAATTGACAAAAATCCTCAGCAAGGGGTATAATCTGTGGTCGCTAACTACCACATACGAAAGAGAACAAGATGGACATGACCGTTGACCCGCAGGAAAACACACAACTCGAACCCAAGATGCAATTCAAAGCCAGGGTGGTGAAAGCCAGCCTCGCCGGTGCTGTTCTGGATATCGGAATCGGCCGCCCGGCGTTGCTGCACGTTTCGCAGATCGTAGACCCTGAGAACACCCCTAACAAAAAGGTTGAGGACATCCTCAAACCGGGTGATGAAATCGAGGTTTGGGTCAAGAAACTCACCCGTAAAGATGGTGAAGAACGCATCGAGATGACCATGATCCAACCGCTCGAACGCGAGTGGCGCGAGATCAAGGTGGGTGACACGGTCAAAGGAAAAGTAGTCAGGTTGGAAAAATTTGGCGCTTTCGTCGAGATCGGAGCTGAAAGACCGGGGCTTGTGCACATCAGTGAGATGGCACACGGCTACGTCAAAGTGCCTTCGGATGTGGTCAAGGAAGGCGATGAGATCGAAGCGCAGATCATTGATGTCAACCGTCGCAAGAAACAGATCAAGTTGAGCATGAAGGCAATCCAGCCGGAACCCGAGAAGGTGGTGGACGAAAGACCGCGTTCAACCTCCACCCCCGAAACTGGCGCAGGAGGTCCGCGCCGCGAACGGAAACCTGCCCGCAAACCACGCAAGTCTGCTGACATGGACAATTCCACGCTGCTCGATTCGATCAACGAGACCGCCGAACCTGAACCTACATCGATGGAACTCGCCATGCGCGCCGCGATGGAAAAAGCCAAGGATCGGAAACAAAAACAGGAAAGCCACAAGGCGAAGTCCAGCTCGACCGAGCAGGAAGAGATTCTTGCCCGCACTCTGGAAAACAAGATCCAAACCAACTAACGAACAAGAAACCATCCCTCGAGGATGGTTTTTCTTTACAGTGAGATTGGAAGATATGTTACACTTTTAAAAGGATAACCTAATGCCCGGGATCATGGCACCATCCACCTATCAAGAACCAAATGTCGAGGAGGACAGCGAACAACTGCCCTCCTCGCTGCTTTATTAATCGGTTTATTAAGGAGTAGAGATGACCACAAAATACATATTCATCACAGGTGGTGTTGTCAGCTCGGTCGGCAAAGGGGTAACTGCTGCAGCCATTGGTCGTATTCTCAAGGAACGCGGTTTCAAAGTCGCGGTGCAGAAACTCGACCCTTATATCAACGTTGACCCCGGCACAATGAGCCCTTACCAGCATGGCGAGGTCTTCGTGCTCGACGACGGCGCGGAGACTGATCTCGACCTGGGTCATTATGAACGGTTCATCGATATCCGGCTGAACAGGGTATGCAACATCACCACCGGGCAGGTATATGCAGACGTGATTGCCAAGGAGCGGCGCGGAGATTATCTGGGTGGCACGATCCAGGTCATCCCGCACATCACGAACGAGATCAAACGCCGCATCGCCCTGGTTTCGAAATCCACCGGTGCTGAGATCGTCATCGTGGAAGTCGGTGGAACGGTCGGCGACATCGAAAGCTTGCCCTTTCTAGAAGCGCTGCGTCAGCTGCGTTCTGACCTTGGGCGCGAGAACACGGTCTGCATTCACGTGACCTGGCTACCTTATATCGGCGCGACGGACGAGATCAAGACCAAACCTACCCAGCACTCAGTGGCTGAGCTCCGCTCCATCGGCATTACCCCAGATATGATCGTCGCGCGCAGCGATATGGCGATTAAAGTGGGTCTGCGCGAGAAGATTGCCCAGTTCTGCGATGTGGACAAGCGCGGCGTCATCCCCATGCAAACCGCTCCCATTCTCTATGAGATCCCGCTGCTACTCGAACAGGAAAATGTCGCCGAATATCTGCTGGAACGCCTCAACCTGCAGGCGAAACGCGAACCTGATTGGACAGGCTGGGAGACGCTGGTGAGCGAAACGAAACGCAAGAAACCAAAGGTGTCAATCGCGCTGGTTGGCAAGTACGTCGAGCTGCACGATGCCTACATGAGCGTGCGCGAGGCGTTGAAACACGCCGCACTCTTCCTCGGCGTCGAGCTCGACCTCAAGTGGGTGCACTCAACTGACCTGGAAAAAGGCAAGCATCTCGATACGCTGGGAAAAGTTAGCGGCATCATCGTACCTGGCGGGTTCGGCAGCCGCGGCATCGAAGGCAAGATTCTGGCAGTCAAGCACGCACGCGAGAACAAGGTGCCATATTTTGGCCTCTGCCTGGGCATGCAGTTGATGGTTGTAGAGTTCGGGCGCTACGTGCTGGGCACCGACCAGGTCAATTCCTCTGAGTTTGACCGCACAGTGCAACACCCGGTGATTGACCTGATGGCAGACCAGCAGAATATTAAAGAGATGGGGGGCACCATGCGCCTGGGATTGTACCCTTGCGTACTGCAAACCGGCACCATTGCTCAACGCGCTTATGGTGTGAAAAAGGTTGAAGAACGACACCGCCACCGCTTTGAGTTCAACAACAAATACAGAGACCTGCTTGCTAAAAACGGCATGGTGTACTCGGGGATTTCACCTGACAAAATGCTGGTTGAGATCGCGGAATTGAAAGATCACCCCTTTATGCTCGGCACCCAATTCCATCCTGAGTTCCTCTCCCGTCCCACACGCCCTCACCCCCTCTTCCTCGCCTTCATACGCGCTGCCGCGGAGAAAGCCGGTGTAGAGGTTCTCGATCCGCCGCTGCTCTACAAGTAATTCTATTACCCCCTTGGCGCTAATTCTGTAGATATTCCAGATTCGCTCTGTTCAGGATTCACAGTTTAGGATTCACTCTGTAAAATCGCGCAGAATTCGGTATACTTGTGACCGTTGCTACAAATTTCACCGATCATTAATTCCATTGGGAAAGGAAACCAATCATGGAAATTGTTTCAGTAGAAGGACTCGAAGTACTTGACTCTCGTGGGAACCCCACCGTTGAAGTCCGCGTCATCCTCGAAGACGGTGCTGAAGGCACCGCGATCGTCCCCTCAGGTGCCTCCACCGGCGTGCACGAAGCGCTGGAGATGCGCGATGGCGATAAAACCCGCTACAACGGCAAGGGCGTGCTTAATGCCGTTGAGCACGTCAATGGCGAGATCGCCGAAAACCTGATCTTGTGGGATGCCGCGGATCAGAAAGCTATCGACCAGATGCTGATCGAGCTCGACGGCACCCCCAACAAATCCCGCCTGGGTGCAAACGCCATTCTGGGCGCCAGCCTGGCGGTCGCCAAAGCCGCTGCTGATTCGTTCGGCTTGCCGCTATACCGTTACCTGGGTGGCGTTTACGCCCATGTGCTGCCCGTTCCAATGATGAACATCCTCAACGGCGGCGCGCACACCGGCTGGCAATCCACCGATGCCCAGGAGTTCATGGTCATGCCTTTCGGCGCGCCCAATTTCGCCGAGGGTTTGCGTTGGGGCGCAGAGATTTACCACGCGCTCAAAGGTGTGCTTAAAGCCCGCGGGTATGTGACGCTGGTTGGTGACGAAGGTGGCTACGCACCTCCACTGAAAGCCAACAAGGAAGCGGTCGAGGTCATCCTCGAAGCGATCGATAAAGCCGGGTTCAAAGCTGGCAGTGACGTGGCGATCGCCCTTGACCCTGCCGCCTCCGAGCTTTTCGACGAAGAGACCAGAACTTACAACTTGCGTAAGGAAGGCAAAAAGCTGACCGGCGAAGAGATGGTGGCATTCTGGATCGACTGGGTCAACCAGTATCCCATCGTGTCGATAGAAGACGGCCTCGCCCAGGATGACTGGGATGCCTGGAAACTGCTTACCAAAGAAGTGGGTCACAAGATCCAGATCGTCGGCGACGACCTGCTGGTCACCAACCCTGAACGAGTACGCCGCGCCATCAAGGAAGATGCCTGCAACGCACTGCTGGTCAAGGTTAACCAGATTGGTTCGCTCACCGAAACCATCGAAGCGGTCGAAACCTGCCACCGCAACGGCTGGCGCGCGGTCACCTCGCACCGCTCCGGCGAAACCGAAGATTCCACCATCGCCGACTTGGCGGTTGCGTTCAACACCGGTCAGATTAAAACTGGCGCGCCCGCTCGCTCAGATCGGGTCGCCAAATACAACCGCTTGCTGCGCATCGAAGCGGAGCTCGGCGAAACAGCCGCCTATGCTGGCTGGTCGGCCCTCAAAGGTCGCTAGGTTACGAAAAAGAGACAGTGGTATTCCGCTGTCTCTTTTCAAAACAGATCGCATCCAATGTTCGTAATTCATGGTCTGTTGCATGACATGATCGACTGCTAATGCAAGCATGAGGAGCGAAAATGAAGGTCTTTGATAGCTTCGCCAGGGTATACGCCAGCGGGAATTACCCTAATCTATCGCTGGCGATGGTGGATATCTTGCCCAGAGTGATGAAGAAATACAAAATCAGCTCCAATGGCACACGGCATCTACTGGATGTAGCTTGCGGCGAGGGGACGTTTTGCGTGGAGATGGCAAAGAAGGGCTGGGCGGTCACCGGGGTTGACCAATCCGAGGAGATGCTGCGCCTTGCTTCTCACCGCGCCGAGCAGGAAAACGTGAAGGTCAATTTCACCAACCAGGACATGCGTTTTATCGACCATTTGAATGAATTCGACCTTGCCACCTGCTGGTTCGACAGCCTCAATTACCTGCTCACGAACAGCGATCTTCAATCTGCATTCAACACTATCTACCGCGCCCTCAAACCCAACGGCTGGTTCCTCTTCGATATGAACACCATTTATGGGTTGGCGGTCGAATGGCAGAGGAATCACTGCTATGTGCAGCAGGAGTCAGCCGACCTGCTCGAGCTGCACCGCACCCACTTTGATTTTGAAAAGAACCTCGGATGTATCACGATCACATGGTTCGTCAAGTCAGGCGATATGTGGGAAAAATTTGAAGAAAAACACGTCGAGCGGGGATTCTCGATCACCGAAATCGAAACCTGCCTCCAATACGCCGGTTTTCACGTGGTGGATAAGGTAAGCAGCCTGAATCCCATCATGCCATTAACCAAGACTTCCGGGCGCGTCTGGTTCCTGGCGCACAAGTAACTATTCCAGCAAACGGTTGACCCTCTGCCAGATAGCGTCGAACATCGGCGCGGTGAGCCTGCCGGTTTGCGTATTTTGCCGGCTGGGATGATACGAGCCTAAGATCCACGGGCGGGTGCCACCTCCCTCGACAAAAACTCCGTGTTTAAATTGAACCGCAGCACGCTCACTATTCAGCGGGTATAGTTCACGCAATATCTGGTCAAATGCGATCTTCCCAAGCGCAACCACGCCTTCAAGGTTTTTAAGCATGCGCATTTCCGCGCGCAGGTATGGCAGGCAGCGGGCAATTTCGTCACTTGCCGGTTTGTTATCTGGCGGCACGCAGCGACATACAGCTGTGATGAACATTCCTGTCAGGTTCAACCCATCATCCATGTTACTCGCTTTTGGTTGACTGGCAAACCCAGCATTGTAGAGCGAGGGATAAAGGAAATTACCAGAAGCATCGCCGGTGAACATGCGCCCGGTGCGGTTGGATCCATGTGCACCCGGTGCCAGCCCCACTACCATCACCTGTGCATGGGCATCTCCAAAACCTGGCACAGGCTTTGCCCAATAAGTCTCGCTGCGATATGCCTTGCGTTTCACTGCTCCAACCTGTTCCCGCCAGGCGACCAGGCGCGGGCAGGCGCGGCAGAGAGTGATCTGCCGGGTCAAATCGTCAAAATCCGATGAAATCATAAGAAAGCCTAAATGATCAACATGGCGTCGCCGAAGGAATAGAACCGGAACTCACGCTCGATGGCTGCCTGGTAGGCAGCCAATATGTTTTCGCGCCCGGCGAAAGCGCTCACGAGCATCAGCAGTGTCGAGCGCGGCAAGTGAAAATTGGTAATTATGGCATCGGTGATTTTGAAATGAAAACCCGGCAGAATGAACAACCCCGTCTGCCCGCTGATGGGAGCGACCCGACCTTCGACCTCGCTGGCAGCGGCTGCGCTTTCCAGTGTGCGCACACTGGTGGTGCCCACCGCGATCACGCGCCTGCCCTCCGCTTTGGTCTGGTTGATGAGTTCTGCCGTTTCCGCGGTGAGTTCGCACCACTCGGTGTGGATGCGGTGCTCCTCAGGTCTGTCCTCATTGACCGGGGCGAAGGTATCGAGCCCCACATGCAATGTAACGCGCGCGAATCGTATCCCTTGGGCTTCGAGCTGCTCGATCAACCAGGGCGTGAAGTGCAGCCCGGCAGTCGGTGCCGCGGCTGAACCGGTCACCCTGGCGTACACCGTCTGGTAACGCTCAGGATCGTGCAATTTCTCATGGATGTATGGGGGCAGAGGCATCTCGCCGATGGAAGGCAGCCTATCCTCGACTGGTTGTAAGAAGCGCACCACGCGCTCACTGCCCTCCAGCTCCTCGATAATCTCGACCTCGGGGCCGTTTTCAACTGTCACGCGCACACCGCTGCGCAGCCCCTTGCCTCCCACCAGCGCTTCCCACACCCCGGCCTCGCGCTGTTTGAGCAGCAGAAGCTCCACCCTGCCGCCGGTCTGCTTACGGGCAATTAGCCGGGCTGGAATGACACGGGTCTGGTTGATCACCAGCAGGTCGCTGGGATGAAGGTACCTGCCAATCTTATTAAAGACATCTTCTCTGGTTTCGCCGCTCTTACGATCCAGCACCAGTAAACGCGAATCGTGGCGCGGTTCGATGGGCGTTTGGGCGATCCGCTCAAGCGGGAGGTGATAATCGAAATCAGAGGTGAGCATATTCAGGGAATCAGGCGGGGCTGATTTTCTTTCGGATTAATCGTCAAGTGCAGGTGTTCGTACGCCAGGGGTGTGGCGATCCTGCCCTGCGGGGTACGGTCGATGTAGCCAAGTTGCAGAAGGTAAGGCTCTACGACGTCCATGATCGTATCAGGCTCTTCACTTATTGAAGCCGCAATCGTAGCCAGGCCCACAGGTCCGCCGCCATATTTCTCAATGATGGTGAGCAGCACCCGGCGGTCAACCTCGTCGAGCCCCATTTCATCCACCGCCAGCAGGTTAAGTGCCTGGACGGCAGACTCGCGCGATATCAACCCGTTTGATTTCACCTGGGTGAAATCGCGCACCCGGCGCAGCAGGCGCAGCGCCACGCGCGGTGTGCCGCGCGCTCTGCGGGCAATCTCCTCCACCCCAGTCTGGTCAGTGGTCACTGCCATCAATCCGGCAGCGCGGCGCACGATCTCCTGCATCGCAGGCTGGTCGTAGTAATCCAGACGGTACACCGCGCCAAACCGCGCGCGCAACGGGGCGGTCACCAAAGCCAGCCGCGTGGTCGCGCCAATGGTGGTGAAGCGCGGCAGTTTCAACCGGATCGAGCGGGCTGAAGGCCCCTTGCCTATAATAATATCCAGCGAGAAATCCTCCATCGCCGGGTAAAGCACCTCTTCGATAGCACGGCCCAGGCGATGAATCTCATCGATGAACAGGATGTCACCCTCGCGTAAGTTCGTGAGGATGGCAGCCAGGTCGCCTGTGCGTTCGATCGCCGGACCGGAGGTAATCTTGATGTTCACACCCATTTCGTTGGCAAGGATATGCGCCAGCGTGGTCTTACCGAGCCCGGGAGGTCCGTAAAACAGCACATGATCCAGGCATTCCTTGCGCCCCTTGGCAGCGGCAATGAGAATTTCCAGGTTCTTGCGCACCTGGTCCTGGCCGATCAATTCCGATAAATTTGCCGGCCGCAGCGATTGGTCCATCCGGTCATCCGGTTTACGGCTGGGGTTTGTCACGCGTTCTTCTTCTGCCATAGTCACCATTATACACGCACACCGGGTTCAATGTTCCATACCTTAGCAATGAAGGCAAATCCAGCTTTTTGATTAGCGCTATAATAATAGAAATCTCAAGGAGTGTTTATGTCCAATGTCTTTGTTTCCCCACATCCTTTGATTGCGCACAAACTAGCAAAACTACGTGATGAAAAAACAGAACCCAAGAAATTCCGCGAACTCGTGCGTGAAATAGCCGGTCTACTGGCTTACGAAGCTACAGCGGACCTTCTCACCGAGGAGGTGGATGTCACCACCCCGCTGGCTGTCACCAGGTGTCGCGTGCTGCGCGAAAAGGTAGGGCTGGTGCCCATCCTGCGCTCCGGTCTGGGGATGGTGGAAGGTTTTTGGGAATTGATGCCTTCCGCCGAGGTCTGGCACATCGGGCTGTACCGCGACGAGAACACGCTCAAGCCCGTCGAGTACTATAACAAGCTTCCCACCGAACCGACTGTATCGGTGTGCTTGATCCTCGATCCCATGCTCGCCACAGGCGGGTCTGCCACCGCGACCGTGGATGTACTCAAGCGCTGGGGGGTTAAGAAGATCAAGTTCGTGGGCGTGATCGGCGCGCCGGAAGGCATCGCTGCCAT
>JBCFBD010000136.1:0-2765 GCA_038562455.1 Anaerolineaceae bacterium | reverse complement strand
TCATCAAAGAAATGCGTCTCCTGGGGATCAACGATTATGAACAGGCCAATGCTTTTCTGCCCCAATTTATTCGCGACTATAACCGCAAATTTGCTGTGTCACCCGCCTCAAGCCTTGACTTTCATCAACCCTTGAATGAAACGCATGATTTGGCTTTCCTTTTTGCCATTCACGACTTCCGCAAAGTCACCAAATCCTTGCAGATCAATTATGCTGGCAAAGTGTATCAAATTGTGACCAATCATCCAGCTTATTATTACGCTGATCAGGAGGTTTTGATCACTTGTGATGCTTCCGGTTCTGTCTCAGCCTGGTTCCACGGAAATCTGCTTACTCTCGAGGAAGTCGAGAAAAGATCCAGGCAAACTGCGATTGTCTCTTCCAAATCAGAGCAGACAAAACCTTTGCCACCTGCTTATGACCATCCCTGGAGGACCTATGGGAAAAAGATAAATGGCAAGCCAGCTCTTACAACCTTATCAACACAATAGGACATTTCTAAATTGCTGAGATTAGGACATTTCTAACTTGCCTTGACATTGTAAGAGGAATAGACCGCCAGATTTAATGCCGAGCAGAATTGCCAAATCCCTCAAAGGGGCTTTCGAGCAAGAATTCCGAGCAGCCCGGCAAAACCATTGCCACTGCCACTGATTGATCCCAAAATTGTTACTTCAGCAAAACCACAATCCTCCAGGAGAGAGCGATATTCTTCGTTGGTATAAGCTTGCATACTGGATGAATGGCTGGCCACCTTCCCGGAAGTGGCATCGATGATGTAATATCGTTGTATCGCCAGCCTGGCTGCTTCAGCCCAAATATTCTCCTGCAAGTACAGGTATGGTTCATCTCCAAACAAACCACTTTCCGCAGTATGCCATGAACGTGGCTGGTTGCCCAACTCCCGCACTTTCTCGAAGGTGTGCGGCTCAAGTAAGAGGTAACCACCCGGCTTCAATGCTGCAAAGGATTTGTCCAGGATTTTTCTCGCGTCTTCTGGACGGAAGACGTTGAATTCTCCAAAAATGGACATGATAAGGTCATAACCACTGCCATACTCTGCTGATCGAATGTCTGCTTCGGAATATTGGCAATCCAGATTGCGGGCAACAGCCTGCTCCTGGGCATAGGCAATGGATGCAGGTGAAAAGTCGATGCCTGTGCAAGTGTGACCTAAATCTGCTAACCGGGAAGTGTAAAGCCCGGGTCCACAGCCCAGGTCAAGAATGCGTGAAGGGCGCCCTTTGAGCACAACCTGGTGGATCCAATCCACCTGCGCGTCGATGGTTTCGGAGCGACGGCTGGCGGCATCGTGCGCCTGGGATAAGTGTTCCTTCAACATCCGTTTGCTGAAGGCAGGGTCATTCCAAGGAATCTTCTCTCCTTCAGACCAGGGCTGAGGATTGGACTGGCGATGGATGATATCGATCAATTTCATGAAGCTTTAATCCTCATACTTTCTTGCCGTCCTAATTGAATACTAAACGAGATTATTTCGAAGACAGCACTGTGACGATAACCGCCGCGAGGAATACCAGGATAAAACCCAATATCATCCAACCCAAAGTGGCGGAGTAATTCTTTGGTTCGATCTGGTTGCTTCGATCCATCTTCCGGATAAGCGGGAAAAGCCGCCAAAAGAACGTCGCGATCGAGACGACCATTGCTGCGCCGGCAAAGATCAAAGACTTCCCTTGCGCGGTCAGGAGGATCACAACCAGGAGCAGAATGCTTATTACTTTGGTGCCCGCGACCCAATTGACCAGGTATTTCACGAGATCATGCACTTCGGGATCTTGCTTGGATTTTTCCCAGGCTTTGAAAACGCCAATGCCATTCGCGAATTTTGAGCCTGGCAGGAAATATAGCGAGATGACGTTTGCGGATTCCATGATCACAAACCCAATGATCACAATGACTAACGCATTCAGAGTCATGTCAGGCTTCCTCGTTCACCAATTCAGGCTACTTTTCCGTCTACGCCATCAGCCAAAGCATCCTTTATCAGGATGCAGGTTTTTCCTTAACTTTTCTTCCGGGACCGCTTGGCGTCTTTGAGTAATTTCTGTGTCGCGTACCAGCCTGTCATCATCGCGATCGGCACACCTGCGGGGGAATATGCCCATTGCCCAGCTTGAAGCACCCCAGGGATTGGGGTCAGGACTGATTTTGGAATGCTTGCCAGTTTGTTGACCACGGGTACATTCGATTCGAATGACCAACCGGTGATGGCGCCTTCCGAACTCCCCGCCACTTGTTTTATGGTCAGCGGCGTTGAAGAGAACTTGAAAAGAATGTCATCCGCGATGCCCTGATAGATGGTTTCGGAGAAGATGCTGATGATGCGATTTTCAAGCGTTTCTTTAAGTTCAGCATACCAGCCAGCCTTTTCGATTTTCTCAACAATGTCGTAATCCAACAGGCAGCTGATCATCAAGCCAGTTTTTCTTTCCGGTGCCATGCTGGCGTCGCGCAGGGCGGGAATGGAAACTTCGTAGGTATTCAATTCACAATATTGTTCCACCCAGGCAAACACTTCTTCCTTGGTTTTGTTGTCGAAATCTTTGACCAAGTTTTCTCTCTCCAGCCTGGTGGTTTGGCCTAATCCTTTTCTGGATGGGGTGTAGAACATGTGCTCCCCGCTTCTGGCCTGGAAATAGGATATTGGTCGGTTTATCGCCATGAACAGAATAAAGACTGATTCGGCACCTTTTGCCGCTAACATCCGCTCAGTTTCAGATTTGATATCCGCGATAGTTTTCTCG
>JBCFBD010000042.1:0-22841 GCA_038562455.1 Anaerolineaceae bacterium | reverse complement strand
ACTGGTATTCCATGTGCCTGCCCAGGAAAATGCCGCGCAGCACCAGCCCGAGCACCCGATCAGGATACTGCTGAGCATAGGTAAGCGCAAGCGTGCTACCCCACGATCCGCCGAACACAAACCAGCGCTCGATGCCCATCTTTTCCCGAATCAGCTCTATGTCCTTCACCAGTTTCCACGTGTCATTCTCCCGCAGCTCACCGGAGGGGGCGCTTCTGCCTGCACCACGCTGGCTGAAGATGATCGCATGAAAAAGCTCAGGGTTAAAATAGCGCCGGTAGATTGGTAGTGCGCCAACGCCAGGTCCGCCGTGCAAGAAGACCACTGGCACCCCCTCTGGGTTCCCAACTTGTTCGTAGTACAGGGTGTGCAAATTTGAAACCTTGAGCCAGCCTGCATTGAAA
The DNA here is from genome assembly GCA_038562455.1 of Anaerolineaceae bacterium. GTDB lineage: Bacteria > Chloroflexota > Anaerolineae > Anaerolineales > Anaerolineaceae > UBA6107. The sequence goes on along the minus strand of JBCFBD010000042.1, from coordinate 22,437 downwards.
GGTTCGATCTTCGGGAAAAGGGTACGCAGTTCGGTCATGGCAACTCCTCGAATCTGGTTAACCGGAATTAAGCTATTATAGTAGCGTGTTTGCATTTTTCATAATTCATGAAGGTTTGACAACACAAGGCACGGTGGCTACAATGGTAATAATCTCGCCAACATCAGGTGCGCATTGAGTAGATGGAAAGATAAGCACGTAATTGGTTTGACAGGCAGCATCGGCACTGGCAAAAGCGTGGTTCGCCGCATGCTGGAACATCTCGGAGCGTACGGCATCGATGCTGACGCGCTGGGGCACCGCGCCATCGCCAAAGGCGCGCCTGGGTATCAACCTGTGCTTGATACTTTTGGCCGCTTCCTACTCGATAAAGATGGACAGATCGATCGGGTCAAACTGAGTCGCATCGTGTTCAACGATCCCCATGCACTCGCTGCCCTCGAAGCTATCATCCATCCCCTTGTTATACAGGCGGTCGATCTGCTTATCCGCCGCTCGCCGCACAAAGTGATCGTGGTCGAAGCCATCAAGCTGCTTGAATCCAGCCTGGCTGATGCCTGCGATGGCATTTGGGTGGTATACACCCCGCCTGAGATTCAACTGTCGCGTCTGGTACAGAACCGCAAGATGACCGAAAAGGCAGCCCGCCAGCGCATCGCTTCACAAGCTCCCCAGGAAAGCCGCTTCGGCCGCGCAACGACCATCATCAAGAATGTCGGCAGTTTTGAAGACACCTGGCAGCAGGTCGCCACCGCCTGGCAGCGGACCATACCAGTCAGGGCTGAAGGCATCTTCCCTGTCTCCAAGCCAATCCGGCTGCCGCTGGGTGAGGTAAATGTGCAGCGCGCTGGTCCGCGTCAGATTGATGAAATTGTGCAAGTTTACAACAATGTATATGTAGGCAAGGTGACCTATACCACGAAAGACGTTATGGCGGCTTTCGGCGAAAAGGCTTATCTGCTGCTTAAGATTGAAAACAATACGATGGGATTTCTTGGTTGGCAGGTTGAGAACCTGGTCGCGCGCACCACTGAAATCCTTCTCGACCCAGCCATCCCGCCTGCTGAGTACCTGCCCATCCTCATTCGCGAGATGGAACACGCCTCGAACCAGCTACAATGTGAAATCTCTCTGTTGTTCGTGCCCCCTCACTTATCGCGCTATGACCCCTTGTGGATTGGTCTGGGCTACAGCGAAAAGAAACCTGCAGACCTGGGGGTGCTGGCCTGGCAGGAAGCCGCACTCGAATCCGCTCAGCCGGGCTCCATCCTTTTCTTTAAAAAACTTCGTCCAGACCGGGTTGTACGACCGATCTGAGCATTCGGTACATCGCGGTACAGGGTAAAATAGGATAGGAATGACTGACCTGTGGAGTGAGATCGTCTACATATTTCAGCGCATGAACTGGCTGAGCATCTTGGACGTGTTCCTGGTGGCAGCCGTGGTTTTTGCTGTCCTCCTCCTGTTGCGCGATACTCAGATCATGATCCTGTTGCGCGGGGTCATCGTCATCATCGTCCTGCTAGTGTTGCTGACCACCTTAATCAACCTACCGGGGTTCACCTGGCTGGTCAACACCATCGTCCCTGCGCTCATGTTCGCCATCCCGGTCATCTTCGCCCCTGAGATCCGCCGCGGTCTTGAAAAACTCGGCCGGGCTGGTTCAAGCCAGTTGTTGGTACGCCAAACCGATACCCAGGTGCAATTGATGGAGAAGACCATCCACGCCATCGTCACGGCTGCCTCGCGTCTTTCAGCCCGCGAGCACGGTGCGCTCATCGTGATGCAGCGCTCCGACAGCCTGGAGGAATACAGCCGCACCGGTGTGCGCATGAACGCTGAAGTAACACCCGAGTTGCTGTTGCAAATCTTCTACCCAAACACGCCGCTGCACGATGGCGCGGTGATCGTTTCCAACAACCGCATCATCGCCGGCTCATGTGTGATGCCATTATCTTCCAGTGGTATTCTCACGCGTTCCCCCGAACGGCAGATGGGGCTGCGCCACCGAGCCGCGCTGGGCACCTCTGAGGCGACCGACGCCATCACGGTGGTTGTGTCCGAAGAAACTGGCTCAATTTCGATCGCTCACAACGGGCGCATGATCCGCCGTCTGGATAGCGAAAGACTGGAAAATATCCTGCTGGCTTTCTACCAACCGGCTGAAATATCGATGTTCAAATTGAAGCCTTTGGACTGGCTCAAAAAGATTCTAACTGTACCGAGGCGCGAGGAGTGATGCTGGCTCGTTTACGCTCGTTCACTAAGTTATTCCCGCTTATCCTGATTTCGATCCTGGTGTCGTTGGCTGTCTGGATTCTGGCGGTCACATCTTCCGACCCTTCCGTTACCAGGGAGTATCCGCACACGGTTCCCATCGAGATTATCGGACAATCCACCAACCTTGTGGTGACTAATGACCTACCCGAGAGCGTGACCATCAACTTGCGCGCGCCCACTTCGATATGGGAAACCTTAAACGAGGGCAAGGGCAACGTTCGCGCGTTCATTGACCTCTCTAGCGTCACCGCTGGTGAGTTTTCCGTCACGGTGCAAGTGCAGGTAGGCATCAAACCAGTGGAGGTCGTTTCGTTCTCCCCGCAGACCGTCGAACTGGTGCTCGAGCCTTTAACCAGCAAGCAATTCGGCATTGTGGTGGTTACACGCGGCGCGCTGCCGGTAGGTTATCAATCCGACGAGCCCGAACTATCAGAGACGACGGCAGTAGTCAGCGGCGCTCAGTCGCGTGTGGCGCAGGTGGCAGAAGTGCGCGCTGTGCTCGATCTTTCGCAAGTGCGCTCTGATATCAACGAGACGATCACGCTTCAACCCGTGGACATTAACGGTTTGCCAGTGCGCTATGTGACGGTGACACCCGATAAGATTACACTGCTGCAATCGATCACGCAGCGGGGTGGATATCGCAATGTGGTGGTTATCGTGGTCACCGAAGGGCAGGTACAACAGGGTTATCGCTTAAGCAGCATTACGGTGAATCCCCCCACGGTCACGGTCTATTCAACGGACACCGCGGCGGTTGATGCTTTGCCCGGTTCCATTCAAACGCGGGTTATCAGCCTGGTCGGTCGGCAGGAGGACTTTACGGAGATCATAGAGTTGAACCTGCCAGGCAATATGCAGGTGATCGGCAATCCGCAGGTGGAAGTGAAAGTTGACATCGAACCAGTCGTTAGCAGCATCGCACTTTCCGATATCCCATTGTCGGAGATAGGGCTTGCCTCCAACCTGACCGCCAAATTCCTGCCTGAAAGGGCGAATATCATCATTACCGGTCCGCTGCCCATACTGGATACGATTTTTGTCAGCGACGTACGGGTGTTGATCGACCTCACTGGATACCTGCCGGGAACCTTTACCCTCACAAACCCGATATTGTCACTTAATATCCCTGGGCTTTCCATTGAAAGTATTTCGCCTTCCACTTTTGAAGTGACCATCTCCTCAGCTAATTGACCGGGTTGTACCATTTTGAGCCTTGCCTAAAAAAGGGGGTACAATACTGTTTCGGATAAACCCCTATGACAAAGCCGGTCGTTGCCCTGGTCGGAAGACCCAATGTTGGAAAAAGCACCCTCTTCAACCGATTGTGTGGTGAGAGGATCGCTATCGTCGATGACACACCAGGTACGACCCGCGACCGCCTGTTCGGTGAAGCCGAGTGGAATGGGCGTAAATTCGACGTGGTGGACACGGGTGGAATCGACCCCACCTCTGGAAGCCGCAAGAGCCCGCTATCGGTCGGCTCAGCCGACTTCATCGAGGAGATTCGTTCACAGGCAGTGTTAGCGGTCACAGAAGCTGACGCGGTGCTCTTCCTGGTCGACGCCCTCAGCGGCGTCACCCCCGCAGATATCGAAGTCGCCGGCATCCTACGCAAGTCGCAGAAAATGATTGCGGGTACACCGTTCCCGCCCATTCTGGTCGTGGTCAACAAAGCTGACAGCAATCGCCAACGCGAGGGCGTACATGAGTTTTACGAATTGGGCTTGGATGATCCTTATCCCATTTCAGCAGTCCATGGTACAGGCACGGGCGACATGCTGGATGACCTGCTGAAAATGCTGCCGGAAGAGGTGGAAGAGGTGGGGGATGATTCGGTCAAAATTGCCATCGTGGGCAAACCGAATGTCGGAAAATCCAGCTTGCTCAACCGCCTGGCGGGCGAAGACCGCTCCATCGTCAGTGATATACCCGGCACCACGCGCGATGCTGTCGACTCTCAAATTGAGTATGAAGGCATCCCCGTCACCCTCATCGATACCGCGGGTATTCGCAGGCGCGGTAAGGTGGACCCGGGCGTGGAGAAATTTAGCGTCGTTCGCTCGATGCGCGCCATCGAGCGCTGCGATGTTGCCCTGCTGATGATCGACGCGGTTGAAGGCATCACCGCCCAGGACGCGCACATCGCCGGATATGTGAAGGATGAATGGAAAAGCACTGTGGTGATCGTGAACAAATGGGACGCTATTGAGAAGGATAACTACTCCATGCAGCAGTACACTGAGCGCATCCGTCAGGAACTGAATTTCATGGATTACGTACCTTTGCTCTTCATCTCCGCGAAAACCGGGCAACGTGTTGACCAGGTGCTGCCCACGGCGTTGCGGGTACAGGAGGAAAGGCTGGCGCGCATCACAACTGGGGCGCTCAATCGCATCCTGCAGAACGCCCAAGACCTGCATTCACCCACCTCGCGCACCGGTACGAACATCAAGCTCTTTTACGGCACGCAGGTGCGCACCGATCCGCCAACCTTTATGATCTACTGCAACAATCCCCAACTGGCGCATTTTACTTACCTGCGATTCCTTGAAAACCAGATCCGCAAGGAATATCCTTACACTGGTACCCCCATTCGCATTGTGCTGAAACCGCGCCACGATTGAGGTAGAATAGGCACCATTCTTTCTATGACTTTTGATCCCACTCCGCCCCCCCTATTCGAATCACCGGAAGAAATATCTGACCAACCGGTGAAACCGGGCAACACCGGCAGGTCGTTCCTCTCTGAATTGCTTCAGACCTTGCTGCTGGCAGCCTTGTTGTACTTTGCCATTGACGCAGTTTTCGCCCGCGTACGGGTGTTGAACATCAGCATGCAACCGACACTCTACGAGGGTAATATTGTGCTCGTCAACAAAATGGCATACAAATTTGGGGAGATGAAAACCGGCGATGTGGTCATTTTCCACGACCCGCACAACCGCCAGGAGGACTTCATCAAACGCCTCGTCGGCAAGCCAGGCGACCTGGTAACAGTGAAAAACGGCGAGGTTTACGTCAATGGTGATCAGTTGTTTGAACCGTACATTGCTTCTGAACCGGTGTATGATGGAGTATGGCAGGTGCCGGATGATTCTATTTTCGTGCTGGGGGATAACCGCAACCAATCCTCTGATTCGCACAGCTGGGGGTTCGTGCCCCTCACCGATTTGGTCGGCAAGGCGTTGATTGTCTACTGGCCTTTGGATGAGATTAAGCTGGTGACACATCATCAACCAGAAACCGCAGGCGCGGATTTTAATAAATAATTAAGAAGAATTTCTTCCCACAGTTTTTAGATTTATGATAACCTTTACTCAATAATGATGAATACTGATAATCAATTACCACAAATTGACCCTGTTTTCCCTTGCCGCGAATGCCAGGCGGGTCACATGCATCGCGACTACATCGCCTATTTCACCTGGCTGGGTGATGAATTGATCGCCGTGCCCGATTTTCCTGCCTGGGTTTGCGATATTTGCGGACGCTGCGAGTATGACGAAAATGCATTAACCCGATTGACCTTGCTCTTGAGCCCAAACGCTGGAAAGACTACCTCGACCTCGCGAATGAAAAAGGCGAAAACGCACGCTAAACCCAAGGTACAACGCACGACACAACCAGATTAATCACTCCCGGGCAGCCGGGAGTAATTATTTATGGCATCGGAAATGATACTGGCTGCCAGGCTGGATCTTTATCCTGGCTGGCAAGATCAGTAAGGTTGGTCAAGTGATTGCCGTCACGATCTATTATGTAGATCTCTGCGTTGCCATCCCGTATAGAGGTAAAGACGAGCCAATTCCCATCCGGTGACCAGAACGGAGCATTGTCCATCCCGCTGTCAGAGAGTGCAACCACCGTCTTCCCGCGGTCAACAAATGGAGCGATGTAGATATTAGTTTTACCGTTATTGACCGTTCTAGTGTAAGCGAGCATTGCGCCATCGAGGCTCAAATTTGGTTCTGAAACAAATCCGAGCCGGCCTTCATCCGTGGACCGGTCAAACTTGTGTTCACCATCTAGATACTGGCTGTATTTATCACGCATATACACCACATTCAAGTTGCCAGTCGATTGGACGAAAAGGATGAATTCTGCGTTTGGAGTCCAGGTAGCGTAGGATTCGGCAAATCTTTCGCTCAAACGAGTCTGCCCGGAACCATCAGGATTCATCAAGAAGAGTTGTGGGATCCCGTCATCTCGGTAATAACTGGTGAAGACGATCTGATCACCCAAAGGCGACCAGGCTGCATACCTGTCATCTCTTTGCCGCTGGGTCAGGTTTACCGGTTCTGAACCCGGGTTTGCCAGGTCGAGTATCCAGATGTCATCTGCCATTGGGTTGCCATTCGCGGTGATCCCAGTACTCCAACCGCTGTAGAGTAGTTTTGTCCCATCCGGAGACCATGCAGGTTTGGATTTGTTGCCCTCATTGAATGTCAACTGAACCGGATTGATTCCAAGCAGTGAACCGGTTTCATCCTGAACAACCTCCATCAACCAGATTTGATCATAACCGTCAGCCTGGCGATTGCTTACAAAGGCTATCTTTCCGCCGCGCCCTACAGGTGAGTAAACAGGGGCAGGCGTTTCAGTAGGCGATTGAGTCACGGTCGGTTCTGCTGTGGGTTGTGGTGTGGATGTAGGTTCAGATTCAGGTGTAGCGGAAACGACGAGAATTTCAACGGACGTGGTTGGAGAGGGTTGGCTCACTGGAGTTGCCGGAGGGGTGTTATTACGGCGCGAAAGGAAGCTGACCCCACCCACTACAATAATGGCTACCGCGATAAATCCGATGATCCAACCAATGGGGAATGAACGCTTTTTACCTTCAACCGGTGGAAGAGGAACTTGGGGACTGGCTGGAGGTAATGAGCCTGGCAGGGCAGGCGGTTTGGGTGGTTCAGCGCGTGAGGTGCTCACCACTGTGTGCTGCAGAGAAGAGGGATCAGGGATAGGGGAGGTGTTGCATATAGCGGCAATGAAATCATTTATCGTGGAAAAGCGCTCATCCGGTTTGATTTCCATTGCTTTGTGGATGGCCTTTGCAGTATGGGGAGGTATACTCGGGTTGAATGATTGCACTGGCAACAGTTCCTGCTCACCGATCATACGCTGTGCGCTATCGACCGGGGGTACACCAGTGAAAAGGAAATACAAAGTGGCGGCAAGGCTGAATTGGTCGGAGTATGGGCCGGTACGCAGTCCGCTAACCTGTTCTGGGGGCGCGTAGCCGGGTGAGTACGCCCATGCGCCGGTCTGGGTTTCCTGTGAAACATCCCCGGTTTTGGCGATCCCAAAATCCACCAGGATAACCTCACCGGCAGGTGTGAGCTTAATATTGGCAGGCTTGACATCGCGGTGGTAAACCGGCGGGTTTTGTGTGTGCAGGTAGGTGAGAGCACTTCCCAGTTGCTCAGCCCAATGCAGGTTCATCGAATTTGACAATTGAGTTTTTCTCTCGACCAGCGTCTTCAGATTTTCGCCAGGAATAAAATCCATCACTAAGTATTCACTGCCGTCCCCGGTGAAATAATCGATCACGCGCGGCAGATTTGGGTGTTTAAGTGAGGCGAGCAGTCGCGCCTCTCGAATGAACTGCGCGCTTGCGTGAGGATCAAGGTTATGATTGACTTTCACTGCCACCAGATTGGCCAGGTTTTGATCTTCTGCCTGGTAGACTTCTCCCATACCTCCCTTTCCCAGCAGGGAAATGATCCTGTACCGATTGTTCAGAACGTATCCTGGAGTAAGCTCAGACATGGTCCTACCTCAATTTGGTAATATGGGTTAATGATACACAAAAACGCTAGTTTTCCGGTGTTATAATCGCATGCAAACCCGAAATACGGGAGGAATGTGTGACCAAGAAACCTGATTTTTCCATCAAGAAAAAGTTGAACGTTCCCGGGCTGATCAGTTTTCTGCTGTTTTTCCTGGCGTTTCCACTCCTGCTGGTGCCCTGGCACAGGCTTTTTATCCTGCGATCCAATACGATCTCCACGCTTGTGATCCATGTTATCGGGTTGTTCGTCCTCGGAATCATGATGTTGACTTTGGGGCTCATCGCTGTAGTTAGAGCTCGAAAGCAAAAAGGCACAATTAAAGGTAATTGGATGGGAATCGTTGGATTGGTCTTCGGTGTTCTGTTCGCGAGTTTTAGCGGATTCTTGATTGTGGATTACCTGACTCGGGGCGCTTCATAAAAGAAGAGCAATTAATTCGAGATAGACAACGGGCTGGTATGAAAATACGCAGCCGTTTTTAAAAATAACTGCTTGTCAGTGGATTGAACAATTGCACGATCCAGGAAATGCTATTTCTTCTTGTTTTTGGCTCGTATTTTCTGCAGACCATATGCCAGAAAAACCAACCCGATAGCCATACCGCCTAGCTGAGCGTAATTGAAGCCGGGGTAAGAACCGATTCCAATCCAATCCGCGCTGAGCGAAGCAAGAAATAACAACAAACCCCCAATAATCATGATCAGGCTTACGGTTTTGCTCGACATATGTTTTCCTCCTTGGTTAACATAATCATCATAGCATTTTTCGAACTCTTTTTTCAATACAATATTGGAAACTGGGTTAGGATTAAGCAGGACCGATGATCATGACTGATGACCAAAGAAATTCCAACCAATTGACAACCTGGTCTGGCAGATATCATGTGCGGGCAGAGATTCGTTATCGCAGCCGCCGCAAAGGCGCGGGCGTCATGCAGGTCATCCTGTATCAACCGGCTCTGACGGAGGAGGATTGCTCCGCCTTTCTTGCTGAGGTCGGCTTCACGCCAGAGGCCGCTGAATGGACCAGCCTGGTCTCCCAGGCAAAGGATACCTTCTCGGATGCGAAATCCGCAGCCCTGGTGAGGTATCTGAACGCGCGGGAGGGCACCACCGCGCAGCGCAGCGAGGCGCGGCTGCCTGCGCCCGGGGTCATCGGAGCCAGCGCCATCCCGACCCTGCCTTCGTTTCGCGATGGGTTTGTCTACCGCCTGTATACCGAGCGCGGATACAATCTGCCGTTCAAGGCGGAAGCAATCAATGTGAAAACCTATTTAAACATGGCACGCTTATTCAATGAGATGCGCAATATACTTTACTAATTCTGGAGAAGAAACCATGCGTGTGGATCATCCCGACCAGACTAAGCTCGATGAAGTGCTGGATTTCATGAACCGCTGTGACCTGGCTGAATTCGGCGAAGAGGATACCAGCCGCGAGGACCTCGAACAACTTTGGAGTGGGATTGACCTAGCCCGGGATGTGTGGATCGTGCGTGAGGAGCAAGAGCGGATCATCGGCTATGCCAATGTCGCACCTGTTGGTGAGGGTTTTCAGATGGATATTTACGTCCATCCGACCGATTCGCCCACCGAAGTGGAGGACGACCTGATGCAATTATGCCTCGCACGTGCTGCACTTCTGGCTGGCGAAGCTCCACCTGATTCAACTCCCAGCCTGACTGGTTATGCGACCTCCAAGAGCTTGCGCTTGCAGTGCGTCTACGATGGTGCTGGCTTTTCGCGGCATACCTATCATTACCGCATGCATATTGACCTGCCTTCCCCACTTCCCGCGCCGCAATGGCCGCCGAACTTTGAACTCTCTGCTTACCAGCCTGAAGCTGAACTGGAGTTGTACCATCTTATCCAGCGCGCCTTTGATTGGGAGGGGCATGTCGATTCCCCTATCGAAGAGTGGCGCAACCTTGTCTTCCGCGGGGGCAGGTTCGACCCGCAGTTCTTCGTACTCGTGCGCGATGCCGGGCGGCTGGTTGGAGCAGCACTTTCGTATGAGGAATGCGGCAGCGGATGGATTCGCCAGCTTGCCTTTCACAAGGACTACCGTGGCCAGGGGCTCGGGTCGCTGCTCCTGCGTCACATGTTTTATGTCTTCCAGCAACGCGGCGCCGCTTCGGTCGCGCTGGGTGTGGCAGCCGTGAACGAAAACGCGGTCAGCTTCTACGAGCGCAACGGTATGCACCGCAGCCGCGAATTTATTGAATATAAGTTAGATTTAGCCGCCAAGTACTGAGCCTCAGCCTGGAGGTGCGATGCAGGCGTGAATCGATTCAGTTGCATAGTTGGAATCGTTTTCATCATGATTGCATTGTTGTTTACTATCCATTATCAAGACCTGGCGCTGGGAGGCTCAGCCTCTCAGCGCCCATAATAAAAGAGCCCTGGAAGGGCTGATTAGAGCGGGCAACGGGAATCGAACCCGTCTAAGTAGCTTGGAAGGCTACCGCACTACCACTATGCTATGCCCGCTTGATGACCAGGATTATAAACCACACCCATCGAACGGGCAAGTTAAATAATTCAGTTAAATAATTCAGGGAGGATAGCTCCTCCCTGATAGACTGCTTATCCAACGATCTCGCAGAAGCGGTCGACCCGTTTCTCAGCGATCTTCAGGCTGTCTTCCCAGAACTTGCGTGTGCGGATATCAATACCAAAACGCGCTGCCAAATCAGCCGCGGGAGCTTCGCCGGTGCTCGCCAACAGGTCCATGTAATCCTTCACGAACTCGGTTCCGCGCTGCTGGTAGATAGCATACAGCCCCGTGGCAAACAACAGACCAAAGGCGTACGGGAAGTTGTAGAACGAAAGCCCGCCAGAGTAGTAATGCGGTTTCCAGGTCCACATCCACTTTTGCAGGTAGCGCTCATCCAGCCCGTCGCCGTAGGTGGCTTTCTGCGCATTCTCCATGATCTCGCACAGTTCGTCAGCATTCAGCTCGGCTTTCTCGCGGCGCTCGAACACTTCCTTCTCAAACAGGTAACGCGAGTAAATATCCACGATCACCTGTGAGTCACCGTTGATCTGGCTCTCTAGGATGGCGAGCTCTTCCAGCGGATTCTTGACCTCTTTCATCAGCGCCGAAGTCACAATAGTTTCGCACATAATCGAGGCAGTCTCCGCCAGGGTCATGGGCGTGAACTTCTGAATCTCTGTCTTTCCGGCTTTGACCGCGCAATCGTTGTGAAAACCGTGTCCCAGCTCGTGTGCCAGCGTGGATACCTGGTCGAAGGAGCCGTCAAAATTGGAGAGGATGCGGCTTTCACCTACACCCGGCACGTCCATGCAGAAGGCGCCGCCGCGTTTCCCGTCACGCTGCTCCGCGTCGATCCAGTGGTGATCGAACGCGTTCTGCGCGAATGCGCGCAGCTCGGGGGCGAACGCGCCGAAGTTGGTCAGCACGACCTCTTTGGCTTCTTCGAACGTGTAATCGGATTTGATCTCACCGACCGGGGCGAAAACGTCCCACCAGGGCAATCTCTCCTTGCCCAGCAGCTTTGCCTTAGCCTTGAAGTATCGCCTGAACATGGGGAAGGAATCCTGCATCGCACCCAACATCGCTTCCAGCGTCTGGCGGTCGATATGCGCCATGTCGATCGCGCTGTGCACTGCGTCCTCGCGTCCGCGGCGGCGGTTGAGCACGTTCACCTCTCCCTTGATGCCGTTCATCGCGGCTGCCAGCGGCACCTTGATCGAAGTCCACAGCTTGTCTTCTGCCTCATAACCGCGTTTGCGGACTTCGCCGTCAGGGTGCGAACGCAGGTTGATCAGCGCGGGAGAAGGCAGCCTTTTGATCTCACCGTCGATCTCCACTTCCGCGCTGGCCTGCGAGGTGATTATTCCCTGCAGTTTGCCCCAGGCGGTCGAACCGCTCAGGCTGAGCTCGGAGGCGAGCATTTCCTCGGCTTCGCTCATCAGGTATTTGCTCTGGCGGGCGTACTCCTCCAGGAAGTAGCGGTGTGCTTCCAGTTTCGGTTCATGTTCGAACATTTCCGGCAGCCTGTCAGCAGCCTTGCCGATCCAGCCCAGCACCAGCACTTCCAGCTGACTGATCTTCATCGACACCTGGTCAAATTCCGATTCCTTGCGCAGCGCTTCGGTGTTGTAACTATCGGTGGAAACAAATGATTCGATGTAGGCGCGCAGCGTGCCGGCAGTCAGCAGCAGTTCATTAAAACGCTCGATCAGTTCCAGTGCCAATGTGGTGAGCTCGCGCACCTCCTCCTTACCGGTCATGCCCGAGGCTTTTTCCTTGAGCAATACTTCCATCGCGGTGATCAATTGAGTTGTTTTGATGGCATCCGCTTCGAATTCCTTTGATGAAAGCGATGGATAAACGTTGCTGAGATCCCACCGGGGAACTGCTTGTGTGGTCATAAACGCTCCTTTTGAAATGATCTGCCCTGATTATAAGTGAAAACCCGCTCGCGATGGGGGAGGATGAACCCATCCCACGATTTTCACGTATATTAGATAACTTATAGTCTATTTGTTAGTTTTGGAGGACGAAATGAGCGACCAGTACCTGAACGAAGAAAGACGTGATGTGAGCGGTTTCAACGCGCTCGTGTTCAAGGGGATGGGCAGGGTCGACCTGGTGCAGGGCGACCACGAAGAACTCTTCATCGAAGCCCAGCCCGAGATCCACTCCAGGATCGAGACCACGGTCACAGACAATACGCTCCTCATCGATTACGACGAAGACTGGAAGGACTGGACCGGGTTCCGCACATTGAGCGGCGACAAGATCCGCTTCCGCCTGATGATGCGCGAGATCAGCGCCCTGTCCATCGCCGGGGTGGGTAGCCTCGATTGTCCGCGCCTCGAATCTCCCAGCCTTTCCCTGGCTATCAGCGGACCGGGCTTACTGACGATCGGTACGCTCAAGTCAGGCACCCTCGATGTCGCGCTTTCCGGCGTCGGCTCGGTAGATGTTGCCGGCGCTGTCGACCAGTTGAACCTCACCCTCAGCGGAGCGGGCGGCTTCCGCGCCGCACGCCTCGAGACCAACCGCGCCGACTTGCGCCTGAGCGGGGTGGGTTCCGCCACCGTGTGGGCAAAGGACTTCCTCAACGCCAGCATCAGCGGCGCAGGGGTGATCGAGTACTACGGCAGTCCGCGAATCTCTCAAAGCAATACCGGCCTGGGTGTGCTAAAATTCATGGGCAACCGTTGAGCATTATTCGACTTTGACTTACTGGAGTAAATTATGGCACAAAACAGAACCCGTAAGATTGTTGTAACCGCAGTATTGGGAGCGATCACCATTCTTCTCGGTCTCACCCACTGGGGATTCATTCCCTGGTTTGGCGGGATTTCCCTCACCATCATGCACGTTCCGGTCATCATTGGTGCCATTCTCGAAGGCCCAATTGTCGGGTTGGGCATCGGTTTGATCTTCGGCCTCTTTAGCATGCTGCAGGCTGCCATTGCCCCTACCGGCGTGCTCGATCCCCTGTTCGTCAATCCTTTGCTGGCTGTGCTGCCGCGTCTATTCATTGGTCCGGTTGCCTGGCTGGTGTGGATGGGGTTGAAGAAGTGGCCGGTGGTCGGTCTCATCGCCAGCGGTATCGCTGGCAGCCTTACCAACACAGTGTTGGTGCTCGGTGCGCTGGGTATCTTCTTTGGTAAGACCCCACTCGTGACCCAGGTCTTCGGTTCAGATCTGTGGAAGCCGCTGGCTGGCATCGCTGTGACCTCAGGGTTGCCTGAAGCCGGTGTTTCGGCGGTGATCACCCTGCTTGTCGTGGCTGCCTACCGGCAATTTGCCGTGGGCAAGCGTAAAGGCTCGAACCTGGAATAAGATAACGGAAATTCGTACGATGCCAATGGTCTCACACGATGAAAATCGCCAGTGAGACCATGATGCTTAAAATGATGGCGGCAATGTCTTGCCAGGTAAGGTGCGATTCCACCATGCTGGTGCGCCTGCCGTACACACCATAAGCACGCGCGTCCATCGCCAGTGCCAGGTTTTCCGAGCGGCGCAGGCTGGTGATGAATAGCGGGATGATCATTGGCACAACCTGCCGAATGCGGTTGACCAACCCTTTTTTCTTCACACCCCAATCTGATCCACGCGACGCCTGCGCCTTGGCGATGCGCTCCGCGCTCTGCGCCAGGAATGGCAAAAAGCGCAGCGTGACTTGCACGATCATGATGAAGTCCATCGTGCGGATGCCGATGCGGTTGAGTGGGCTGAGCGTGCGTGTCAATCCCTGCAGCAGTTCTGATGTGGAAATGACAAAACCGGCCAGGCTGAGCAGCAGGATGATGGCACTAAAGCGGATCAGCAGCATCGCGCCCGCCCACAAGCCGGAAAGTGTGATATGGAACCAGCCGATACTGACCAGTGTGGTGGGGTCGAGCTTGGATGAATACAGGAACACTTGTATTACGGCAATGATCGCCAGGAAGGGTAGCGGAGCCAGCAACCCCTTAAGTGCGAAGCCTAAATTGACCTTTGATAGCATGATCAGCATCAATATGACGCCCACACCGGCGATCAGCCCAACGCGGGAGGGTGTGAACATGATGGCGATCAGCAGAGCGCCAAATGCGACCATCTTGGTCAACGGTGCGGCGCGGTGCAGGATCGAGTGGGTGGGCATGTACTGCCCAAGCGGCACGCGGGAAAGGAAGTCGAACTCATCCATGAGCTTGTCCTCCATTCATCGCTGCCAACGCATTGAACAACTGTTCAGCCTTGACCACTCGCTGCGGGATCGGCCAGCCGCGTTCGCGCATGCGCACCGCCAACCTGACCACCGAAGGCTGACCGAGTGAAGCCTCGTTAATCAGTTGCGCATCATTGAAGAGGTCAGCCGTGTTGCCCGTGCGCAGCGCCTTACCGCTGCTAAGGATGGTCAAATTCTGAGTTAGTTCTGTAATGTCGCCCATGCTGTGTGAGCTGAGGATTAACTCGCTGCCTTTGATGCGGGCGTTCTGCAGAATGCTGTGCACGTTGCGCCTGGACGCCGGGTCGAGACCTGCGGTCGGTTCATCCAATATGAGCAGCCTCGGATTTAACGCCAGTACAGAAGCCAGGGCGACTTTGCGTTTTTCTCCGCCGCTAAGTGTGTAGGTGATGCGGTCCTTGAACTTCTCGAAATCCAACCCCACCAGCTCCATGGCTTCGCGCACCCGCTTTGCCAACCCCTCTCTGCCATAGAGCATCTTGGGTCCATAGGCGATCTCGTCTCCCACATACTGCTCGAAAAAATAGATTTCAGGGTTTTGAAACACCAGCCCCGCGTAACGTCTGACCTGCTTGATGTCCACGTTGGGGTCTGATAATGCGAACTGCCCGATGCGCACCTCGCCTTTCTGCGGGCGGTATAGTCCATTGAGGTGCTGCAGCAGGGTGGATTTTCCTGACCCGGTGGCGCCGCAAAAACCGTGCGCCAACCCGCTTTGCACTTCGAGGTTAATGTCAAAAAGTGATTGCTGTTCGAGCGGTGTGTTGCGCAGGTAAAAATGGTCCAGGTTTTCCACAGCGATCAACGGCTCAGATTTAGCCGTCGCTGCGATCTGGCCGTTGCAAATGAAATCGCCGTCGTAATCCGGAATATCCTCCAATGCCTGCTCAAAATCGGTGGAAACGTGCGCGAGCCTGGGATCCAGGTTGCGAATCATATTGAGCAGTAGCAGGGTAGAGGGTTGTTCAAGTCCGCAATCGGTCAGCAAGGTCTGGTTCGCGAATAGTTCGCGCGGCGTGCCGTCGTAGACCAGGTCGCCGCTGTTCAGCACCAGCACGCGGTCGGCGCGCGCAGCCTCCTCCATAAAATGTGTGATGAACAGCACGGTAATACCGCGCTCATGCAGGCTTTGCATTTCTGCCAGCACATCCTGCCGCCCACGGGGGTCAAGCATCGCCGTAGACTCATCAAAGATGACGCACTCGGGCTGCATGGCCAGTACCCCTGCCAGCGCCACGCGCTGTTTTTGCCCAGCTGAAAGCAGGTGTGGCGGCTGGTCTTTCTTGCCTTCCATTTTCACAATGGTCAGAGCCGATTGCACCCGTTCGCGGATCTGCATGGGCGGTATCATCAGGTTCTCAGGTCCGAAAGCGGTGTCTTCTTCGATTAATGTGGCAACGATCTGATCTTCTGGATTCTGGAATACCATACCGATGCGCGCGCGTATCAGCGGCAGGTTCGCGTTCTGCAGTGTGCTTTTTCCATCGATCAGCACCTGCCCGTGCGTGGGCAACAGCAGCGCGTTACAATGGCGCGCAAAAGTGGTTTTGCCCGACCCGTTCGCCCCGACGATGGCGACCCATTCGCCCGGTTCAATGCGGATGGAAATGTCGTTTAATGCAGGAGGGGAGGAGGGTTCGCTGCCGGGATGGTGGTACGTGACGTGGTCAAATTCGATTAATGAGGGCAATACTGACTCCCTGTCACAGGTGGTGAAACCTACGCGGTTATTATACTGGAGAAACACTTCCCCATTAATGGCGCGTATGCAGAATGTCTTATGTTATATAATACTTATGTCAATCCTGTTGTAAATACCTTACGGAGGAAATATGAAACGCCTGATATTGCTCGTTGTGGTACTCGCTCTCGCGCTGTCTGCTGTAGGCTGCAATTCCTCAGCTGACCACCTTGCAGCGATCAAGGAAGCCGGTAAGGTCGTCGTTGGCACATCAGCGGATTACCCACCCTTCGAATATGTGGATGAAGCAGGTGTCACCACCGGTTTTGATGTCGAACTGATGAACGAGATCGGCAAGCGCATGGGGGTCACGGTCGAGTGGGTCGATATGCCTTTTGACAGTCTGATCGCCGCCGTGCAGGAAGGCAAGATCGACATGTCCATCGCTGCCTTCAACTACGATGAAGAGCGCGACAAATCGGTCGATTTCACCGACGCCTACTACACTACTGAAGACTCTTTCACCGTGCTTGAGGGTTTCACTGGCGACCTGAGCGATCCGATGAACCTCGCCAACTATGTGGTTGGTGCCCAATCCGGCACCGTGCAGGATGGCTGGATCACCGACAACCTGGTCACACCCGGTTTATTGCCTGAGGGTAACTACTTCCGCTACGAGCGCGTTGACCAGGCCGCCCTTGATCTGCAAGCTGGCCGCATCGAAGTGCTGATGGCAGACTACGTTCCTGCGCAGGCTGTGGTGAGCCAGTTCGGCGGCATGACCATTGTCTACCACGGTGTCCTCTCCACTGGACCGCTGAATATCGTCATCCCTGAAGGTGATAAGGACTTGCAGGACGAAGTCAATCGCATCCTCAAGGAACTGCAGACAGAAGGATTTGTCGACACCCTCGCGATGAAGTATTTTAGCGAGTAGCTCGTATTAGATTGAAGTCTGGGGGATTAATGCCTGTCACTCTGGCATTCATCCCCCATTTTTAGTGATAATTATAGGATAACATGACCATCCCGGACGAGGAGTAAGACCAGTGGATGTAGCCGGGTTTCTACAATACATCGCTTCTGGCACCGCCTATACCGTCGGCGTCACGCTGATCGCGCTGCCCACGGGTTTACTCTTCGGCACCTTGTTTGCGTTGCTCAACGTGTATTCCGGCAGGGTGACCAAGTGGCTCACCTCGTTATACAGCACCGCTATGCGCGGCATCCCACCCATTGTTTTGCTTTTTATTTTGTACTTCATTGTCTCCGGTGGCATCAATCTCTCCCCATTCTGGGCAGGCTCAATTTCATTGGGTATCGTTAGTAGTGCATATCAGATGGAGATCATTCGCGGCGCGATTCTATCCGTCAGCGGCGGGCAGATGATGGCGGCGCGCGCCATCGGCATGAGTAGAACCCAGGCCATTCGTTCGGTCATTCTGCCGCAGACCCTGCGCCTGGCTATCCCGCCCTGGTCCAATGAGGCGGCCATTGTGATTAAAGATTCATCGCTGGTTTACGCGTTGGGCGTGCCTGAGATTTTACGCCGAGCGCAATTGATCAGCGCAAGCACCCAGCAGCCTTTCCTGGCATATGCCGCCGCCGCAGTGATCTACTTCGTCCTGGTTTTCGTAACCAATCGTCTGCTGGATAGACTGGAACAGCAACTGCGCATTCCCGCCAATCCATGACCTGGAGTAAGAACATGTCAAAACCGATCCTCACGATCAAGAACCTGACCAAGAAATACAGTGATAACGTGGTGTTTCACGATATTGACCTGGTGGTGAATGAGGGTGACACGATCGTCATCATTGGTCCCAGCGGTACTGGCAAAAGTACACTGCTGCGCTGCGTCAACCTGCTCACCTACGCGGATTCCGGGCAGATCTGGTTGGACGACATGGAGATCACCGCCCAGGGTTGTGATGAGGATAAGGTGCGCCAGCATATCGGCATGGTGTTCCAGAACTTCCTGCTCTTCAATCACCTCACCGCGCTGGATAACGTGATGCTTGGGCTCACTCGGGTCAGGCATATGAAGCCAGAAGCCGCCCGTGAAAAGGCAATGCAAGAATTGAATCGCGTCGGGCTGGCTGACCGCGCCGGGCATTACCCGGGTCAACTTTCCGGCGGTCAGCAGCAACGGGTGGCGATCGCCCGCGCCCTGGCGATGGACCCGCGCATTATGCTGTTCGATGAGCCGACCTCCGCGCTTGACCCCGAACTGATCGGCGAGGTACTGGAGGTAATGCGCAAGCTTGCACTCGAAGGTATGACCATGTTGGTGGTGACCCACGAAATGGGCTTTGCGCGCGAGGTGGCTGACCGTATTGTTTTCCTCGAAAAGGGCAGCATCGTGGAAGAAGGTTCGCCCAACGACCTGTTCTATCACCCAAAAAACGAACGCACGCGCGAGTTCCTGTGGAAGATCACCGAATTGTACGGCAAGAAAGAGGAAGGTAATTAACCGTGGATTGGCTGCGGCTTTTCCAGCGTTTCTTGCCTGATTTCATCAAAGGCGCCGGCGTGACCATCGAGCTCACTGTGGTCGGGTTGGCGATTGGGTTTGTGCTGGGTCTGCTGCTCGCGCTGGCGCGGGCGTACGGTCCGCGTTGGCTGAAAGCCTTTGCTATCGGTTACATTGAGCTTTTCCGCGGCACCCCTCTGCTGGTACAGCTTTTCCTCATTTACTATGGATTACCTTCACTGGGACTCACCTTATCGCAGACCCTTTCTGCATACCTGGCGCTGGGGCTCAACAGCGCGGCGTACCAGGCGGAGTACTTCCGCGGGTCGATCCAGGCGATCGGTGCATCGCAAATGACCGCCGGACGCTCGATTGGGCTTTCCCGCTGGAAGACCATTTGGTATGTCATTTTACCGCAGGCGCTGCGCTTGATGATCCCTGCCTGGTCCAACGAACCCATCTCGCTACTGAAAACCACTGCCGTGGTCTTCCTCATCGCCGTGCAGGACCTTATGGCCAAGGCTAAGCGCGCGGCGACCGTCACTTACGACCCAATCGGCAGTTACCTGGCGGTGGCGGTGGTCTACCTGGTGATGGTATTTATTCTCAACTGGGGGTTGAAATACCTCGAGCGCAAAACGCGCATTCCGGGATTTGAAATGGATTCCAAGAAAGCCTGATCACTTCCGCTAACACACTTCCGCCAGACCTTCCGCCAGACCTTCCGCCAGACCTTGACAGGGTCGCGCGTGACGTCTATACTGCTTTTAGATTGACACACGGGGAGCCCGACGCACCAGGCTGAGAGTAGGGAGTACGCCCTAGACCCGCATTACCTGATCCGGATCATGCCGGCGGAGGGATTGATGAACGATTGCACTGCCCTCCCCGGTGGAGGGCAGTTTTATGTCTGAACAGACCATTCTGATATTCGCCAACGGCAGCCTGCATCATCAAGCATGGATCAGGCGGCTTGCGACGCAGGCGGATATGATCATCGCCGCGGACGGCGGATTGGCTCATATTCAAGCGCTTGATCTCAAGCCTGATCTGCTCATTGGAGACCTTGATTCCGTGACCCCAGGGCAGGTACGCTGGGCGGAGCAACAAGCCGCCGAGGTGCGCCGCTTCCCGCAGGACAAGAACGAGACCGATCTCGAACTGGCACTGGTCGCCGCTGCGGCTGCTAACCCGCGGCACATCATCGTCACCGCTGCGCTGGGTGGCAGGCTCGATCAAACACTCGCCAATATCTTTCTTCTCAACTTGCCGCAACTCGCCAAAATTGACGCGCGCATTGAGGACGGCCGCCAGGAGGTGTTGATGGTAAGGCAGTGGATTGAGCTGCTAGGCGAACTGGGTGATACCGTGTCGCTGCTTCCTCTTTCACCGCTTGTTAAAGGCATCACCACCAACGGATTGGAGTACCCCCTCAACAATGAAAACCTCGCGTTTAACCATACCCGGGGTATCAGCAATCGCATGACCGGCACTACCGCGCGTATCGAAATACAAAGCGGCACACTTATTTGTATCCATGAAAGGACGGGTTACAGAGATGAGTAAATCTATTCTTGGATCCTTGGCGGCGGTCATACTGCTCCTGACCGCTTGTTCTAATGCGCCGACCACTGCACCGCCGAGGGAGCCTGTGACCTTGACCATCATGACTCACGATTCCTTCGCCGTTTCAGAGGATGTGGTGCGGGAATTTGAAACCGAAAATGATGTCCAGCTCGTGTTTCTGAAATCTGGCGATACCGGGGCGGCGCTCAACCGCGCCATTCTCATGCAGGATGCTCCTGAAGCCGATGTGTTCTATGGGGTAGACAACACTTTTCTTTCTCGCGCTGTGCAGGAGGAAATCTTTGAGCCTTATACCTCACCAGCTTT
Organism: Anaerolineaceae bacterium; assembly: GCA_038562455.1. Classification (GTDB taxonomy): domain Bacteria; phylum Chloroflexota; class Anaerolineae; order Anaerolineales; family Anaerolineaceae; genus UBA6107. Next base: position 1,598 of record JBCFBD010000042.1, on the reverse strand, counting down.
ATCGGAAATTCCTGAAGAATTCAAACGCGCGCTTTCGAGTGTGGTCACGCCGATCGATTACGGTGACGTGTGTATCAACTACGACCGCGCCTGGTTTGCCGCCAGCAGTCTGACTGTGCCCGCCAGCCTGGAGGACCTTGCCAAACCCGCTTACGGCAGTGTGCAGGGTGAAGGGTTGCTGGTGGTCGAAAACCCCGCCACCTCATCGCCCGGTCTGGCATTCCTGCTGGCGACCATCACTGAGTACGGAGAGGAGGGCTACCTGGATTACTGGCGCGCGCTCAAAGCTAACGGAGTGGTGGTGGTCAATGATTGGGAAACCGCCTACTACACCAACTTCTCAGCGTCCTCAGGCAATGGGTTGCAGCCGATGGTCGTTTCTTACGCTACCAGCCCGGCGGCTGAAGTGTTCTACGCCAGCCAGCCGCTCGCCGAAGCGCCAACCGCGTCAATCACCGCACCGAATACCTGCTTCCGCCAGGTGGAGTATGCCGGGATCTTGAAGGACACTGGACAGCTCGAGCTCGCCCAGCGTTTCATAGACTTCATGCTCAGCCCACGCTTCCAGGAGGATCTACCCCTGCAGATGTTCGTTTACCCGGTGAACCCGAATGCTGCGTTGCCCGAGGAATTTTTACGCTACGCAGACATGGCGGATGAACCGGCGGAACTCGACCCGGTGCTCATCGCTGCACGCCGAGACCAGTGGATTCGCGATTGGAGCGAGGTGATGCTCAAGTGAGCACGCTTCGCATGGCGCGGGCTTTCTTTGAACGTACTGGACTGCTCCTGTGGGTGCTCCCGCTGGCCATGTTCGCGCTGTTCTTCTTCTACCCTCTGTTGGTGATCCTCAATACCATGTTCTCTCGCAGTGGGGAAATCATCACTGCTGCCATCTGGCAGCCACTCTTCTTTACCTTTTACCAGGCGCTGCTTTCCACACTGTTGACCCTGGTTTTCGGGCTGCCCGCTGCTTACGTGTTTTCGCGGTTCGATTTCACGGGCAAGCGCTTGCTGCGCACCCTTACCATGCTGCCTTTCATCCTGCCGACTGTAGTGACTGCGGCTGCTTTCAACTCCCTACTCGGACCGCGCGGCTGGCTCAATGTGCTGCTCATGCGTTTAACCGGTGAAGCAGTCCCGCCGCTAACTTTCCTCAATACCTTCACCGCCATCCTGGTGGCGCATGTCTTTTACAACATCGCCATTGTCATCCGTGTGGTGGGCAGTGCCTGGGGGCAATTGGACCCGCGCTTGGAAGAGTCCGCCGGCGTATTAGGCGCGTCGCCCTGGCGAACCTTCACCTCGGTGACCCTCCCGCTTTTGCGCCGCCCCATCCTTTCGGCAGCCTTGTTGGTCTTTCTTTTCGATTTTGCCAGTTTCGGCGTCATCCTTATGCTTGGTGGCCCGGTATACCAGACGCTGGAGGTCGCCATTTACACCGAGGCGTTGCGCTACCTCAACTTACCAATGGCTGCCTTGCTTTCAGTCATCCAGTTACTCTGTACGCTAGCGGTCACCCTGATCTACAGTAGGGTGAATCGCGGCAAAGCTGTGCCGCTTTTCCCCCGTCTGCGCGGTGAGGGTTCGCGCAAGCC
>JBCFBD010000041.1:0-23076 GCA_038562455.1 Anaerolineaceae bacterium | reverse complement strand
CAGCCAGATGCGCATAGCCAGCTTGTTCAGGGATTGGGGCATTCCGACAGCAGAAACCGTGAAAGAGATTCGCTCCGCTCTGCCCGATCTCCCACTGGTAGGTTCGGGCGGTATCAGTAACGGGGTTGAAATTGCCAAGGCCATAGCATTGGGCGCGAACCTGGCCGGAATAGCCCGACCATTCTTGATCGCGGCAAATGAATCCACTGAAGCGGTGGTCAAAAAGATTAGGGCGATTCAGCACGAATTGAGCGTTACAATGTTTTCTTTGGGTGCCTCTACAGTCACCGAGATTACCGGAAAGCATATACGCAAACGGACAAATTGATCCATGAACGATGACAAGTTGGCACAGGACATGCTCTCAGCAGTAGATATGGAGCTGCGGGCTTGTGTAAAATTGTTCTTCCAGAACAAACCAGAGGATTTTCAGGGAATTATTGATTACCAGATGGGATGGGAAGGGGAGCGCATGTCCGGTAAAACAGCCGGCAAGCGTTTGAGGCCACTCTTTACGTTGTCGGCATGTCACGCTTTGGGCGGAGATTGGCATAAAGCCGTACCTGCTGCTGCTGCAATTGAACTGGTGCACAATTTCTCGCTGGTGCACGATGATATTCAGGATCACAGTGAAACACGGCGCGGAAGGCCGACCATTTGGGTGAAATGGAGCGAAGCGCAAGCCATCAACACTGGGGATGCCTTGCTCGCTACAGCTTTTCTGGAAATTCAGCGATTGGATATAGAAGAGAAGCTCATTTTATTGACGTTAAGCAAATTAAACGCCGCGACACTCAACTTAACCACCGGACAATATCTTGACCTGGCTTTTGAACAGGCTGAGAATATATCATTATCGGCTTATTGGCAGATGGTCCGGGGTAAGACAGGTGCGTTGTTCGAAGCAAGTTTCGCGCTGGCTGCCATCATTGCAGGCAGGAATATGACGGAAATCGACAAATTTGAAGCTTATGGCAGTCTACTTGGCGCTGCATTCCAGGTGCAGGATGATTACCTGGGTATTTTCGGTGAAAATCACCAAACAGGTAAATCGGTTGCCAGCGATCTATTGGAACGGAAAAAGACATACCCAATTATTTACGCCCTGGAACATCTACCGGAATTCCGGCAATATTGGGTCACGCATAAACCTTTCTCCGCAGCGGATGTATTCCTGATGAAAGAATTGCTCATAAGCAATGGAATAGCAGAAGTCACGTTGCTTCGAGCACGCAGCATGTACGATGAATTGATACGAGATTATCCTCAACTATTCGGTCGATCAGAAAATAGCCGGTTGTTGGGGAGCATGGTGAACGACCTGTTCGATCGCAAAGCGTGATCAAGTCATTTTAACGGCTTGGGTTTGTTTTTCCCTCTTCTCTGCCAACTCCCACAAAGTACAGTCCAGTTCAGGTGAATGAAGCTCAGGTAACAGTTCAGCCATCGGTAGGATGATGTGGTCGAGATTAAAAATATCACTGTCGATAACCTGGTCATTGAAAACGATCACGTCCAGGTCGATCGTGCGGGGGGCGTATTTGTCCTCTGTGCGCACACGACCAAGCTGTTTTTCGATCTCGCCTATAACCATTTCTTTCAAGCAATCCAGTTCGCAGTTGGTGTGGATATTTACAGCCAAGTTAAGAAAATCATCTGCGTCGCTGCCCACGGCTTTGGTCAACCAGGTGGAGGAAATGCGCTGAAGCTCCAATATATTCGACATCTCTAACGCCCGTATTGCACGCTGAATATTCTTTCCGGGGTCGATATTGGAGCCCAAAAGCAGATAGACGTCGTTCATTTTTACTTGCTACGCATGCGGGTGATAGAAACGCCGACTGATCTTGAAAAGCGCACCGCGCCAGGTTTGGCGACGTGCACCTTCACACCAAAGATATCTGGGTATTCCAGGCAGATCTTCGCGATATCCTCAGCCAGCGCTTCGACGGTGAAGCGGTTCACCTTTTCGGTGTGTGCCAGTACCGATTTTGCAACACTTCGGTAATTGACGCTGTCGTTGACATCGTCTGACTCGCCAGCCTTGGTGGTATCGGTGTAAATGGTGATGTTGACCAGGATGTCCTGCGGCTGTTCTCTTTCGCGGTCGGTTATTCCGATCACACTGCGAATTAATAGATCTTCGATAAAAATCTCATCCATATAATCTCCTTTTTCAAACCAGGTGGCGTCCGCCGTCCAGGTGGATCACTTCACCGGTAATATATTCAGGTCCATCGAGCAAGAATTTAATTGCTGACAGAAATTCTTCCAAGCCAGCCCACCTGTTCATGGGTACATGCTTGAGGATGTTTGGACTCGGCGGCTCATTCTCAGGCGGCAAGATCGCGCCGAGGGCAATGGCATTTACGATAATGCGCGGCGCAAGGTTAAGCGCAGTTGATTTGGTCAAAGCGACCAGAGCCGCTTTACTGATCGTGTAAGCAAAATGATCCTTACCCGGACGAAGTGCGCGCCAGTCCACCAGGTTGACCACTCTACCGACCTGCGGGTCGGAGTAGTGTTTAGCGAATGCCTGCGTGAGAACAAATGGCGCCGTGAGGTTAACACGTAGGGCAGTCTCCCAGTCTTCGAGGTTGGATTCCATCATCCCGCCGGGTTTGAAGATGGAAGCGTTATTGATCAGCGCGGCAATCGGTGAGAACTTGTTTGCCGCCTCATACATGCGCACGACCGCGTTGGTGTTGTTCAGGTCGGCTTGTACTGTCCAGCACAGTCTTCCAAGTGCAGTGATACGGGCTTTAATTTCCGATGCTTCGGTTTCTGAAGTATGGTAATGAATGATAATATCAGCCCCATTTTGTGCACAGAAAAGTGCTATTTCCGCACCCAATCTGCGTGCTGCACCTGTGATAAGGATGGTTTTGCCCGCTAAAGTCATATATTAATCCTTTGTTAAATCCTATAGATTCTTGGTGTGCTTGTCAAGCTATTTGGGTTATAATTCGACAAAATTAGTCTTATTGTTATGTGCAAAGGAGAGTGAGATGGAAACGATCAAGTATCTGGTACCCAGTGTGAATTGTATGCATTGCGCCCACACGATCAAAATGGAATTAGGCGATCTGGACGGGGTAGAATCTGTTGCAGTCGATGTCGAGAAGAAAGAAGTCAGCTTAAAGTATTCTGCGCCTGCCACGACAGAATCGATAGAGACTTTACTGGCGGAAATTAACTATCCGGTAGAAAAAACACTGTAGGCCTGCGGGGAGAAAGGAAAAACCATCCATGAACAAGGTCATCTTACCGATCACCGGTATGACCTGTGCAAATTGTGTTGCCACAATCGAAAGAAATGTCAAGAAACTGGATGGTGTGAATGAAGCGGTGGTTAATCTTGTCACCGAAAAAGCCACCATCGGGTACGATGAACAATCATTATCCGTTGAAAAGATCATTGAACGCATCGAAAGAGCTGGATACGGCATATCGGAGGTTGAAACTGTTTTTGTTGTCCCTCAGTTGAGTGACAATGCCGACGCATTGCGCATTGAGAAAAGCCTGATGCAATTGGAAGGGGTACGGAAAGTAAGCGCTCATGTGGGGTTGACCAGGGTCAGCGTGACTCACATCTCAACCATGATCTCTGCGATTGAAATCACTAATAAAATTGGGTCGCTGGGATTCAAGGTAATGCCTCTTGAGGATGATGAAGGCGACGAGGAGACTCGCGCCAGGCAAAAAGAAACTAACCATCAGAAAAAACTGCTCATCGTGGGAATCGTTCTGACTCTGCCAATTTTCCTGTTATCGATGGGTCGAGACCTGGGATTATTACCTCACTCAATTGCAGACAGCTCGTGGCTAAATTACCTGCTGTTGGTTTTGGCGACCCCGGTTCAATTCTATGTGGGCGGACAGTACTACGTAGGTGCTTACAAAGCCTTGCGCAATGGCAGCGCGAATATGGATGTACTGATCGCGCTGGGTTCAACGGTTGCGTACGTTTACTCGATTCCTATCATATTTGGATTGATACCTGGGCATCCTTATCTTGAGACAGCCGCGGTGATCATTACCCTTGTCCGGCTTGGGAAGTTTCTCGAAGCGCGGGCGAAGGGCAACACCAGCGAAGCAATCAAGAAGCTCAAAGCGCTCAAAGTCAAATTTGCACGTGTGATCCGGGATGGAAAAGAAGTGGAGATCCCGTTACAGGATGTCGTGGTTGGTGACACACTGCTGATTAGACCTGGTGAAATGATCCCGATCGATGGCGTGATCATCGAGGGAGCCACACAGGTGGACGAATCCATGATCAGCGGCGAGTCCTTGCCGGTTGAAAAGACGATTGGGGATGAAGTGGTCGGATCCACGTTGAATAAATTTGGCTTATTGAAAGTGAATGTGCTGCGGATTGGAAAAGACACCTTGCTTTCACAAATCATCCACCTGGTGGAAAAAGCACAGGAGACCAAAGCGCCGATCCAGAAGTTGGCCGATCAAATCTCCGCAATCTTCGTTCCCATTGTGATCGGCATTGCCACTCTCACATTTCTTGCATGGTTATTACTTGATCCTGCAGCCGCTCAAATGGAAGGGACCACAGGCGTTACCAGGGCGCTCATCAATATGGTAGCGGTGCTAGTGATTGCTTGCCCATGTGCGATGGGATTGGCAACGCCAACGGCGATCATGGTGGGTACCGGTAGGGGAGCAGAAGCTGGCATCCTATTTAGATCGAGCGAAGCGTTGGAACGTGCCGGTAAGACTGACACGGTAGTGCTGGATAAGACAGGTACTATCACAAAGGGTCGACCAGAGGTGACGGATGTGCATTCTGCGTTGACCTCGATCGACAGTGATGAATTGCTTAGAATTGCGGCGAGCGTTGAGCGGGGGAGCGAGCATCCACTCGGAGAAGCCATAATGGCTGAAGCCGGCAACCGTGGGTTGACTCTGGCTGAGCCAGCTGGTTTTGTTGCAGTCCCAGGTAAAGGAGTGAAGGCTGAGGTCGAAGACAGACTGGTGTTGCTGGGTACCGCCAATTACCTGCAGGAAGAAGGCATTGACCTGGAATCCGTTCTGGCCGAGGCTGAAGCGATCCAAAATCAGGGAAAGACGGTCATGTACACAGCTGTTGATGGTGAACTGGCAGGTTTCATTGCGGTCGCGGATACGATCAAGGAAAGTTCGCGTGCAGCCATCGAACTGCTAAAAGAGTCCGGGCTGGAAGTGATCATGCTCACGGGGGATAATCCGCAAACCGCCAAGGCAATTGCCGAGAAAGCCGGCGTAGACAAAATCATTGCGGGCGTGTTACCGGATATGAAAAACGCGGAGATCGTAAAGCTGCAAACCGCCGGCAAGATCGTCACAATGGTGGGTGATGGGATCAATGACGCGCCGGCTCTGGCGCAGGCTGACCTGGGGATCGCGATTGGAACGGGTACTGATGTAGCGATGGCCGCAGCGCCTGTTACGCTGATTGGCGGTGATCTGTTGGGGGTTAGCAAAGCGATCATGCTTTCCAGAAGCGTGTTGCGTACGATCCGGCAGAATCTGTTCTGGGCGTTCATTTATAATGTGGTCCTGATCCCGGTAGCCGCACTTGGCTTTCTGAACCCGATGTTAGCAGCAGGCGCGATGGCATTCAGCAGCTTGTTCGTGGTAACCAACAGCCTACGGTTGAAGGGAGCAAAGATCTAAGGATTACCAAAAGTTTTCTAAGCCGGGTGCACCACTGCCCGGCTTTGCTGTTGGCAATGGTAAAATTTGGTAAGGAAGAATGGAGGGATGATGAATAACCTGGAACAATCAGCCATAAATACACTTCGTTTCTTATCCGCAGATGGCGTGCAAAAAGCCAATTCCGGACACCCGGGACTGCCGATGGGTACCGCTGCCATTGCGTATACCATCTGGACAAGGCATTTGAAATTTGATGCGACAAACCCACACTGGTGGAACCGTGACCGGTTCGTCCTTTCGGGCGGGCATGGTTCGATGCTGCTTTACAGTCTGTTGCACTTAACAGGTTTTGACCTGCAACTTGAAGAATTGAAGAATTTCCGGCAATGGGGCTCGCGTACTCCGGGGCATCCTGAATATGGGCTTACTCCCGGCGTTGAGACCACCACAGGTCCTCTAGGGCAAGGATTCGCGAACGGTGTGGGCATGGCGATTGCGGAAGCGATGCTGGCTGCAAGATATAATAAACCCGGCGGCAAGCTGGTTGATCATTACATCTATGGGATCGTGACCGACGGCGACCTGATGGAAGGCGTAAGTTCTGAAGCCGCATCGCTCGCCGGGCATTTAAAACTTGGAAAGATCATCTATTATTATGATGACAATCGCATTTCGATTGACGGCTCCACTGACCTGAGCTTTACAGAAGATCGGGCGATGCGCTTTGAAGCGTATGGTTGGCAGGTATTGCGCGTGGGAGATGGTAATGACGTGGAGGCGATCGACACAGCCATCAAGCTGGCGAAAGCTGACCCGCGACCCTCGCTTATCGTTTGCCGCACGCATATTGGCTATGGCTTGCCGACCAGGCAGGATACCGCAAAGGCGCACGGCGAACCCCCAGGTGTGGAGGAACTGCGAGCCGCAAAAATCAATTTGGGTTGGCCGGTGGAACCTGATTTTTACATTCCTGAAGAGGTTAAAAACTTCTATCATGAAATTAGTCGGAAAGGTCACGAAGCAGCTCTCAAATGGGAACGCGAATCAAATGATTATGCGGGCAAGAATCCAAGCGAGTGGATCGAATTCAAGCAGCGTATGGAAGGGGTATATCCCGAAAACTGGGAGGTAAAACTGCCCCTGTTCCCAGCCGACGAAAAGGGTATGGCAACCCGGGCGGCATCCGGCCAGATTATCAATGCGCTGGCGGAGGGTTTTCCGCAATTGGTCGGTGGTTCGGCTGACCTGACGCCCTCCAACAATACATGGATCAAGAAAAGCAGCGCTTTCCAGGTTGACAACCCGGGCGGGCGGTACCTGCATTTTGGGGTGCGTGAGCACGGCATGGGCGCGATCGTCAATGGGATGGCGTATCACGGTGGGTTTCTGCCTTATGGTGCGACCTTTTTGATCTTCACCGATTACATGCGCGGCGCGATCAGACTTTCGGCACTTTCCCACTTGCATTCGATTTGGGTCATGACACACGACAGTGTTGGCCTAGGCGAGGACGGCCCCACACATCAGCCAATTGAGCACCTGGCTGCTCTGCGCGCCATTCCCAACCTGGTGGTCATTCGACCGGCTGACGCGAATGAGACAAGTTACGCATGGAAAGCAGCTATCGAACGTAAGAATGGACCAACCCTGCTTGCGCTCACACGGCAAGCAGTTCCTACGCTGGATAGGGGCAAATTCGCTTCCGCCGAAGGTTTATTGAATGGAGCCTACGTGCTGGCTGATTTCGGTGATGGTGAACCAGAGATTATCCTGATGGCCTCCGGATCAGAGGTACAGTTGGTGGTCGAAGCTGCTAAGCGACTGGTGGAGGAGAATCATTGTGTGCGTGTCGTTTCGTTCCCAAGTTGGGAGTTATTCAATGCCACATCGACTGAGTACAGGCGAAAGGTGTTGCCTGAAGGTATCAAAAAACGCCTGGCGGTTGAAATGGGGATCGCCATGGGCTGGGAGAAGTACGTAGGAGACGAAGGAATTGTTCTGAGTATTGAGGGTTACGGGGCATCGGCTCCGTATCAAACAATATTGCAAGAATACGGATTTACCGTGGAAAATGTTTATGAACAGGCAAAACAACTACTGGAACAAAAGAGGTATCCATGCGCATAGCAATATCAGCTGACCACGCCGGGTTTCTGATCAAAGACGATGTCATCAACCTGGTTCAAGCATTAGGTCATGATGTCATTGATCTGGGCACATACAACCAGGAACCGGTAGATTACCCGGATTTTGCATTTAAGCTGGGGAAAATGATCGTCGAGAAGAAAGCAGAACGCGGGGTTCTGATCTGTGGGTCAGGTGTGGGAGCGTGTATCGCTGTGAACAAGATAAAAGGCGTTTATGGCTGCGTTTGCCACGACACGTATTCCGCCCACCAGGGTGTAGAGCACGATAACATGAACGTGCTTTGCATTGGCAGCCGCATCCTGGGAATTGAACTGGTTAAGGAAATTGTTAAGGCGTTCTTAACCGCGGAATTCCAGACTGAAGAGCGTTTCGTACGTAGGTTTGAGAAGGTGCGTTCGATCGAAGAGAACGGAAAGATATAAATTTGATATAGAAAGCAGAGCGATGAATTTAATCCAGCAGATGGAATCGATCGGTCAGTCAATGTGGTACGACAACATTGAGAGGAAGAAGCTTGAGGATGGCAGCATCCTCCGTATGATCCAACAGGGCCAGATCAAAGGTATCACTTCTAATCCAAGTATTTTCGAAAAAGCAATCGCTAACTCGAAAGATTACGATGTGACGCTAAAACCCATGGCATGGGCGGGGAAAAACGCCGAAGAGATCTTCTGGCAGCTAGCAGTTGAGGATATTTCCACTGCTGCGGGGTATTTTTCACCGGTATTCGAGACTACCACTGGCAAAGATGGGTACGTCAGCCTGGAGGTCAGCCCGCTGCTGGCGAATAACTCCGCTGCCACGCTGGAGAACGCCGAACAACTGTGGCGGCGCGTTGGAAAACCCAACCTGATGATTAAGATACCCGCCACGCGGGAGGGCATCCCTGCGATTCGAAAAGCTATCGCGGCAGGCATCAATGTGAATGTCACGCTGATCTTTTCGATCGAACGCTACTCAGATGTGATTGAGTCCTATCTCTTGGGGCTTGAAGACCGTTTGCAGGCTGGCAAGGATATCGCTCATATCGCTTCTGTCGCATCGTTTTTTGTTTCGCGTATGGACACGAAAATAGATGGCATATTGGAGAAGCTTGTTGCTGAAGGCATATTATCCTCTGAAGATCAGAACAGATTGGCTGGCAAAGCAGCGATCGCAAATGCGCGACTGGCTTATCGTCTGTTTGAAGAAAAATTTGCCACCGAGAGATTTGTCAGGCTACAACAACATGGCGCGCAGGTGCAGCGACCATTATGGGCTTCCACCAGCTCAAAGAATCCAGACTACCGGGATGTTCTGTATGTGGAAGAACTGATTGCTCCGGATAGTGTGAATACCGTACCGCCGATGACGCTTACAGCCTTCTTGGATCACGGAGAAGCGACTGTGAGAATCCGCCAGGCGCTCGATGAGGCAGCCGGGTTGTTCAAAGAACTTGAATCAATCGGAATCTCACTCCAAATGATAACCGATGAATTGGAAAAGGAAGGTGTAGCGGCTTTTTCGGCTTCTTACCAATCGCTCTTAAGGTCGGTTGAGAACCGGCGGATTAGCGCTCTCCAGGAACTTGCAGGTTTAAAAGATGAAGTCAGCGCGCAGATCGTCACCTTGGGAGCGAACCGTTTCATAGAAAGATTCTTTGCAAAAGATGCATCTTTGTGGACAGCTGACCCTGCTGGACAGGAAGAAATTCGCAATCGCATGAATTGGGTTTGGACACCCTATCATGCACTGGAGAATATTTCGGATTTCGAAAACTTCGCGCAGGAGTACCTGGCAAAGGGCTTCACCCATGCCGTATTGCTGGGCATGGGGGGATCCTCTCTAGCGCCAGAGGTGATCAGCCGGATCGTTTGCAGCTCAAGCGAACCATCCGCAAACAGCTTGAAATTACTGGTGCTGGATTCGACAGACCCGCAGCAAGTAGCAAAAATTGAGCAGGCTGCACCAGTCGAAAAAACGGTTTATCTCGTGGCGAGCAAATCAGGCACCACCGGTGAGATTCAGGCTTTCATGGATTATTTCTGGGAAAAGGTGAAGGCAATTCGTCCGGGCGATCCGGGTGCGCACTTCATTGCCATTACTGACCCGGGCACCAGGCTGGCGAAAACTGCGCAGGAAAGAAAATTCAGCCGGATTTTCCACGCGGATTCACAAGTTGGCGGGCGCAATTCCGCACTGACCATGTTTGGCATGGTGCCGGCTGCGTTGATGGGTGTTGATCTCGCTTTATTCACGCAACGGGCAGTACGCATGGCGGACATGTGCAAGGTCGGTAACATCGAGGCGAACCCGGGATTCGTCCTGGGTGTAATTTTGGGGTCGGCTGTGCTTGGTGGCAGAGATAAACTCACGCTCATCACGGGTAATAACTGGGCTGCGTTCGGGGATTGGTTGGAACAGCTGGTGGCTGAAAGCAGCGGAAAAAACGGTAAAGGGATGCTGCCGGTGGTGAATGAACCAGAGTATGCCGTTGAAAAATATTTTAATGACCGACTCTTCATACGCCTGGAGCATAATGGCGAGAAACAGGAGTTGGTCGATAAGTTGATTACAAACGGACACCCGGTCATTTCCATACATGTTAACGACACATATGACCTGGCAGCGCAATTTTACCTGTGGGAAGTTGCGGTGGCCACCGCCTGTGCTGTGATCGGCGTCAATTCGTTCGACCAACCGGATGTGCAGGATGCGAAATTGCGTACACTGGCAGGATTAGAGGCTTATCGAAATGCCGGGCGCTTCCCGGAGGTGAGTGTATTTGCACAGTACCCACAGGCAAATGTGTTAGGTGATCTCCCGCCTGATGTTGAGCGGAGAGGATCACTGCTGCATCTGCTTTTCAACACGATCGAACAGCAGCGTAAAAAAGTGGAATATGTAGCAATCAACGCTTTTTTGCCAAAGAATGCAGAAAACGAGCAAGTACTGCAGGAACTCAGGCGGCGAATTGGCGAAAAGTTCAATTTGCCTACGACCGCCGGGTTTGGTCCACGCTACCTGCACTCGACCGGGCAGTTCCACAAGGGTGGTCCAAACAACGGGCTCTTTATCCTCCTTACTGCCCAGCGCCAGATAGACCTGGAAATTCCCGGGCAGGGAGTAACTTTTAGCGTCTTTCAGCGTGCGCAAGCCATCGGTGACCTGCAAGCCCTCGAGGCAAAGGACAGGTCTGTGATATGGTTTGATCTCGCTGAACCTGACCCAAGTATTCTTCTTCAAAACTAAGGTTTTAATGATGCTTTTCAGGCAGGTGTAAGAATCACGCCTGCCTGATTTGCTTATTAAATTCAACGAAGTACACAGAACAGGGTTTTAACCTTGCCTTAAGCACGTCATTTTTCTCCACGGGAAGCGGTGCATCAGCCAACTTGATGCGGTTGGGTTTCTCAAAGCTGTTAAACGCTTCAGGAGAAGGTGCATAAATCTGCAAGCTTTGTATGGGTGCCAGGCTTGAACCCAGGGTATCAATTTGGATGTTTACTTCGGTCTTATGGAATGGATGACGGTTCACGATCATCAGGGTCACAATGGAGCGATCGTCATTGCCTGTGGCTAACGCATCAACAAAAGGCACTTTGGAATGTGCCAACAGGTTGACAGCCTGTTCACCGCTTTCGAATGTATCGCTCTGAACATCAGTTTTTAAAACTATATGCTGCATTTGGTTGAAAAGCACAAAGGGTAAAAACATGGCGGTGGCGATGGCGGTCTCAGCATTTGTCTCGATGAGCGGCAGTACGTTGACCAGTTGGGCGAAACTGGACATGCCGACCGATTGACTGTGTTTGAAAAAGGTCATCAAGACCGAGGCGGCGTAAAGGCTGTCGCGCATGGTGTAGGTCACGCGATGTATGCTCACGTTCTCTTCCCGCGGCGGAAGCCATAGGTTCCACTCATCAATTGCTTGCTGGATCAATCTATCACCAGCATAATGCCTTATTTGCGCATCCACACGGGCGATGATATTCTCGATATCCAGGTGAGCGACGTTGACGGCATGATACAGCTCGTGGGGGTTGTAGACCTCCTGCCAGCCATGTCTGTCAGGCTGGTAGATATGCCACGAGAGGTAATCGGTTTTGGCGCTCAATTCGCGCAGAACGGTTTCATTCCAGACATAACCTTCATCCTCAGGATCTTCTGCCAGGGGGATTTGACCAATGAGCACGCATTTGATCTCAGGGTCGACGGCTTTCATGGCGTCGATAAACCTCTCCGCGCGGCGGCAATACGCTTGAGCGCTAGTCGTACCGATCCGCCAGCGATCCCAGACCTCATTGCCGATAACCCAGTACTTCACATTATGGGGTTCAGGGTGTCCGTTTGACGCCCGACGTGCGCCCTGTTCGGTGTCCACGGGATTGTTGCAATAGGCAACCCAGCGTGCGGCTTCGTCTGGCGAGCCTGTTCCGTCGTTGACCACGAGTACAGGTTCCGCACCGATCTCTTCACAAAAACGCAGGAATTCGTCGGTTCCGACGTGGTTGGATTCCTCCGCTTGCCAGGCGGCATCATGGCGCGTGGGGCGCCGTTCAATCGGGCCGATGCCGTCCTCCCAGTGGTAACAGCTGGCGAAATTTCCTCCCGGGTAGCGGATCAATGGCGGGTTTAACTGCCTGACCAGGTCGAGGGTATCCTCTCGCAAGTCGCGTCCATCTGCTTTCCAGATGCCGTCATAGACGCAGCGTTCGAGATGCTCAACGAATTGCCCGAGGATGAAGGAGGAGGCTTTACCCAATTCTTGTTCAGGGTGAATAGTTATATCTGCATGTTTTATTGGTAAAAGGAATGAATAGCGGCTGCGGCGGAATGACTTGCTTCTTTGGGCAGGCTTCCCTGAATTCAGGGTCATGCTGATCTCTCCCACCTCTTTGGTGGTAGCGGTCAGTCGGACAGCTGCATGTCCAGCCGCAGCGTTTGCGTCCACCCTGATGACCATCCCAACCGGCAGCAGCATGGGGGATTCAGGCGTGATGGCGTCACCATGCAAAGCCATCTGCATATCTGAGCTAATGCTGATATCCCCGGCTGGGACAGGTTTATCACCGACCAGCACCATGAAGCGGGTAATGGTCGCAGCACCGAAGTTGTTAAGTATCTTAAAAGTGAAGCCAGTTTGGGTTGATCTGAAACTGTCCGGAACGATCAATTTTTGAAGAATGAATTCAGGGATCGCCATTTATTTTCCTTTTAGAGTAATTATAAATTCGCTTTCGTTTCAGAGATCGATATCAAGGTAAACAAAGATACGATCGACGCGACCTGAAAGATGAGCACGGTGGGCGCGAATGCCTGTTTGCCGTCCAAGCGGTTTGAATGCAGGCCTGGGTGGTCAGTTGGCTGCCAGTCAAGGGACCTGGTACCATGGTTAGCGCGATCTGGATGAAGATGACGTAAAAACCATATTGACTGCGTTATTCCACCAGGAAAAGTTATTAGCCCCATACGGAAGCTGTAATCATCCACGCGCTGATGGATGCGAACAAAAGGGTGCCGCTCATTACAAACGCTGGAAAAGGGCGCGTGGACGAAAATGCCAGCAAGTTGACCAACTAACCGATGATGGCGATAAATGCCATTCAGCGCCTCCCGATGCGCTCGGTGAGCAAATCCACCAAGTAATCGGCGGCGATACGGATGTGGGATGCCACAAAGTACGATTGTGTTCAGCAGGTAAAGCAGTCCTTTTTGTGTGCGCAGGTTCCGCCATTTGAATGCGTTACGAATCCTCGCAAAACGGATTCCTGCGGTGATGCTGCAGATTTGAGCGATTCTTCGGTTATTGATTATGATGATATCCGTCACATTAGCGTGGAACACGGCATCGTTCGCGCCTGAACTGAAAAGGCTATGATGCGATTGTAAAGGATGGTCTTGAAAGCCGCAACGCACATCGGTTATGCGAAAGATGCGATCAGAAATTATGTGGTGGTAAATCCCAGCCCGCGTAGCCGATCAGCAAGAAAAGATTGCGTCTTCAGCGGAAGGGACCCGGTCTCTCGATGCGCCAATCGGGAGCGAGGAGAGGGTGGCAATGATCGCGCAGACTGTCACATTCAATGAGATCGGATGTGGATCAGTCGTGATAATGTTGTAGATGAATGTGCCAAAAAACTGGTTCTCGCCCCCCCTGACGTAAGCACTAAGAAGAGTCAAAATATTGATCGATCCCAATGTCTTCTTTATCAGCAGCGATATTACAGTGATGAAAAAAGTGGGGTTAGTCAGTCAACATGGCGATGGCACCTAACGCACCTGCCAGGTCTCCGAGCGCAGGAGGTAGCACGAAAGTATCCATGTCATCCAGGTAAGGGGTTTCAACATAGCCATTCAAAATGGCCTTTGATTGCAGGCGTACTTTTTCAATCAACCCCTGGCGCTTGAGTACACCCCCACCGAGGATGATGCGTTTGGGTGCGCAGACCAGGATCAGGTTGTGGATCGCCTGACCCAGGTAATAGGCTTCGAATTTCCAGGCTGGATGGTCGTCAGGCAGCACGGAGGGGTCAACCTTCCAACGTTCAGCGAGCGCCGGCGCATTTGCCAGACCTTCAAGGCAGGTGGTGTGATAAGGGCAGTTACCGGAAAAACTGTCTTCAGGATGCGGCTGGATCTTCATATGTCCGATCTCAGGGTGCGTCATGCCGTAAAGTGGCTTACCGTGTTGGATGATACCGCCGCCAATGCCGGTACCGACGGTGATATAGACGAAATCTGAAATCCCATGGGCTGCGCCCCATTTACCTTCGCCAATCGCAGCCCCGTTGACATCTGTTTCGAACTTCATTGGGAGTTGCAATGCGTCACGGATATAGTTCAAGATAGGGAAGTTGCGCCATTTCAGTTTAGGGGTGGTAGTAATGTACCCAAAGGTTGCCGAGCTGGGCTCAAGGTCCACCGGACCGAAGCAGGACAAACCTGCTGCAACCAACTGCACACCGGTTGTGGCAACCGATTGTTTAATAAAGTTGATGACTTGTGGGAGAGTTTCCTCAGGAATGGTCGTCTGAAAGGTCGCATCTGCGATGATGTCATCAGGTCCACTGGCAATGATGCAGCGAAATTTCGTCCCACCGGCTTCGATACCTGCGTAATAATGCATTTTTATCATCCAGTATTTTAAAGTATAATGCAAGTCAGTCAGTGCACAAAAAATTCTTATGTAACATCAATAGAGCGAGGTAATTATGGATGTTTTTGAGAAATGCCGCAATTTCACCGCTGCGAAGGATGCGATTGAAAGGGGTATTTATCCTTATTTTATCCCATTGAATGAAAACGAAGGTACAGAGGTTGTTTTTCAAGGTCAGCGCTTAATCATGTGCGGGTCGAATAATTATCTTGGTTTGACCACGCATCCCAAGGTCAGAGAAGCAGCCATTGAAGCGGTTAAGCGTTTTGGAACCAGTTGCACCGGTTCACGCTTTCTTAACGGCACATTAGCAATGCATGAGCAACTTGAATCGGAATTAGCCGATTGGGTCGGCATGGAAGCTGCACTGGTCTTCTCCACTGGGATGCAGACCAACCTCGGTACGATCAGCGCCTTGATTGGTCGCGATGATGTGGTGATACTGGATAAGGATGACCACGCCAGCATCGTGGACGGCGCCAGGCTGGGTTACGGTAAGATCGAGCGCTTCAGGCACAACGACATGGAGCATCTTGAGCGGGTATTGAAATCCATCCCTGAGTCAGCTGGTAGGTTGATTGTCGTCGATGGGCTATTCAGTATGGAAGGCGATCTTGCACCGCTGCCTGAGATGACCCAAATTGCGAAAAAATATGGTACCCGCTTGATGGTGGATGATGCCCACGGAATGGGCGTCATGGGTGGTGGCAGGGGAACGGCTGCACACTTCGGCGTGACCACGGATGTTGACCTGATCATGTCAACATTCAGTAAGTCCTTCGCATCATTGGGGGGGTTCATCGCAGGTGACGAGAACACCATTCATTACATCAAGCATACTGCGCGCGCATTGATTTTCAGCGCGAGCATCCCGCCTGCCAACACAGCTGCCGCGCTGGCTGCGCTGCATGTGATGCGCGATGAGCCACAGCATTCACATCGCGTGATCGAGGTGGCAGACAAGATGCGTAAAGGATTCACGGAGCTTGGTTTCAATATCGGCAACTCGATCACACCCGTGGTACCGATCATTATCGGTGATGACGACCGCACCTTCATGACCTGGAAAATGTTGTTCGAAAACGGCGTTTTTGTTAATCCGGTTATTTCTCCGGCGGTATCCCCAGGGCACCAACTGCTCAGAACCAGTTACATGGCGACGCATACGGACGCGCAAATGGACCGCGTGCTGGAGGTCTTTGCCAAAGTCGGCAAAGAAATGGGTTTGATCTAAGACCAGATTAAAGCATGATATTTAAGAGGCCGGAGACGGCCTCTTATTTTATCAAGTACAACATACCAACAGTTTCAGTTCCGCAATGTCTGGCAATCGTCTCGCCGGCAGTGGTAACCAGGATCTCATCAACAGCAACCAGTTTTTCAATCTCCGATCTTATGAAATGCGCGTCCGCGAATGCTTTATCCGTTAGCGTGTGCGTGATGAACAGCCTGCGATTATCACGCTTGTCGACGTCGCGTGCGAAGTCTTCGCCCATAGAGGGAAAAGCTTTTTTCCTGGTGCCATGACCTTGCGTATGACCCCAAATGTACCGTCGACACGCACCTCGATCACAGGATGGATCTTTGATATGCCCCCGATTAGCATTTCAATAGCTGAGCATCTGCCGCCTTTATAAAGATATTCGAGCGTGTCATTGATGAAAGAACCTTTGGAACGAGCTGGTTGGTCTCAGAAACTATTTGTGCCGCGCTCAAACCTTTCGCGGCAAGCTCAGCTGAGGCGATAACCAGCAATCCGTTGCCAGTGTAAAGGTTTCACGGGTCGATGATGTGGATATCATCACGTTTCAGAGTCTCCCGAGCCAGTACGTCTGACTCGTAGGTCGCCGACAAATCTGAGCTGATGCTGATGTAGACGATCCCACTGGGGATGTAGAAAGCTTCCTGGAAGGTGGCGAACGAGGGAGCCAAAGTTTTGCGTGGCATGCCAGATTGTTCCACAAGTTCAAAAAGCTGCCTGGTATTTAAGGTGACACCATCTTTGTAGTTGGTTTCTCCAACAGCACATCCAGTAGAACGATGCCGGTCTAGTATTTTTCAATTAATCCAGGGTTGAGATCTGAACAACAATCCGCGATGTTTTTTACCATTGAAGAGTCTCCCATGTATCAAAACCAGTGTCGCTTCTTAAAATAGACCAGCATCAATGTGCCAAGTACAATTTGCATAGTGCAGGTGATGTAAAAACCAAGCCCTACGCCTGCTCCGGGGATATGTAAGAAGTTCATTCCAAATGCGCCGGTGATAAACGAAAGCGGCAGAAAAACAGGTGAAACGATAGTCAACGCTTTCATGAGTACTTTTAGACGCAGGCTAGTGGAATTAAGGTAGATATCCAACGCACCGGTGGCGATATCGCGCAGTACATCAGCCAGGTCTTGAAAGCGCGTCAAATGATCGAAAATTTCGCGAAAGTAGATCAAGCTTTGCGCGTCGATAATACCGGGGAATTCATCACCTGAGAGTCGGTTCATCACTCACGTTGCGGGCTGATAATGTGTCGCAGCGCTAAGGTCTGGTGTTTGATCCTGAAAAGCCGGTGCAAAGTTATGGGGTCGGTTTTTCGATTGCCGAGTCCTCCAGCCATTCCAGTTCGGATTCCAGCTTGCCGAGGATTGGTAGGTACTCATCAACGAAATTGTCCAAAATCGTGTGGCGTAGGAAAACCGGACCAAAGCGGACAATGCGCCGATATTTTCGGATCTGTTCCAAAGTTCTTACGACAGCAGGCAATTGCGGGTTGCTGTAGCAGGTCACCACAAAATTGCTGCCCAGAAATACATCCAGTTCGCGGGTGGTTTGATCCTCGTCTTCCGCCTGAAAATTCAAGGCATGCGTGATGATGAAGATATATTCAGAGAAATCGTCAATTTTCGCCACCTGGAAGCCAGGGCTCTGGCAATCTTCGATTGATCGATGGTGAAAATGGAAAACATCACGCAGGATTGCATAGTTCTCAGCGTCAGAAGAGTTTTCAAGGCTTACCCATAGATAGCCATCGGTTAAGTCTTGATGCTCTTTGATCCCTTGCGCGGAATCCAGGAAGACAGGTGGATATTCAGGAAGTATAAACGCAGCACGGAGCAAGCGAAAAATTCTACACTATTAATGAATTTCGAAAATCAGTAGGTCCGAAATTAATAAATACCCCAGTTGAGATCCAAGCCCTCTTCCATCATCGAGAAATCCCATGGTTCAAGTCCAAAGTCCATTGAGACCTCGCGTTCAAGCGCTTTCTCAGCCTTCTCGCGTGTGCTTTCCAGCATCGAGGGACCGTAGGGGCAGAACGGGGTGGTCAATATCATTTTGACGATGGCATGGTCAGCTTCAATCTTTAAATTGCGGATCAATCCGAGTTGGACGACATTGAGACCCAACTCCGGGTCGATCACCTCGACCAACGATTTTCGCAGTTGATCACATAATTCGGGGAATTCTGCTTCAGCGTCCCAAACCGGGCGGTTGGTACCAGGTGCGGATGAATTCATCATGCTTGAGCCTCCGTTGTTTGATAAATGTAAGCGCAATGACTATCACCGTTGAGCACGCAGCTCACCCGGTCCACCGGGGCGGACAATAAGGCGGAAATCATACTCCGGTCAATCAAGCAGACTTCGGGATGCGCCTGGCTGATGTGGTAAAACGGACAGGAAATCTCGGATATGATGTAGTTGGCATCTTCTTTAGACCATTCGATCAGAAAACCCTCTTTCGATAAAAATTCCTGTATGGCAGCCAGTTTTTCTTCTGTTGATAGATCCAGGATTTTTTCACCGAAACCGGCTGCAATATCATATGCTACCTGGGTGAGTATACGCTCCATTTCCTTCTTGGGCAGATGGTTCTTGAGTTGGGAAAAAAGTTGGTTGACTAGCCGTAAATAACGCGTTGGAAAAAGATCTGCACCTTTTTCGGTGAGGGAATATACCAGGCGAGGGCGGCCTACTCCGTGTCGAACCTCCTGAGCTTGGACTATCCCGTCCGCTTGCAGGCTGGTAAGATGGTGCCTGACCGAAATGGTGTTAATTTCGACCGCTTCAGCCAAGTCATTGATCGTCGCGTTTGGTTTGATCATAAGTGTTTGCAAAACTAGCTCTCGAGTACTTTTCATATCAGCTATATCCTTTGTCAATCTTTTCTATCATAAAATTCATAAATAATACTTGCATATTATACACCAATTATTTGAATAAATTAGATAAATATGGTAAATATTGACTGCGTTAATGGGCTGTGCTATAATCTACCGGACGAAGAATTAAATAAGAAATAAATGATAAAAATAATAAAAATATGCTGCAGGAGAAATAAGCAATGTCAGAACTAAGCGTCAGGGATTTACACGTCAATATCGGAGACACCGAAATATTGAAAGGTGTTTCGCTTAACATCGCACAAGGGCAGGTGCATGCCATCATGGGCCCTAACGGGACCGGAAAATCTACCCTGGCGTATACCTTGATGGGGCATCCCAATTATGAAGTCGTGAGCGGTGATGCTATGTTTAAGGGGCAGAACCTGTTTGATCTCCCTACCGACGAGCGTTCGCGGTTGGGGATTTTCCTTGCTTTTCAATATCCAGTCTCGATTCCGGGTGTGACGGTTGCCAATTTCCTGCGAACCGCTGTCAATTCAAGGCGCAAAGCGCAAAACCTTGAAGACAAGGGTATACCGATTCCTGAATTCCGCAAACTACTCAAGGAAAAAATGGAATTGCTGAAAATGGACCATTCCTTTGCTGGACGTTACTTGAACGAAGGTTTTTCTGGTGGCGAGAAGAAGCGCGCAGAAGTATTGCAAATGGCAGTGCTACAGCCTGAGATCGCTATCCTAGATGAAACCGATTCTGGTT
The DNA here is from genome assembly GCA_038562455.1 of Anaerolineaceae bacterium. Classification (GTDB taxonomy): domain Bacteria; phylum Chloroflexota; class Anaerolineae; order Anaerolineales; family Anaerolineaceae; genus UBA6107. The sequence continues at coordinate 3,268 of JBCFBD010000041.1, read as the reverse complement.
TAGATATCGACGCTCTCAAGATCGTTTCTGAGGGTGTGAACCTGCTCAAAGATCAAAACGTGGGCGTGTTGTTGATCACCCATTATCAGCGCATGCTCAACTACATTAAGCCGGATGTGGTGCATGTGATGATGAACGGTAGGATCGTGGAAACCGGCGGTGCGGACCTGGCACTGCACCTTGAAGAGCATGGATACGATTGGATTCGAGAAAAAATCGAAAACGGAATTGGTTCTGTCTAATTGCTACACCTTTATAGGAGACTACAATGAGCAATGAACAGAAACCTGACTTTTTAAATAACCTGGGTGATTACCAGTATGGCTTTAAAGATCCTGAAACATTTGTCTACAAATCTGGCAAAGGTTTGAGTGTTGACGTTGTCCGCAAGATTTCTGAAATGAAAAGCGAACCTGAATGGATGTTGAATTTCAGGTTGAAAGCCCTTGATCATTTCATGAAGCGACCAATGCCCAAGTGGGGACCCGACCTATCCGAACTCGATCTCGAAGATATTTATTATTACGTGAGGCCGGCTGAAGCCAGTGAAAAAAACTGGGACGATGTGCCGGAAACAATCCGTAACACCTTTGATAAACTGGGTATCCCTGAAGCCGAGCAGAAATTCCTTGCAGGCGTTGGCGCACAATACGAATCTGAAATGGTCTACCACAGCATCCAGGAACACCTGTCCAAACAGGGTGTCATCTTCCTCAGCATTGAAGATGGTTTGAAGGAATACCCGGAGCTGTTTAAAGAGCATTTCGGTACTGTTATTCCTATTGAGGATAACAAGTTCGCCGCGTTGAATTCCGCGGTGTGGTCTGGCGGCTCGTTTGTCTACGTTCCAAAAGGTGTGACCGTGGAGCTGCCATTGCAGGCATATTTCCGGCTAAATGTTGCGAATATCGGGCAATTTGAGCGCTCGCTAATCATCGCTGATGAAGGCTCTCGTGTGCACTACGTGGAAGGCTGCACTGCGCCGCAATACACTACCAATTCATTCCATAGCGGTGTGATCGAGATCGTGGTGAAGAAAGGCGCACGGGTGCGCTACACCACCATCCAGAACTGGTCGAATAATGTTTACAATTTAGTTACGCAGCGCGCCAAAGTGGACGCGAACGGCACGATGGAATGGGTAGATTGCAACCTGGGTTCGAAAATGACTATGAAATACCCATCCACTTACTTGATGGGTCCGGGCGCACATGGCGAGATCCTATCGGTTGCGTTCGCAGGAAGGGGGCAAGTACAGGACGCGGGCGGGAAAGCGATCCACTTTGCGCCTGATACGAGTTCAAAGATTACATCAAAGTCGATTAGCAAGGATGGCGGTCGAGCGTCTTATCGCGGTCTGTTAAAAGTATATAAAGGCGCGCACAATGTGAAATCCAACGTGGCTTGCGACGCATTACTGCTTGACCCCGCCTCCCGATCAGATACCTACCCGACCATCGAGGTAGACGAAGAGGATGTGACCATTGGTCATGAGGCTTCAGTCTCCAAGGTGGGTGAGGAGCAGCTGTTTTATCTCATGAGCCGCGGACTCAGCCAGGAGGAAGCCACAACCATGGTGGTGTCAGGTTTCATCGAGCCGCTAGTCAAAGAGCTACCAATGGAATACGCAGTAGAAATGAACCGCCTCATTCAACTTCAAATGGAAGGATCGGTGGGCTAAGCCTCAACGGAATCTCACTATGACAGATAGACCGATCATCATCAAAAGATCATCGCAACGCGCTGTGAAAACGCAGGCGGATGTGAAATTTGTGCCGCAATTCTCGGATTCGAATGCCGTGATCAAAAACTACAGGCAGAAAGCCTGGTCGTTGTATCAAGCGACACATTTACCGATTGGGACTGAAGAAGAATGGCGGCGGACGAGCGTCAAAGGCGTCGATTTTTCAGGCTTTACTCTCGTTAACAGTGAGAACTATCCTGCAATTGAATTCCCCATTAGCCTTTCAGCACCAGTCGCAGGTGAGAAGAACGGTGGACAGTTGCTGCTGTCACCGGTAAATTCGCACTTGATAGTAGAGCCCTCAATCATAGAGCAGGGAGTGATCTTTGGACCGCTCAAAGAGATGGTCCCGTCTCACCCAGAATTGGTCGAAAAACTCCTCAAGGAAATTCACCCCGACAATGGGAAGTTTTCTGCGTTGGCAGGTGCGTTGGATTTCAACGGCGTGCTTTTATACGTTCCTCGCGATACGAAGGTTGAACTACCGTTGCAAAGCGTCTATTGGGCACCGGCAGCCGGATTTGCCCATGCAATCCACATTTTTGTTTATCTCGAGCCGGGTTCTTCAGCGACTTATGTACACGAGGCTAGTTCATCCAATGAGATTGGAAAGGACTCTCTGCATGCGGGATTGATGGATATCCATGTTAGCGCTGGAGCACATTTGAACTTCGTCGAGCTGCAATCCTGGGGCGAAAATGTAATCAACTTCACACAGGAAAACGTATATGTAGACCGTGATGGCAGCGTGGACTGGATTTTTGGCGCGCTCGGCAGTAAATTGACCAAGAACTTTTCCAACCTAAACCTCGTTGGTCGAGGTAGCACTGGAAAAATGTCGGGTTTTTACTTTACTGACAACGAACAACACCTTGACCACGACACCCAGCAGAATCACCTGGCTGCCAATACCACCAGCGATTTGCTATTCAAAGGCGCACTGCTCGATAAGAGCCGCTCGGTGTGGCAGGGTATGATCTATGTTGCGCCTGAAGCCACCAAGACCGACGGCTATCAGGCTAACCGTAACTTGGTGCTCAGCCGCCAGGCGCGCGCTGACTCGATCCCAGGATTGGAGATCCTGACCGATGACGTGCGCTGCACGCACGGCGCGACGGTTGGCAAGATCGATAAGGAACAGACTTTTTACCTCGAAAGCCGCGGCATGCCGCGTGAACAAGCGGAGAGGTTGATTGTGGAGGGCTTTTTCGACCCGATCATGCAACGAATCCCGTTCGAGGGCGTTAAAACCCGCTTTCAGGATGCCATCAAGGAAAAAATGGAGCATATCGGCTAGCGAAATAAATTTCCACCGATATGATAGAATAAATGATCAATTCACGACGAAAAATCAAAGGAGCAGAGGATATGCGCTCAGTTCCGTTTATGCGGCCGCCAGACCAAGAATATGAGTACCAGGTTGGAGACACTGTAGAAGTCCTCTGTGATCATGAAAAAGGCGGCGATCGCGTGCGCGGATGGCTGAAGGGCATTGTGGTACAGGTTGACCCAAAGATGGTCGCT
>JBCFBD010000040.1:22208-23206 GCA_038562455.1 Anaerolineaceae bacterium | reverse complement strand
CATGATGATGATTCCGACCACGACGTTGACCCCCGGTACAAACATCAACAGAAGCCACCACCAGGGTCGACCTACGATCTCAAGTTCGACTAGTACATTGTAAATGGGGACGATTGCCGTCCAACCCGGTTTACCTGCTTTGACGAAAATCCGCCACATACAGTATATAAAGAAGACGATGATCGCGATATATAGAATCGATCCAATAAAGCCCAGACCTTCATTGTTATTTGAATACATATTCTCTCCTTTTCTATTATGATGTATAGTGTAGCAAGAATAAAAGTTTTGTCAATATTCTTTACCCAATTTATCTTATTATTAGGAAATGATATGATCTTCTTGTCCAAATTTTTACCCCTATTTATCTACCCGACCGGGTTGATGACGTTGCTGGTCATTCTCACACTTGTGTTCTGGAAGAAACGCCGTCTGGCGCTCATCTTCCTGGTCACTGCCTTCGTCATCTTGTTGATCGCGGGCAACAAGTACGTGGCTGCCAGCCTGGCGCGCACGCTCGAATGGCAATATTCGCCCCTGCCCACTGGCACCATGGCGGATGTAATCGTGGTGCTAGGCGGCGGGACCGAACCAGAGGTCACGCCCCGGCGCATGGTTGAGGTCAATTCAGCCGGTGACCGTGTGTTGTATGCAGTGAAACTATACCAGGATGGCGTGGCACCGGTACTGCTATTGAGCGGTGGCGACATCGATTTTCTATACGATTCACCTTCCACGCCAGCTGATGACATGGCGACCCTGATGGAAATGATTGGCGTCCCGCGCGAGCAGATGATGATACAGAACGCTTCGCTCAACACCGAGCAGGACGCCGAATTCAGCTGTGCGATGATCAAGGAAAACAGGTACGAGAATGTGATCCTGGTGACTTCAGCGTTCCACATGCCACGCTCAGTCGCCCTTTTCGAAGCCCAGGGCTGCCCGGTAATCCCCGCCCCTGTCGATTACAGCGTCACTATTGATAGTTGGGAAGGGCT
>JBCFBD010000040.1:8798-22198 GCA_038562455.1 Anaerolineaceae bacterium | reverse complement strand
CACACCCCACCATCGAGGAATTCGTTATCGACCTGCTACCCTCTTACACGCACCTCTCCTCGGTGACTAAAACCATGAAGGAATATCTTGGCATGATCTTTTATCATCTTTCCGGTGTGTTAAGGTAGCTTACAGGAACCGACCTTGAAAAATGTACTCCTTCTTTTGTTAGCCCTGGTGTTGACAGTCAGCTGCGCACTGCCAGGCTCACTGACTGGGTTGCTTGAGAAACTGAGACCGCAGTCCCCTACGGCCGAATCTAGTGACCTGCTGGACCTGGTCGCCAGCGGCAAGGTGCAGGTCATTAGTGCGCACGGTAACCAGGGTGTCACCAGCGTCAACGGTCGCACCATCGACCTGCAGCTCTATAACCCTACGAGCGTCGCGCTGAAGGTGAACATTCCCTGCGGGTTGATATTCACCCCCACAGTGGAAGGTCCCAGCCGCATGATGGCTGTGCAATCGCACAGTGTGGTGATTGAAGTCGATGAGGTCAAAACCGTCAAACCCTTCGTGTTGAGCATGGACAGCCTAAAAGGACTGCCAACCCCAGAAAAAACCTACACAGTAGGAATGCTCAGCGAGGGAAAACAACTGACATTTGCCAAGTGCTTATGCCAGCGGGATCTGCCCGCCGAGACCGAAACCCGTGACCTCATCACCTTGCAGCTGGCAGCGTGGATGATCGCCGATCAGTCGCTTCTCACCGATGTTTCCGACGAACTCAACGACTTTCTGCGCTATATCACCGGCATTCCCTTCGACCTTCCGGGATTGGACAAGACCCTGAAAAACCTAATCGGCAATCTGGCACCTGAAGCACAAGCCTGGCTTGATAAATGCAGTATAAAGTAAAAAGCGACTGGTGGATTACCACCAGCCGCTCAGGTGCAAACCAGGTCTAATGCTACACCAATTGCTTGCGGATCTCTGAGCTAAAGAAGTCCAGCGCCCACACGACCAAAATGATCGCCAACAGGGCTGTGCCAGCTTGGGAGTATTGCAGTGTGTTAATGCGTTGCGACAGGAAGTAGCCAATGCCGCCGCCTCCCACGAAACCGATGATGGTGGATATCCTCACGTTGATATCCCAGTGATAGATGGTGAAGGAGAGGAAATCAGGGATGATTTGAGGTACGACCGCGTACATCACCACCTGCAGTCGCGTAGCACCTGTAGCGGTGACCGCCTCGATCGGTCCGGGGTCGATACTTTCGACTGATTCCGAGAACATTTTACCCAGCGAAGCAGCCGTGGTGATGGAAAGTGCGATCACTCCGGCGAACGGACTGCCATAACCGACGATCATGGCAAATATGGTCGCAAGAACCAGTGGTTCGTATGACCGGATGAAATTCAGGAAAGCACGCACAACGTAGTAGACTGCGCTTCCCACAAAACCCTTGCGGGTTATGTTGGATGCACCAAGGAAACTTAGCGGTACTGCGACGATCGTTCCGATGGTTGTTGCGATCAACGCCATGAAGATGGTCACCATCATGGCATCCATCACATCCTGCAGCGTCTTGGACGCTACAATTCTTCCCTCGGGTAACTTGATTTCAAAGGCGATCTGAGCAGGTACACCATCCTTACCTTCAGTGATCGGCCTTAACTCCAAGACTTCGGTGAGCTCTCCATTTCCATCAGTCACCGCGTTTTTCACACTCAACAACCCGCCCGTTGGAAGGATCCAGCGGATGGATAACTCGGCATTTGCCGGTAGGCCATAACCTTTTACTGTCACTTTGTCTTTCGGGTTGCCGCACGGAGGATCAACGACGATCCTGGGTCCTGTATCAGCAATTTCAGGATTTGGGACGATTCCACACGGTACCGAAACCACCTGTGCGACCGTGATCAGTTCCGACTCCCGGTCAATTAACTCAGGTGACAACAGCTGCCCCATGATCGATTTCGCTTTGGGGAAGGAAGATACCAGTTTGATGAGATCAGGTTTCGTGACCTGAATACTCAATATCAACAATGCGACAAACGCAATCGTGATGACCAGTTTTTGCAGGGATTTAAGGATTGGTTTCAATTTACCCACATCACACCAACCTTTCCCTGATGCGAGCGCTCAAGAAGTCCATCAAAATGACCACTACTGCGATCGCCACAAATGCTGTGCCTACGGCTCTGAAATCCTGCAGCACGATCCATTGCCAGAGGAAAAAGCCGATGCCACCGCCACCCACAAAACCAATGATCGTGGAGGATCGAACATTGATATCCCAGCGATAGATCGTGAGCCCGGTGAAGGACGGTATCACTTGCGGAATGACCGCATAACGCACCACCTGCACCCAGGAAGCCCCGGTGGCTTTGACAGCTTCGATCGGCCCCGGGTCGATACCCTCGATCACTTCGGAGAAAAGCTTGCCCAGCGCGGCAGTGGTATGGATGGTCAGGGCAATCATACCGGGGAAAGGTCCCAACCCCACGATGATCACAAAGATGATTGCCATGATCAGCGCTTCAATGGACCTGACAATGTTCAACACGGTCCTGGTTACCAGGAAGATCGCTGTCGTAACCGGGTTACCGGTCATCAGATTCCTGGCTGCCAGAAAGGCAAATGGAATGGCGAGAATGGCACCGATAATAGTGGATAAGAATGCCAACGCGAGGGTCTCATAAATACCTTGGACGATGTAACCGCCAACATCCGAAAGTTCAATCCCGCCAATCGGTCGTGACTGTGAAACCTTGATGCGGTGGATCTGGGGTACAGTCGGGTCAGGCGCAGTGGTATGAATGATTGGCAATATGGTCCACACAAGCGTGACGTCGCCATTTGCATCAGATACAGCGGTTTCCTGCATGGCTTTGCCGCCAATCGGGTTCTGCCAGTAAAAAACCGTGGTCTCGTTTGGCCAGAAACCTTCTCCATGCACGGTGATAGTACTGCCGACTGCGGCGCAGGGTTCTTCCACATAAATGCGTATCCCGTTTATTGTCCGGTCAGGAACCGGAGGAGTTACAGAACAAGGCGCTTGGATATCGGTATAGCCTTCAAGTTTCTCGGTCTTTGGTTGGTAGAAATCAAGCCGGAACATTTGCGTGATGATGCTGCGTGAGCGGTTTGCATTTTCTACCAGGGCTTTAAGGTTGAATTCTGTCACTTGGCTGCCAATGCCATAAGCCATAATAAGCCAAAAAAGCACCGGGATCACCACCCCTTTGCCTTTGGGAAAGGCAGCAGCGTCCCAAATATTCCACAACCAGATTAGTGCAGGGATGCTGTACCATAATGGCTTAGCATACCAGGCGGTAATGCCCAATGCTGTGGCAAATGCGATGAAAACATAAACACCGGTACGAATGCGCCGCTGAAAAACCTGTCCCAAGCCAGGTAGGACAATGGACAGAAGGATTGTTAGAATTTTAGGGAGTGGTTTTTTATCAGCCATGAAATTCAATCGAGTGCAGTGGCACGCACATCCTGTGCCTCTTCACCATAGACTTCTTTAAACTTTTCGCGATTGATTTCCGACGGTAATCCTTCAAATACCTTTACCCCATCCTTTAAACCAATCACATGCGTGGCATAGCGTTGAACAAGATCCAGATAATGCAAGCTGCACACCACCGTCACAGCGTCCTCTTTGTTCAATTTTTCGATGTATTGCATAATTGAATGTGCCAGTACAGGGTCAAGGCTGGCGACCGGTTCATCCGCCAGGATCAATGTTGGCTCCTGCATCAAAGAACGGGCGATGCCAACCCGTTGCTGCTGACCACCAGACAGCGCATCAGCGCGGCTATTGAGCTTATCTGCAATCCCTAAACGGGTTAGAGCCTGTAAGGCACGTTTTTTTTCTTCTTGCGGGAAAATCCCCAGGGTGGAGGTCCACGGATTCAAATATCCCAAGCGGCCGTTCAACACATTGGTCATCACAGTAGACCTTTTCACCAGGTTGAAGTGTTGAAAGATCATACCGATCTTACGGCGGATGTGACGTAATTCAGCGCCTTTTGCTGCGGTGATGTCAACTCCATCCATGGTGATCTTGCCTTCGGTGGGGTCAATCAGGCGGTTAATGCAGCGCAATAATGTGGATTTACCCGAACCTGAAAGACCGATTACAACTAAAAATTCCCCCTTTTTTACCTCGAAACTGAGATCTTTTAACGCTACTGTTCCATTTGGGTAAACCTTCGTCAAGTGTTCAACTTTGAGCACGGTTTAATCCTTTATCGTATTTAAAAAAGAAATTGGAGGGGGAATTGCCCCCCTCCAATTGTGTGACAAACTTACTTCACCATGGTGGTGATATCAACGCCGGAAGCTTGCAAGGCTGAGCGGAAGGCATCGTAGAATGAATCTTCGGCTTCTTTCAAACCCTCGATTTCGTAACCAGCGTTCTTCAGGATCTCGCGTCCATCTTCAGAATCCGACATCGCGAGCAGACCTTCCTTCACCTTCATGCCAATCTCTTCGGGCATGGCGGTGGAGAAGGAAACATTGTCATTCGGGATAATGTTGTCAGTGCGCCAAATGACTTGGATCTTTTCGAATACGTCAGCGTGGGTCTTGTCACTGGTGCGGGCGTCAATATAGGTGGCGCCAAAGTCGCAGATACCACCAACATATAGCGCCGCGACAACAGCCGGGTGACCCTGAACCGCGGCAGGTGTCTTGAAGCTGACACCCTGTTCCTTAAGCACACCACTCGGGATCACATAACCGGAAACGGACAAGGGATCGGTGAAGCAGGGGCGTTTGCCATCAAATTGCGCGAGGGCGGTGGCGGCGTCTGCGGTATTGGTGTTGGTTTCGGGATCAAAGTATGGCGTGAACCCGCTATCCACATTAGCGAGGAACTGCGCGCCATAAAAGTCGGAACCATTGCGGACAACTACGAGCTGCACATCCATCGCCTCTGCCTGCTTGCCTAAAAGGTAAGCAAGTGTCGGCATAAAACCAACGTGAGCGTTGCCAGACGCCATAGCTTCGATGAGCGCAGTGTAGCTATTGGGGATAACTACCTCAAAGGTGTAGCCCGTCAGCTCATTCAGCTTGGCCGCGATAGCATCTCCACCAACGGTTAACTGCTCAGCAGTGGCTGAAGGAGCAAGCGCGATGATGATCGGGTTGTCAGGCGTTCCCAATTCTTTCGGCGCTTCGGTTGGTGCCGCGGTCGGCTCTGCGGGAGCTTCCGTTGCAACAGGGGGTTCCGGTTCAACAGGGGCCGCAGTAGGGGCTGCGGTTGGCTGAGCACAAGCGCTTAAAATCAAAGAGCTGAGCACCAGCACGGAAAGCAGTACAAACAACGACTTTTTCACTTCTCTTCCTCCTTAACATTACTTGCAATTTTTTAGCGTTTTTCGAGAAACGCGTGCTTAATAATAGCCCAAAAAAAACTCGATGGCAAGTGACAGCGTACTTGCATATCTTAAAAAATATGCGGGTTGAAGAATGAATGTGGTGTATTACATTTATCCTCTTTTGTCTGACAAGCGCTATATTTTTCTTGTCAGTGGTTTTTTTTAATGCTATCATCGTATAAGAGTAATTTTCACTCAATGCACCGGAATGTTATCCGATATATTTAATATCGACGAAATATTTTATTTCTTGAAGTTAAGAAAGCGAGGTGAATTACCGGTAAAACTCCCCCATCGACTATGCTAAGAACGCCCAGTTCTCACTCGAACCCGCCGCAGTGTGATCAGCGGGCGAAAGAAAAGTTGTTGCACGAATTCCAAATCCAAAAAAGACAGGACATACCATGATCAATCCTCATCCAGGACTACCAGAGCTAGAGTATGTAAAACCCGGTTCTTTAAATGAAGCTTGTGCTTTCCTTGCTGAACATGATGGAAAAGCCAAGCCTTTCTCGGGCGGAACAGATAGCTTCGTTAGATTGCGCGACGGGGTTTTAAAGCTTGATTATCTCGTCGACATTAAAGGGCTCGAAGGCACTAAAGAATTGTCGTTCGATGTTAAGAAAGGTCTGACCATAGGCGCAGCAGTGACCATGAACCAGGTTGCCAGGCACCCCGAAGTCATCAAATATTATCCCAATCTCGTCCAGGCAGCCAATTCCGTCGCCAGCTACCAACTGCGTAACCGCGCAACAATCATTGGCAACATTTGCAACGCTTCACCAGCCGGCGACACCATCGGTACCTGCATGATCCTGGATGGTATGTTGAACGTAAAAGGGGTAGATGGTGAGCGCACAATACCTTTGAATTCTTTCTTCCTGGCTCCCGGGCGCACAGTACTCAATGCTGGTGAAGTGGTCACCTCCATCACGCTGCCCCCTCCTCCCGCCGGTATGGTGGGTGTGTACAAGAAACTCGGGCGCAACCAGATCAGCGACCTTTCGATCGTAGGTGTCGCAGTATTAGGTTATCCCAACCCCAAATCACCCTCTGGTTACGCTTTCAGGATCGCGCTGGCGTCAGTCGCTCCGGTTCCGATGGAAGCGCTGAAAGCCGAAGCCATCCTTTCCGAGAAAAAGATCGCGGCCGAAATTATCGCCGAAGCAGCCGTGGCTGCTATGGATGCTGTGACCCCCATCGACGATGTCCGCGGATCAGCGCGCTACCGCAAGTTGATGGTACGCAATCTCACCCGCGAAGCTCTCACCGAAGTGTGGGCGAAACTAAGCAAATAGCCGTTGGCTGTTTGCATATTACAGGAGGATTCAATGACTTATTCGAGAATCACGATCACCGTGAATGACCTCGTGGAAACAGTGGACGTGCCCCAACACATGACCCTGCTGCAAATGCTGCGCGAAAAACTCTCGCTCACTGGTACTAAAAACGGCTGTTCAGCTGGTGAATGCGGTGCCTGCACTGTCTTAATGAATGACGAGCCCGTCAATAGCTGCATGGTCCTTGCCGCTGAATGCGACGGTGCCACCATCGTCACTGTGGAAGGCCTGGCTAAACTAGGTAAATTAAGTAAACTCCAGCAGACCATCATCAAGACCGGTGGTGTGCAATGCGGTTTCTGCACCCCCGGTATGTTGATTTCCGCCACAGCCCTGCTCAATCGCAACCCTGACCCAACTGAAAGCGAAATCAGGGATGCCCTGGTGGGCAACCTGTGCCGCTGCACTGGTTATTACCGCATTGTTGAAGCTGTCAAGGAAGCGGCTGTCAATTAAGCCCTTCGCATCAGTCGAAGATCAAACACAGGAGAAATCCTAAAGGAGCCGAAATATGGCAAACGCTAAATCAAAAGACAAGAACCCAACAGTGGTCGGAGCGAGTGTCCCGCGCAACGACGTGCTGGAAAAAGTGACTGGTTCAGCTACCTACCTGGACGACATCCAGTTTGGCAACAAGCTGCTTTATGCCCGCGCAGTGCGCAGCCCTCATCCGCATGCGCTGATCAAGAGTATAGACACTAGCAAAGCTGAAAAATTCCCCGGTGTCAAAGCCGTCGTCACCGGAAAGGACTTCCCGGAGCGGATTGGGCTTTACCTCAAGGACAAGACCATTTTTGCTACCGACCGTGTTCGTTTCCTGGGTGAGCCTGTGGCTGCTGTTGCCGCAACCTCAGAGGAGATCGCGCAGAAAGCCTGCTCTCTGATTGAGGTGGAATACGAACCGCTGGAAGGCGTTTTTGATGCAGAGTACGGCGCTTCTGATAAAGCCCCTCTCATTCACCCTGACCTCGGTAACTACGAATGCGTGAATTTCATCTTCCCGAAAGCCGGCACCAACATCTCCAACCACTTCAAGATCCGCAAGGGCAACGTTGAAGCCGCTTGGAAGCAATGCACGCACATCGTTGAGAAAACCTACAAGGTACCTCACATTCAGCACGTGCCCATTGAAACCCATGGCGCGGTTGCCATGATGGACCAAAAAGGTAAAGTTACGTTGTGGGCATCATCACAGTCACCCTTCGCGCAGCGCAACCTGGTCGCCAAAGCTCTGCATATCTCGCACAGCGACCTGCGTGTGATCGCTCCCCTGGTCGGTGGCGGCTTCGGCTCGAAAGCCGGCATCACCATGGAAGCCATCCCGGTCGCCCTGGCAACCAAACTGCCCGGCTACCCGATTAAATTCATCCTCACGCGCGAAGAAGAGTTCTATACCAACTTCGTGCGCCAGGGTCTCACTATCCACGTCAAGGTCGGCTGCGACAAAGACGGTAACCTGCTCGCACTCAAGAACCTGATGTACTGGGATGGCGGCGCCTCAACAGAGTACGGCACCAACATCACCCGCGCCGGCGGCTATTCCAGCTCAGGCCCGTATGACATCCCCAACGTGGAAACCGACAGCATTTGTGTCTACACCAATCACCCTATCGGCGGCGCCTACCGCGGGTTCGGTATGTCCGAACTGCACACAGGTCTCGACCAGGCGATCGACGAACTAGCCGAAAAAGCTGGTTTCGACAAGGTCAGGTTCCTCAAACAGAACGCCATCGCCGAAGGCGATATCGTGGTGACCGGTATGACCATGCATGCCAACGGAATTCAGCAATGCATCGATAACGTGGCGAAAGCTATCGACTTCTCGAAGAAGGGTGAACCCTCCTCGCCTGACCGCCTGCGCGGAAAAGGCATTGCCATCATGTGGAAAGCCCCCGCCATGCCCCCCAATCCCGGATCAAGCGCCTGGGTAGAACTCTCGGAAGACGGAAAAGCGACAGTCGGCCTGGGCGGGCAGGAGATCGGCCAGGGCACCTTCACGGTTATGGCGCAGATCGCTGCCGAAGCGCTGGGCGTGAAATACGAAGACGTGCGCATCGCTGGACCGGTGGATACCCAGTACAGCCCGTACGAGTGGCAGACGGTTGCCAGCCGCCTCACCTGGAGCATGGGCAACGCGGTGCGCGCAGCAGCCACCGACGCCCGCAAGCAGATACTGGATGTGGTCGCCGAAGCCTGGCATGAGACTCCGGAAGACCTGGATATCATCGATGGCATGGTGATTTCTTACAAGAGCGAAAAAGAGACCCCGCTCACCAACCTGGTGATCTACGGTCTTCCTAAACCGAACGATGAGGGATGGATGGGCGGTCCGATCGTGGGACGCGGCTCCTTCATGCCTAAGTACGTCACCAATCTCGACCCCGAAACCGGCCAGGGTCCGCGCGCAGTTGTGCACTACACCGTGGGCTGCGAAGGTCTGGATATCGAGATCGAAAAAGCCACCGGACGCATCCACGTGGTCAAAGCTGCCGCCTGCTTCGATGTAGGCAAAGCCATCAACCCTGCGCTGGTCAAGGCGCAGGTCGAAGGCGGTTTCGTGCAGGGTTTGAGCTCGGCGCTCTTTGAAGAAATTCGCCTGCGCAACGGCGTGATGACGAACCCCAGCTTCGTGGATTACCGTATCGCCACCACCGCTGACACCGCCTTCTCGCTCGACACTACGTACGTCGAAGTCCCGCAGGATGATGGTCCGTGGGGCGCGCGCGGTGTGGGTGAGCACCCCATGGTGCCAACCATCGCCGCACTGGGCAACGCAATTTATGACGCTACCGGCGTCCGCCTGGAGGGCCCCCCGTACTCAGCGGAAAAGATCTTCCTGTCAATGCTTGACGCTGGAAAAGTTCAGTAAATCATCATTTTTCACATGCCGGATGGGGACATCCGGCATATTTTTAAAATTTTATTGTGTGTAGGAGGAATATGACCGAGCAATACGATCTTATCATCCGCAATGCAGTGCTGCGGACCAACCTGAAGACGCGTACAGATATCGCCGTAACAGACGGCAAAATCGTCCGCATCGCACCCGGTATTGACGGCAAAGCCGGCAGTGAATTGGACGCCGGCGGCAACCTGGTAACTGAATCCTTCGTCAATACACACCTGCACCTGTGCAAGGTGTACACCCTGATGATGATGGATGAAGCTGCATTGAAAGATTACCACGGCGCTGATATGGGTAAAGCCATGACCGCCATCGAACTGGCCGCCAAGATCAAAGAACAATACGACGAGAAATGGATCATCAAAAATGTGCGCAAAGCCTGCGCACTGGCTGGACGATACGGCTGCACACACATCCGCGCCTTCGCCGATGTTGACTCAAAGGGTAAACTCGAAGGGCTGAAAGCCCTCATTCGTGCGCGCGAAGAATTCAAAGGCATTGTGGACATCCAGGTGGTGGCTTTTGCCCAGGACGGCCTGGTGCGCGAACCTGGTGCTGAAGACCTGATGCGCCAGGCGATGGAGCTCGGCGCTGATGTGGTCGGCGGCATCCCGTGGATCGAGTACACCGACGCGGACATCGCTGAACATGTGCGCATCTGCTTCCAGCTGGCCAAGGAATTTGACAAACCTGTCTCGATGCTGGTGGATGACGCTGGCGACAACGGTCTGCGCTCACTTGAAGTGATGGCGCTGGAAACCATCCGCACAGGCTGGCAGGGGCGCTCTCTTGCACACCATGCCCGCGCTATGTCGTTATACCCCAAACCCTACCTGCAGAAACTGGCAGCCATCCTCAAGAAAGCCGGTATGGGCGTGGTCAGCGATCCTCACACAGGTCCACTGCATGCGCGCGTACGCGAACTGCAAGAGGAAGGCGTGCCCGTCTGCCTGGGTCAGGATGATATTTCAGATGCCTATTATCCTTACGGGCGTAACAACATGCTCGAGGTGGCATTCCTGAATTCACACTTGTTGTGGTACACCACCCGCGAGGATATGGAAACGCTTTACGATATGGTCACCAAGACCCCAGCGAAGTTGATCGGTTTGCAGGATTTCGAGCTCAAGGAAGGCTCGCTTGCTAACCTGGTCGTGCTTGATCAACCCAACGTGCTCGAAGCGTTGCGCTTCCACGAGAGACCGCAATTCGTGATCAGTCATGGCAAACTTATTGACCAGAATAAAATGGATGAAATTCTGAAGGTCAATGCCTGACCTATTTGTATTGCATCATATTTATGCTAAGATATTTGTTCAGCGAAGGAGGTGTTCTCGAAGAAATCCATTAAGCCAATGCCCTTGTATTACCAATTGAATTTCCATTTCAAAAATTCAGAAGGAGAGAAAATGTCCAAGAAGTCCGTTTTCACGTTTTTTGTAACAGTTCTGATGATCGCCGGATTACTCGCCGGTTGTGCCGGTGCTGGCGGTGCTGAAGAACAGGCTGCGACTGACAAAGTCAAGGTCTTCGGCGCGTTTGCCACCCCCATCGAAGAACCATGGGATGGCGTGATCCATGACGCTCTGCTCAAAGCCAAAGAAGCCGGCCTGATCGAATATACATATACTGAAGACATTGGCTACACCGGCGATATGGAACGCGTCCTGCGTGAAGTTGCCGAACAGCAAAAACCCGACCTCATCATGGGCGATGCCTTCGTCAACGAAGAAGCGGTGCGCCGTGTGGCTAAGGACTACCCGCAGATCGCTTTCGCTTTCGGTTCAGAACTCGGACCTGTCTCACCGAACCTGGCTGTTTTCGACAACTGGATCCATGAACCGGCTTACCTGTGCGGTATGCTGGCTGGCGGACTCACCAAGACCAACACCATCGGTGTTGTCGCTGCGGTTCCCATCCCCGAAGTCAATCGTCTCGTGAATGCCTTCATCGCCGGTGCCAAGGAAACTAACCCTGAAGTGACCGTCCTCGTCTCCTTCATCAACTCCTTCTTCGATCCCGCGACTGCGAAGGAACAAGCGCTGGCTCACATTAGCGCCGGAGCCGATGTGCTCTATGCTGAGCGCGCTGGTGTTATTGAAGCCGCCGCTGAGAAGGGTGTCTTCGTGTTCGGTAACATGAGCGACCAGAACGAAATCGCCCCCGAATGGGTAATCACTGGACCCGTTTGGAACATGACCCCAACTGTTGAGTACGTGGTTGCGCAGGTCAAAGCCGGCACCTTCACTGCCATGGATCTGAAAGACTTCAGCATGTACGCCCTGGGCGGCGCGACTCTTGCCGATTTCCACGGCAACGACGCCAAAGTCCCCGCTGATGTCCTCGAAGCCGTCAAGGCTAAAGAAGAAGCCATCAAGACCGGTATGTTCCGCGTACCCATCGACGAAGCCCAACCCGGCGCCGTCAATTAACTTTGCTTCCAGGGGCGGCAGAGGAACCTCTGCCGCCTTATTTTAATGAAAGCCAATAAACCTTTAAGGATTGACCATGCTAGCTGTTGAAATGAAGCACATCTACAAGTCTTTCGGTCCGGTTAACGCCAACCAGGACGTGAATTTTGAACTGGAGCAAGGTGAAATTCACGCCCTGCTGGGCGAGAACGGGGCTGGCAAGACGACTTTAATGCGCATCCTTTATGGATTGTATAAAGCGGACAGTGGTGAAATATTTGTTGATGGTAAAAAAGTAAACATTCATTCACCAAAAGAAGCCATTGCAGCAGGGGTGGGTATGGTAACCCAGCATTTCACCCTTGTACCACCGCTCACCGTCGCTGAAAATGTTGTGCTGGGTTATACGAACGGGATAGTGCTTTCACAAAAGGAAATTGAGAAAAACGTCGCCGCTGCCGCTGAAAAATACGGTATCCAGGTAAATCCTTCTGCAGTGGTCAAAGATCTTTCGGTTGGTGAGCGACAACGCGTTGAGATCCTCAAGGCGCTCTATAGAAATGCCCGCATTCTAATCATGGACGAACCGACTGCGGTTTTGGTGCCACAAGAAGTGGATGTACTGTTTGAATCCCTTCTACGATTGGTTCAAAACGGCCTTTCAGTGATTTTTATCAGCCATAAACTCGTCGAAGTGATGGCTGTTTGCGACAGGATCACCGTTCTGCGTGATGGCAGGGTAGCAAATACCGTTAAGAAATCAGAAACCAGCCAGGTTGAACTGGCAAAAATGATGGTGGGGCGTGAGACCTTTGGTGTACGCCTGCAGGATGCTTGTGAGACCAGCGACCCGATCTATGAACTCAGTGGCATCGCGCTGGAAGGAAAACATGAAAAGAAAGTGCTGGATGATGTCAGTTTTTGCGTGAGCAAAGGGGAAATCCTCGGCATCGCCGGAGTTTCCGGTAACGGCCAGGGAGAGCTGACTGAAGTGCTCACCGGGCTTGTCCTCCCCAGCAAGGGATCGATCAAGCTCGAGGGCAAAGACATCACCCATCTCACGCCTGGTCAGATCTCTGATGCCGGGGTTGGACGCACTCCACAAGATCGGCACGAAGGTACCATCGGTGATCTTACCGTGGCTGAAAACCTCGCCCTGGAACATGTGAAAAATTACACAAATAGAGGGCTGCTCAACCGTAAAAAAATCCGCGAAGATGCGGCTGAAATTATCAAGGAGTTCCAGATCAAAGCCTCACCTGGCGATCAGCTGCGCAAATTATCGGGCGGTAACATGCAAAAGGTCGTGCTGGCGCGCGCGCTCTCACGAAAACCAAAAGTGTTGATCGCCTCTCAGCCCACACGCGGTCTAGATGTCGGCGCTACAGAATACGTGCGCAACCGCTTGCT
>JBCFBD010000040.1:0-8788 GCA_038562455.1 Anaerolineaceae bacterium | reverse complement strand
AACGCGCGCGCGGCACAGCCATTGTGCTTCTGTCAGAGGATCTAGACGAGGTGCTTGCGCTTTCTGATCGTATCGCGGTCATTTATGAAGGCAGGATCATGGGCGTTGTCCCCTCGGCTGAAGCCACACCTGAAAAGATCGGCTTATTGATGGCTGGCGCGGTTCAGCACTAATTTTCACTTTGGAGGATTTATTGTGGCAAAGTTTCGATTAGAACGTTCTCCAGCTCCAGTTTGGGCGCGGGCATTGATCCCGATCGCTGCAGTGCTGGTGACCTTTATTGTTACCTCCATTTTCATCATGCTGGCGGGAGCTAATCCTTTCGCGGCGTATTACAACTTCATTATCGTACCACTCTCGTCAAAATTCTCAGCCCTCGAAGTGCTGGTAAAAGCCACCCCGCTGATCTTCACCGGCCTCGCGGTGACGTTCGCTTTTGCTGCCGGTTATTACAACATCGGTGCTGAAGGTCAACTTTATGCAGGGGCCGTGGCTGCTGCCTGGGTTGGAGCAACGTTCACCAATCTACCTGCCATTCTGGCTGTACCTTTGATGTTGGTCTTGGGCTTCGCAGCAGGGATGTTGTGGGCGCTGCTGCCAGCGTTGCTAAAAGTTAAACTCAAAGTGGATGAGGTGGTGACCACGTTGCTGATGAATTCCATCATCATGTACTTCATCTCTGCGCTGCTCAACGGACCCTGGCGCGATCCGGAAACCGGTTGGCCAAAATCGCCGGAATTTTTCGAAGCCGCGCGTTTCGTGCAGCTCATCCCCAAGTCACGATTGCACCTGGGTTTTATTATTGCGCTCGTGCTGATGGTGATCGTGTTCATCGTCATCAAACGCACTCCCTTCGGTTTGCAAATGCGCGCGGCCGGCGCCAGTAAAGCGGGTGCGCTCTTTGCCGGCATTAACGTCAACCGCACCATGCTGATCGCCGCGCTGGTCAGCGGCGGTATCGCCGGGTTGGCAGGCGTAAGCGAGATTGCAGGCATCCATTACCACCTGATCAGTGAACTATCGGGCGGGTACGGTTACACCGGTATCATCGTTGCCACGCTTGGCGGACTGAACCCCATCGGCGCGACTGTGGCTGCCATGTTCATCGGTCTCATCGACACCGGCGCGCAAACGGTCAGCCGGGTGCTGGGGGTTCCGGTCTACCTGGGTGATGTGGTGCAATCGACACTGCTGCTGGTCACACTAAGCATGTTGTTGCTGCAGAATTACCGTATTAAGAGGATATGATCATGGAAGATTTTATTGTTGACATTATCGCTGCCACGCTGCGTATTGCCACACCGCTGATCTTTGCGACGCTGGGAGAACTCTTCTGCGAACGCGCGGGCATCTTGAACCTGGGTATTGAAGGAACAATGTTTTTTGGCGCATTTTCGGGCTTCGCTGCGGCATCACTCAGCGGCTCGTTGTGGATAGGTGTGCTAACGGCCCTGGTTGGCGGCATGCTTTCCGGCTGGCTGATGAGCCTGTTTTCGGTCCGGTTGGGGGTTAATCAACATGTTTCCGGTTTGGGCATCACGCTTTTAATGACGGCACTTTCGTTGTTCGGATTCAGAGTCATCTTTGGCGAAAGCCGTGTGTTGCCTTCGATCAAACCCTTCACCCAACTGAGCATCTTCTCCAACAATGAAATACTCGGACCGATCTTCTCACAATACGCGCTGACCTACATCGCCATCGCATTGATCCCGATCGTGTGGTGGGTGGTGTTCCGCACCAACTTCGGATTGAACCTGCGTTCAGTAGGTGACAACCCTGAAGCGACAGACGCAGCAGGCATCAACGTTTACAACCTGCGCACCATTGCCCTGGTGATCGGCGGCGGTCTGATGGGTGTCGGCGGGGCTTTCCTCTCGGTCGCGCAGCTTGGCTCGTTCACTTTCGGTATCGTCGCCGGTCGCGGTTGGGTGTGCATCGCTCTGATCATCTTCGCAAACTGGCAGCCGATTCGCGTGTTGTGGGGCGCGCTACTCTTTGGCAGCGTGCAGGCGCTGCAATCCAGGCTTCAACTCACAGGCATCAAGCTGCCTTATGAGTTGTTCCTGGCATTGCCCTACATCGTCACCATCATCGCACTAACCCTTGCCGGGCGCAACGCTTCTTATCCTGCCGCGCTACTCAAACCTTATAAGCGCGAGTAAATAAACTATCAATCGGTATGAAAGCACTCGGCAGGTAAAAACCGGGTGCTTTCTTGTTTTTTACATGACAAAATGCCAGTAAGGATGCTAAAAGTATCACTTGAAATGTCAGACAGTAGGTAATAAACTATTAATGTTACCGATAATACCCCAATCATTAAATGGAGGTTGTAATGGCGCAAGAAAATCCAGAAGTTGATATCAACCAAGGAGCTTTTGAAAAGTTAAAGAAGCTTCGCGCACAAAGTAAACTGGGCGGCGGGGAAAAAAGGATCGCCTCTCAGCATGAAAAAGGCAAGTTGACTGCCAGGGAACGTATTGATCTCTTGCTTGACGAAGGTTCATTCCAGGAAATCAACGGTTTGATGGTGAATCGTCACACTGATTTCGGACTGGATAAAGATAAAGTTCCTGGTGATGGCGTGGTGGCTGGTTTCGGCAAGATCAACGGCCGCCGCGTTTGTGTTTATGTGCAGGATTTTACTGTTATGGGCGGTTCTTTTGGTGAAGTTGCCGGACAAAAAGTTGCTCACATCATGGACCTGGCAATGGACGCCGGTGTGCCCGTGATCGGTATCAACGATGGCGGCGGCGCGCGCATCCAGGAAGGCATCTTCAGCCTCTATGCCTACGGTGAAGTCTTCTATCGCAACACGCAGGCTTCAGGCGTGGTTCCGCAGATCAGTGTTATCCTCGGCCCCTGCGCCGGCGGCGCTGTCTACTCCCCCGCTCTGCAGGACTTCATCATTATGGCTGAAGGCATCGGTAACATGTACATCACCGGACCCGAGGTCATCAAGACCGTGACCGGTGAGGTCGTCGACCACGAGACTCTCGGCGGCGCGATGGCGCACGCCAGCAAGAGCGGTGTCGCCCACTTCGCAACCAAAGATGAAAAATCATCCCTCGAGACCGTTCGCACCCTACTCAGCTACATTCCCGCCAACAACAAGGAAACTGCCCCGGCGGTTGAACCGACTGATGATCCCTACCGCATGGATGTGGAACTGGATACGATCGTCCCGTCAGATCCTTCCGTCAGCTACGACATGAAGACAGTGATTGGTCACGTATTCGATACAGGCTCCTTCTTTGAGGTGATGGGCAACTTTGCTCAGAACGCAGTAATCGGTTTTGCCCGCCTGCATGGACAGTCAGTTGGTGTGGTGGGTCAGCAGCCGCTCTTCATGGCTGGCTCAATCGACATCGACGCCTCTGACAAGATCGCCCGTTTCGTGCGTTTCTGCGACGCCTTCAACCTTCCCATCGTCACTTTCTCCGATTCACCCGGCTTCCTGCCAGGTGTTGACCAGGAGCACAACGGTATCATCCGCCACGGTGCGAAGATCATTTACGCCTACTCCGAAGCCTCAGTTCCCAAGCTCACCGTCATCACCCGCAAGGGCTACGGCGGTGCCTACATCGTTATGAGCAGCAAGCACATCCACTCAGATCTGATTTTCGCCTGGCCTAACGCTGAGATCGCCGTCATGGGAGCCGCTGGTGCGGTGAGTATCCTCTATCGCAAGGAATTAGCCGAAAAAGAAAATTCCGCTGAAGAACGCGCACGCCTGGTGGCCGAGTTCCGAGATAAATTCGCCAACCCATACACCGCAGCTGCTGCCGGTTTCGTGGATGATGTGATCTTCCCGCATGAGACTCGCCCGCGCCTGATCGCCGCGCTCGAACTGTTGCGCGACAAGCAATCTCAACCCATCAGCCGCAAGCATGGCTGCATGCCGCTCTAACCAGATTTGATGAGGAGGTGTTCCCTTGACTGATTTTCAATCAGGTTTACTCATTAGTGTCGTGGGGTTGTTATCCACTTTCAGCGCGCTGCTGATCTTCATCGGAGTGATCATAGGTCTGCAAAAACTCTTCCCGGTGAAAGAAAAGAAATTTGAAGCGGTTGCTCCAGTAGAAGCCGCAGAACCAGCGGAAGCAGTTACAAAAGCTGAGACCAACGCGGAGGAGATCGCCGCCGCGGTGGCTGCCGTAGCGTTTCTGCGTGCCCAGCGGTCCGGTCAACTCGGAGCGTCTTTAGTCTCCGGTCCTGGTCCTTATCGCATGTTCAAAATGGTTGATCGCAAAAAATAAAGTCATCAGGAGATTGATTATGAGCAAACAGCTTCGAGTAAAAGTTAACGGCAATCCTTACGAAGTGGAGATCAAAGATTTTTCTGGTGTGATCGCTGAAGTAAGTGTGAATGGCACCGCGTATTCCATCGAGATCGAGGAAGCCGGCGGTACAGTGGTGGCTGCGCCAGTTAGCAAACCAGCGCCTGTCGCCAGTGCCGCCCCCGCCAAGCCCGCTCCTACCGCCGCTGCGCCTGCCGTTGCCATCGCCGCCGCTGGCAGCACCGACGTCATCAGCGCCCCCATGCCCGGCGTGATCATGGATATTGCGGTGAGGGCTGGTGATACGGTCAATGCTGGTGACGTGGTTTTCGCCCTGGAAGCCATGAAGATGAAAAACCTTATCCGCTCACCGCGCACAGGAACCGTGGCAAGCGTCGAGGTTTCCGAAGGACAACGCGTTCCCTTCGGCGCAGTGATCATACGGTTTGCGTGAGGTTGATATGGATCTATCCAGACTCCTCGTCCTCCTCGACGCATTCAAAGAACTGCATTGGCAGAATCTTGTGATGATTGGCATCGGCGGCGTCCTGATCGCGCTGGCCATCGTCAAAGAATACGAGCCAAACCTGCTCCTGCCCATTGGTTTCGGCGCAATTCTCGCCAACCTGCCCCTCACGGGTGCAACTGAAGCCGGCGGGTGGTTGAAAACGCTGTTCGATGCCGGCATTGCCACTGAATTATTCCCTCTATTCGTGTTTATCGGCATCGGCGCAATGACGGACTTTGGTCCATTACTGGAGAACCCCAAAATGGCCTTGCTGGGGGCTGCCGGGCAGTTCGGTATCTTCATCACCTTGCTGCTCGCGCTGGCTACTGGTATGTTCACTCTGGAACAGTCCGCTTCCATCGGCATCATCGGCGCTATCGACGGGCCTACCGCGATCTATGTGTCCTCCAAGCTCGCGCCTGAACTTCTAGGGCCGATCACCGTGTGCGCTTACAGCTATATGTCGCTGGTGCCCATCATCCAACCCCCCGTGATGCGCCTGATGACTTCAACCAAAGAAAAGACGATCCGCATGCCGTACAGCACCAAGGAAGTCAGCAAAGCGGTGCGTATTCTCTTCCCGATCGTTGTAACTGTGGTGGTTTCCTTGATCGCGCCAAAAGCTTCCCCGTTGATCGCCTCACTGATGTTCGGCAACCTGCTCCGCGAATCCGGTGTGGTGGAACGTCTCAACGATGGCGCGCAGAATGAGCTGACCAACCTAACCACCCTTTTCCTCGGACTGGTGATCGGCTCAACCATGGAAGGCGTGAATTTTATTAAACCCACCACTCTCTTGATCCTCGCGCTGGGTCTCTTCGCTTTCGTGATGGATACCGTGGGCGGCGTTCTGCTGGGCAAGTTGATGAACTTCTTCTCCGGCGGTAAGTTCAATCCACTCATCGGAGCGGCTGGAATCAGTGCATTCCCAATGTCCGCTCGTATCGTACAGCGTTTCGGACAGGAATATGATTCCGGCAACTTCCTTTTGATGCATGCCATGGGCGCAAATGCTGCCGGTCAGTTGGGCAGCGTGATCGCCGGTGGTGTGGTATTAGCCATCATGGCAGGCGTTCTATAAAGTAAAATTAGAATTGAAAAACTTTTATAAAGGAGAAAACCATGAAACTGCTCGATCTTACCATCCCCCTGGGAATTGGAACCCCACCGTGGCCGACCTATGAACCCTTACAGGTCAAATATTTCAAGCGTCTGGCACCCAACGGCGCAAATGGTCAGCTGTTAACTCACTCCAACCATATCGGGACCCACCTTGACGGCGAAATTCACTTCTACACCCCCGGTAGAGATATAGCCCAACTGCCCATGGATTACCTGGTGCATGAAGCTGCCGTGGTCGACCTGAGCGACGCGTGCGGCGACTACGACGTCTACACCTCCAAGATGATCACAGACCGCGTGGAAGTCAAAGAAGGCGACATCCTCGTCATTCATACTGGCTACCACCACTTCGGCTGGGATCAGCCCACCGCTGACGAAATCCGCTACATGACCAAGCACCCGGGTCCCGATCATGAATTCGTTGATTGGGCGATTAAGATGAAATTGCGCTGGATTGCGGTGGACTGTGGTTCCGCTGATCACCCGATGAACACCATCATCCGCAACTGGATGCCCCGCCAGGCAAAGCAGGCTGAGTATGTGTTCAAGAAAAAATTCGGCAAGACTCTCGAAGAGTTCTTCACCGATGACAAGTATCAGATGATGCATATCGACATGTTCCCCAAGGAAATCATTCACGCAGAATGCTTCGGCGGTATGATCGACCTGATCCTCAACCGCCGCGTCGAAGTCGGTTTCTTCCCGTGGCGCTTTGTGGACGGAGAAGCCTCCATCGGTCGTGCAGTCGCGTTTGTTGACGACGCCGAATACGATGAACTGATGAAGAAAGCCGCCACCATGCCGAAAACCAAGTTCGGTGATGTTTACGACCCGACACATGTCGAGCGCTTGAACAAACTTAGCAAAGCCAACCTTTCGTAAGATCAATTATTCATAACAGGAGCGTAAGATGAAATTTGAACTTCCCGAAAAAGCAAGTCAGGAAATCCTGGAGATCGATGCCCGCGAAGTGGAAGCCCTTCTGCAGGGTCCTGCAATGGAACTTCCCAAGTGGCCAGGCGCCCAGGTGAAGTTGAAAGACGGCCGCACGCTGTACATCCGCGAAGCCCGTCTTGACGAAGCCCCCAAGATGATGGAATATGTGAAACGCCTTATGGATGTCGATCACGACTTCTATGACATCGTCGGCGCTCGCGTCTATTCCGAGATCCTCGGCTGGTACCGCCACCGCCTCAAAGATCCCTATACCCTCGTCGGTCTCATCGACGGCGTGTGGGCTGGCTTTGCCAACGGGCGTGTGATGAACGAGAAGGTCAACATCAGCCTGCATACCATGGCCCTGCTGCGCGGCGGCCGCATTGGCGCGGTGATGTACTACGCCAAGGCTTTCTACGCTTTCGAGATGATCGGTAACACCGAATGGTGGGCGACCTATGAATCTTACAATGGCTGGATGCGCTGGGGTCTCGGCATGGCTCAGCCATCGTACCCTTGGCCGGAAGTGCAGCACGAGCTGGGCGGCGCGCGCGTCTACTACGTCACCAAGAAGTACTGGGATCAGCTGATCAAGAAGTACGTTCAGCAGATGGCCGGCGCGGACCTCGATTTCAACGTTCCCGATTCCGTCCGCAAGGCGAACGAGGAAATGATCGTTCCCGAGGAAATCCTGGTCTAATCAGAACTACCAGTTATACAAACAGGAGCCGAAATCGACTCCTGTTTTTTATTGCAGCGATTGGATGGCGTATAGCACGCCCATGAAGGTGTCGACCCCCGAGGAATGCCCGATGTCCATCAACAGGCGCACCTTGTCGTCGGGGAATGGGATGGAAGGGTCAAACAGGTGGTCAATCAGGTCAAGGAATATATCCTCCGACCAGCCGCGCGCCGTGAAAAGCAGGCGGTTCGCGGAGATGGTGGTGGTCTTTAGAAATGCCGTCGCGGTCACTTCTGCGCACCATTCACTAAGCGAATCGTGCTGTGCGCCTGTGGCGAGATAGCGCCTGAAATGATAGAGCAGGAATCCGGCGAGGAAGTCGTCACCTGAGGGAGTCAACCCTCCGCCTGAACCAATCAAAGAGTCCGCCGCTTGCATGAAACCAGCCCGGTTGCCCCTCGTAAAGCTCGCCTTGATCTCTTGTGCCGCACGCAGCACGGAGAACTGATCAGGTGTGAGTGTATCGTTTTCGGCCTGTGATAGGAACAGGAAACCTTTGTTCGGGTTGAGTTCGCGCAGGCGCTGCGCGATAGCCTCGGCGCGTGCATGCTGTTCGATGAGTGTTGAACGGATTGCCGCGGGCAGGGGGGGCAGCCAGGCATCAGCCTGCTCAGTGATTACCCTAATGTTCTTACCGGGGAAGTAGAGTCGCCCGTTATCGATGGTGAACACATCGCCAGGCTCCAGCCTTTCAAATCGCTGGTCGCCGCCCGCCAACGTGAGGTTGAACGGGCTGCGGTAATCCAATGGAGTAAGGTATATGATGCGATCGATAATGCGCAGGAACGCCCCGCGAGAGGTTACACCCTGTACTCTTCCTTCTGCTGCGATCCCCAAAGCTTCGACTGCCGCTACACCGATCCTGTAAACTTCAATATTCATCTTCAACCTTTATGTAATTCATTATGCCGTCCATCATAAACCAGAATCGGGCAAACTTCCAGTAAAGAAAACACTCCCGCGAGGGAGTGTATGGTGCCGAGAGTCAGGATCGGACTGGCGACCCCACAATTTTCAGTCGTGTGCTCTACCAACTGAGCTATCTCGGCAGGTGTTGCCAATTCTACCCGACGCCCCGCGGATTGTCAAGAAACGTTCCCGGAGCCACTGTTCCCGGAGCCACTCCCGGAACCATCAGATTGCGTTGTTCTCTTGCGCGTTTTAAGCCATTTATATCCGTCCCAGAATAGCCCGGTGAGT
>JBCFBD010000039.1:0-23528 GCA_038562455.1 Anaerolineaceae bacterium | reverse complement strand
TGCTGTTCCTGCACGACAAGATCCTCAACTCGCTGCCCGGCGTCGAGATGCAGGTAGCGGTAGCCGCGCTCCACGTAGCGCCAGTACATACGCTCCAGCACCGCCGCCCAGATGAAGGTTGCGGCGCTGTTGGTGATCTGCGCTTGCTCCAGGCAGTCGTGCGCAATGCGCTCCGCGATATCCGCCGGCGCTTCGAGCCGCAGCAGGCTGTTTTCGATGGCAGCGTAACGGTAGAGCCCCGCGTCAAGCCCTTCCACGCGGTTGACCAGCAGGTAGGTCTCGAAGGCGTGGCGCGCACCCGCTGAGGGCACAGTACGAGCGGTTGAAGGCCGGCTGGAAATGCGCTTGACGCCCTGCGATACCCACAACAGGTAGGAGAGTTCTTCGAGCGAGAGCGGCGTTTCGCTGTACGCGCGAACTGTGCGGCGCGCCTCGATCGCCGCGCGCAGGTCCATCACCGGTACACTGAATTCAGCCGGTCTCGGCAGCGGGATGAGCGCTGCATCCTCCGGCAGGGGGAGTTCGAGGGGCGGCTGCGGCACGTTGCCGCTGTTCTGCGGGGATGGGCTGATATTCGCGTAACGCGTATTGACCATAAATTCGTGTCCTGAATTTTTCCGCATGGTTTCTCCTAACGAGGCTGTTTTGCCAGCCGTTTCTTAACACTCTCAAACAACATCCTCACTTCCGGCACGCGCAGCAACATCAGCACCAAGGCGTAGACCAGGAAGCCCACGGCAACCCCACCAAGGGCTACCAGCCAGACGGATGAATCACGGGTGAGCGTGAGCCAGCCCCACAGTGCCAGCGTCATCACCCCGCCACCAAGCAGCGCATGCAGCAAGCCTGAAAACACGCGCTTGCCCTCCAGCCCGGACAGGCGGCGGCGCATGGCCACCAGCAGCGCGCCCATTTCAATGAATGTGGCGATGGAATTCGCCAGCGCCAGCGCGCCGTGCGGCATCCAGCCCCAGCGCACGAACTGCGCGCTGAGCAGGATGCTGAGGCTGATGTTCAGGGACATGGCAGCCACGCCGATGGAGACCGGAGTCTTGGTATCGTGCAGGGCGTAAAAGGCGCGCGACACGACCTCCACCACCGAATGCCCCACCAGCCCGGCGGCGTACCATAGCAGCGCCCAGGAAACCAGGCGCGTTGATTCCACGTCAAACTGACCGCGCTGGAAGATCACTGTAACGAGCGGCTCACGCAGCAGGATCAACCCCAAAGAAGCTGGCACCGCCATCAGCAGCAGCCCGCGCAGCAGCCCTGCCAGTGAATGGCGCATTTCGGTTAACCTGCCTGCTGCCACCTGGGCTGAGAATGCCGGCAACGCGGCGATAGCAATGGCTTGCGCTATGGCAGCCTCGGGGATCATCATCAGCGCGAATCCGACACTGATGGCAGTCACGCTGCCCAGCGGCATGGCAGAAGCCAGCCTGGTGTTCACCAGGAAGTTCAACTGCACAAACGCCACCCCCAGCACGCGTGGACCCATTAAGCGGGCGACTTCGCGCACATCCGGCAGCTTCAACCCCAGCGTGGGGGCGTATTTGATGCCGGGCAGCTTGAGCAGCGCGGGCAGTTGGATCAGCCCGTGCATCAGCGCACCGCCCACTACTCCGATCGCCAGCCCGTACACCCCCATCGAAGGCGCAAGCAGCAGCACGCCCAGGATCTTACCAATCGAGTACATCATCGGCGCTAAGGCTGGCCACAAAAAACTGCGGTGGGAATTGAGAATGCCCATCACCAGCCCGCTGATGCCAAAGATGACCGGTGCAGCCATCTGGATGCGCACCAGCTCCACGGTCAGTATGAATTTCTCCGGATCTGTGAAACCCGGCGCAAGGATGTTGCGCACCACCCACGGAGCGAAGATGGCAATCAGTACACCCAGGACAATGAAGATGATGGTAATGAGATTGGCGATGGCGGAGGCTAAAAGCCAGGCTTGGTCGCGTTTGCCGCGCGTGAGCAGTGTGGTGAAGGTGGGAATGAAGGCAGAGGCCAGCGCGCCGCCAGCGATTAACTGGTAAAGGATATCCGGCAGGCGGTTGGATGTGTTGAATGCCTCGTTGGCAACCCCGGTTCCGAACGCCCAGGTGATGAGGATCGAAGAGAGCAGGCTGAACACCTGTCCCAGGATGATGGCAATCATCACCGTACCCGCGTCGCGCGCGATGCGCCGGTTCTCGAGATGGTTTGTTGTTGTGGTGGAATCCATATACCGCATTATAAACCAGATACCCGTGCAGCCCCTTCTGCCAGCTTCAAAGTCCTATGTCAAAGTCTTATTGAACATCACCTATAGTCGGGTTATACTTAATACATCACGGACCATGGTTAGGGAAAGGAGCAATTATGCAATCAGACGAAGAAATGACCCCACAGGAAAACACTCCGATTGAAGAGCCAGCACCTGAAAACCCGGAGCTGGAGGTAGAGCCTATAGAAAGCGGTGAATTGACTCCGGAACACTCTTCAGGTGAAACAAAGGATGAAGAAACATTAAAGGAAACCGTCAAGGAAAAGCCGGCTGCCGGATCGCTGCCTCGCATGCATGTGGGTCAACCACATCCAAAAAAGACCTTTGGATCACGGGTGCTGCCCTGGGTGATTGTCGCGCTACTCTTCTATGTTGGCGGTCTGGCGACCATCTTCTTCGCGCTGTACCAACCGAAAGTGGAAGGCCTGCAGGCGGATGCAGCAGAACAAGCCGCGCTGGCTCAAACCTCGGCGGAGAACGACGCCGCCAGGATCATGGACCTGACCGACGATTACAACCAGGCGCTCAAGCAATACCAGACCGCCCAGGCCACCCTCGATCTCACCAAGGGTGAGTTAGATGCCGCCAGGTCAACCATCGCCAACCAGGAAGTTGAGCTCGCCAGGCTGACCAAATCGAACATCGCCTACAAATTCCTGATGCACGTCAGCACCGCACGCACCGCACTGGAGCAGCAGGACACAGCCTCGGCCCGGCAGGCGGTCAACCTGGCCAAAACTGACCTCGAAGCACTCAGGCAGACCGATGTGACAGCCGACATCCTGGCTGGTTTTGCCGAAAAACTGAACGAGGCATCCAGCAATATCACGCTCACCGGCATCGACCGCTCTCGCGCGGCGCTGGATACCCTGTATACCAACCTGCTGCTGTTGATCGAAAATATGAACTGAAAATTCTACACAGATCGATCATTTAAAAACGAGGCGCCCGCGTGGGTGCCTCGTTGCTTGTTCACTCCCGGTTTATCCTTCGTGAACGATCTGCAGCACCTTATGCAACAACTCGGAGGTCGAGGCAGTCATCGCCATGGCAAATGTGCCAATCACCAGGCTCTGCAGCGACTTGGGAAGGAAGTTGCGGAAGTGATTCACGTTGTCATCCGAACCGCCGATGAGGATGCGCCGCACTTTCTTCGCTTCCAGGAATTTTGTGGCAGCTTCAGCGATCTCGCGCTGATTGCGGTCGATGGTTTCTCTCACCGTGCGGTCACCAGTCTGGGCTCCTCCGCGTTGTCCGTATGGAGTAGACGCTCCCCCTGTTTTCACCTTTTTCACCTGGTCACCCAGGTATCCTTCCTGTTCCAACAGCTCACCAAGGTGCAGATGGAACAACCTTGCGCCTTGTTTATCAACCAGAATCACACCAATATTGCTGTATTCTTCCAGTAAATCCTCCAACGGATCGACCGCAGCCCTGGCGCCAATTTGGATGAAGTCTTTTACCGGCACCGCCAACGGAATCACCTGGAAAAATCCGGCCGGAGCGCAGGAAAACACTGCCACTGACCGGCCGGACCAATCGTAAGAATAGTCAAAGTATTTTTGGATAGCATCTGCGTCCTGTTTGAGCGTAATGTCCTTGATCATGTTGCGGAGTCTCAAACGGTGGGTTTCTGCGTTCCCCCGGCTTGGCTCGGTGTTCAGATACAGGCTGATGATCAGGTCTCCAGTGGAAAAATCCTTGATCTTTCGCAGACTCGACTCTGTGAACATTGAAACCTCCTCATAAGTTGTAAAAGAATTAGCAGCTGCTGCTATCGCGATCCAAGTGTCAGTTCCACCTCCTGTTGTTTGTCATTACGAAGTATGGTCAGGGTGATCACATCACCCGGTGATTTATTCTTGAAAATATAGCTGATCAGGTCGCCATACACTTTGACCGGTATACCATCCACGGCAGTGATGATATCCCCACCCTTGTAGAATCCCTGTATATTGGTTGGCTGGCTGCCACCCACCAATCCAGCCTGGCTGGCGGGTCCGCCAGCGGTGACGCTCATCACGTAAATACCTGATGTGACAGTGTCGCTAATCTGCTGCCATTGACCGAGCGTGAGATCGGTGGAGGTGCTGGAAATGCCCATCAACGGGTAATCGAAATTCCCATCGCTGATAAGGTACGGCACTACCCGCTTGACAATGTTAATGGAGATGGCGTAGCCAATGCCGCTGTTCACTGCCTCCCCCTCGATGGTGGTCCCTGAGGTGTAAATGGCGCGGTTGATACCCACCACCTCACCCGCAAGGTTGAGCAACGGTCCGCCGGAGTTACCAGGGTTGATTGCCGCGTCAGTTTGGATCAGGTCGCCCGCGGTGTATGAGGTCATGTCCTCAGTGGTGCGCAACGAATCGAGGATGCGCCCTTTGGCGCTGACCACACCCAGGGTGAGCGTGCTGGTCAGGCGGTATGGGTTGCCAATCGCCACCACCATTTGACCAACTTTCAACGCGTCTGAATCGCCCAGCGGCAGGGGCACCAGTTCAGCCCTCTCCACATCCACCTTAATCACGGCTATGTCGGAATCAATATCCGTGGCGACCAGGGTGGCATAAACCTTGAGACCGCTGGCGAAAGCCACTTCGATGGTCTGCGCGTTTTCGACTACGTGGTAATTGGTGATGATGTGCCCGTCATAGTCGTATACAAAACCTGAACCGCTGCCCTCGCCCTGGCTGGTGTACGAGATGATCGTCACCACGCCCGGGTTGACTCGATCATACAACGTTGTCAGGATCAGGTCGGTATTGGCGATATCCTCTGCATTTACGATCACCTGCGGCGCTAAGGTAGCCTGCAAATTTGGGAGGGAACCCTGGGTCGGCGCAGTTGTCGCCTTGAAATTGATATCCGGGAGAAACTGGCAGGAAACCAGCACACCCAGGATGAGCACGATTACTACTACAAGGAGAGACTTTTTCATTACACTTACCTCATCAAAATCATGATTTTCTCAGATCTTCAAACAAACGCTTTTGTTCATCAGTCAACTTCTTAGGAATTTCCACTTTGACCTGTACATAAAGGTTGCCTAAGGTTTTGGGGGATTTCAACTCCGGCATGCCGCGGCCAGCCAAGCGGAACTTCTGCCCGGGTTGCGTGCCAGGCGGGATGGTCAGCGACACATTGCCGCTGAGCGTATTGACAGTCACAGTCCCTCCTAGCACAGCGGTGAACAAGTCCACCTTGACCTCGGTGGTCAGGTCAGAACCGTCCAGGGTGTACTTGGTATGAGGAAGCACCTCGATAACCAGGTAAATATCTGATTTTTGCCCGTAACCGCTTGCCGGACCGGCGCCTGCCACGCGTACTTTGGTGCCGTTCTTTGCGCCAGCAGGTATCTTGACCTCGATGCGACGATCTTCGATCTGCAAGATGCGCTGCGTGCCGCTATAGGCTTCTTCGAGCGTGATCTGCACCTTTTGTTCAAAGTTGGCAGGCTGCCTTTGAACCTGCCTGGCGCCCGGTCTGGTTGCCTGGCGGTACTGGGTTCGGCCGCTCATGGGCATGCCGCCAAAGATGGCGCTGAAGAAATCCGAGAAGCCACCGAAAATGTCCTCGAAGTCTCCCTGGTTCCCCGGTGCGCCCTGGTTACTCACCCACTCATTCCAGTTGAAGTTGCCGGGGCTGCCACCCCGCTGCTGCCACTGGGTGTACGAAGATCCTAGCTGGTCATATCGTTCACGTTTCTTGGGATCACTCAGAACCTCGTAGGCTTCGTTGATTTCCTTGAATTTTTCTTCAGCCTGTTTGTTGTCTTTATTTTGATCCGGGTGGTACTTCATCGCCAGCTTGCGAAAGGCTTTTTTAATATCATCCTGTGAGGCTTTTCGTTCGACTCCCAGGATCTTGTAATAATCCTTGTACTCCATGCTTTAATTGTATGCTTTCGATACGCGAAAAGTCAATAGTTGAAGCAGACACTCTAATAGATTGCTAATATTTCAAGGGAGGGTCTGCTTTTCTGCCAGAGCGCGGGTGAATTCCTGCACAACATTCACAGCCTCCGCATCAGTCTCGTAGCGGATGACGGTCAACCCTGGGTTAGTGTTGCCAGTGATGATCTTGGATACCCGCTTTCCGTTCTTATGGCAGCAGAGCACTGGTTTACCCAGCAAGAGAGCATAAGCGATTTCGTACCCTACCCCATGCGATGGAGAGGAAACCTCCGCTACAACCGCGTCGCAATCCCTGATCCACGCCATGTCGCGCTCGAAGATCTCCACAGGGTCAACCACGTCCTCGAGCAGCATCACATCAGGCGAGGAGAGGTGCGCGGTGGGTACCGCATGCCCACCAGCTTCAAGCTGCTTGACAATCGCCTGGTAGGTAGCTTCTTCTGCCCGGCCCCCCCGTGATGGAACAGGAAAAGTAGATATTCATCCGAACTCTCCATTCGTAATTTGGCACATAGTTTGCAACGAATTTCTTACAATCTTCGCCTGACAATCGCAGCAATGAACGCAGACAGGCTGGATAAGGAGTTATAACATGAAAAAAAGATCCTTCATACTACTGGTTCTTATCACCGTCATTCTGCTGGTCATGACGGGTTGCACCCGCTCCGCTACGCGCGCGCCGCGAGCTACAGCTACGCCTGAAGGCGGGATCCCCTTCCCCGATCCGACCCAGTCGCAGATCATGGTCGACATTCTCGCAGGTACGCAGACCGCGCAAGCGCAAGAATCCCTTGCTGGTGAAGCAACCCAGGCTCCTGCCACCGGCGGTGTTGAATCCAATGAAGCGCCTGCCACATCCTCAAACTCCGAGCCGGTCACGGCAGCCTTTCCAACCGCCACCCCCGGGGTGCCGGCTACGTACACCATCCAGCCGGATGAATTTCCATTCTGCATCGCGCGCCGTTTCAATTTGAACTCCGCTGACCTGCTGGCAATCAATGGGTTGGATATGGAATCTTATGTTCTGCCCGGATTCGTACTCACCCTGCCGCAGAACAGCTCCTATGTCGGTGCACGCTCGCTCAAGGCTCATCCCACCGACTACACTGTCCAGGCGGGAGATACCATCGGCAAGATCGCCTGCGGATTTGGCGATGTCAACCCATATGACATCTATGCGGTCAACCGCCTTGAACAGGGAGCGGCTTTGACGACCGGCCAAGTGCTGCATATCCCATAATCTTTGACGAGTTACCCAAAAAGCTTTCCGGATTGCGGAAAGCTTTTTATTTTATTAATGTGTCATAATTAACATACATTTAGTAAATTAATCATAAGGAATGTCCGATGACCCATACGATCAATCACGAATCCAAAGCATTCTCCACCCGGTTGTTCACCGTAAAACGGATCAATCTGCAATTCCCGGATGGCGAAGCGCGAGATTATGATCTGATCGAGATCCAAAACGCGGTGACCATCCTACCGATCGATGACGCAGGCAATGTGTACTTCGTCAACCAGTACCGCATCGGCGCCAAAAAAGTCCTACTCGAACTGCCTGCCGGCAAGATCGAAGACGCTGAAGACCCGCTGCTCACTGCCCAGCGCGAGCTGCGTGAAGAGATTGGCATGGCAGCCCGCACTTGGACGCGCCTGGGAGGTTTTTACATGACGCCGGGTTACGCCACCGAATACATGCACTGCTTTTTAGCGCAGGGTCTCGTCCCTGACGCGCTCACTCCGGATGTGGACGAATTCATCCATCTAACCCGCCTGCCACTTAAGGAGGCTATACAAATGATCAACGACCAGGTGATCGAAGATAGCAAGACCCTCGCCGTGATGATGCTC
The DNA here is from genome assembly GCA_038562455.1 of Anaerolineaceae bacterium. Classification (GTDB taxonomy): domain Bacteria; phylum Chloroflexota; class Anaerolineae; order Anaerolineales; family Anaerolineaceae; genus UBA6107. The sequence goes on along the minus strand of JBCFBD010000039.1, from coordinate 15,488 downwards.
GCGCAGCAATTTTTACATTAAACAGGGCAAAAGTGAGTTTCGTCACGTTTTCATCCTATCCGGACTGGATTGGTCGGATTGGGTTGGGTTTTGCGATATAATCTTTGCGGTGAAAATTAAAAATAAAGGCTGATTGCCTATTATCAGTTCCACGGAGAGAAATATGAAAAGAGATTTGATCACAATCGACGCTAATGAAGCAGTCGCCAACATAGCTTACCGGCTGGCTGAAGTCATTGCCATCTATCCTATTACCCCATCCTCGAGCATGGGTGAACACGCTGACGCCTGGATGGCGCAGGGCAAGAAAAACCTTTGGGGCACCGTACCCTCGGTCATCGAAATGCAATCCGAGGGCGGCGCTGCCGGTGCGGTTCATGGCGCACTGCAGACCGGTTCGTTGACCACCACCTTCACCGCGTCGCAGGGTCTGCTGCTGATGATCCCCAACATGTACAAGATCGCTGGCGAGCTGACCCCCACCGTCTTCCACATTGCTGCGCGGACCATCGCTACCCACGCCCTGTCGATCTACGGCGACCATTCAGACGTGATGGCTGCCCGTCAGACCGGTTTCGCCCTGCTAGCTTCTGACTCTGTGCAAACCGCCCAAGACCAGGCGCTGATCGCCAACGCCGCCACGCTCGAAGCACGCGTGCCCTTCGCGCACTTTTTCGACGGATTCCGCACCTCAGCCGAGGTCAACAAGATTGAGCAGCTGTGCGAAGATGACCTGCGCGAGATGATCGACGAAGACCTGATCACCAACATCCGCGAGCGCGCGCTCTCGCCCGAGCGCCCCGTTATCCGCGGCACCGCCCAGAACCCGGATGTTTTCTTCCAGGGTCGCGAAGCCGCCAATAATTTCTATCTCGAAACCCCGGCCATCCTGCAGAAAGCCATGGACAGGTTCGGCAAGCTGACCGGACGCCATTACCACCTCTTCGATTACGTTGGCGTGCCAGACGCCACCGAGGTGATCGTCACCATGGGCTCAAGCGCCGAAACCACTGAAGAGACCGTCAAGTTCCTTAACAAACAGGGGCTCAAAGTCGGCGTGATCAATGTGCGCTTGTACCGCCCGTTCTCGGTGGAACATTTCACCGCTGTGCTTCCCGCCTCGGTGAAGACCATAGCCGTACTTGACCGCACCAAGGAATCCGGTGCCATCGGCGAGCCGCTCTACCTGGACGTGGTTGCCGCTATCAAAGAAGCCCTGGCTGCTGGCACAGCTCCGTTCAACGCCATGCCGCGCGTGATCGGCGGGCGCTACGGGCTCTCCTCCAAGGAATTTACCCCCGCCATGGTCAAGGGCATTTTTGACGAAATGGTCAAGGACGAACCAAAGACCCATTTCACCATCGGTATCACCGATGATGTGACCAACACCAGCCTGTCGTACGACAAGAAGTTCTCCATCGCCGACCCCAAGACCATCCGCTGCGTGTTCTTCGGCCTGGGTTCAGACGGCACCGTGGGTGCTAACAAGAACTCGATCAAGATCATCGGCGAAGAAACCGCCAACGACGCGCAAGGCTTCTTCTATTACGACTCGAAGAAATCCGGCTCTGTGACAATATCGCACCTGCGCTTCGGACCCAACCAGATCCGCGCGCCTTACCTCATCGAGCACGATGACGCGCAATTCGTTGCCTGCCACCAGTTCTCCTTCCTGGAGTGGCTGGATATGCTCAAGTACGCTGCGCCGGGCGGTATCTTCCTGCTTAACAGCGTGTACGACAAAGAAGAAGTCTGGGACCGCCTGCCGATCGAAGTACAGCAGGAGATCATCGGCAAGCAGCTCAAATTCTATATGATCAACGCCAACGAGGTCGCCGCCAAGACCGGCATGGGCGGACGCGTGAATACCATCATGCAGACTGCCTTCTTCGCCATCAGCGGAGTGCTCCCGCGCGAACAGGCCATCGAAGAGATCAAGAAAGCCATCAAGAAGACCTACGGCAAGCGCGGCGAAGCTGTCGTCAAGCAGAACTTTGACGCTGTAGACCAGACCCTCGCCAATCTGTTCGAGATCAAAGTGCCCGCGGCGGCAAGCAGCAAATATACCCGCCGCCCGCCGGTACCCACCGAAGCACCACAGTTCGTGGTCGATGTGCTCGGCCCCATCATCGCCTTCAAGGGCGAAGAGCTGCCGGTGAGCGCTTTCCCAGTCGATGGTACCTACCCTTCCGCCACTACGCGCTGGGAGAAACGCAACATCGCCATTGATATTCCGGTGTGGGAGCCCGATATTTGTATCCAGTGCGCCAAGTGCGCCTTCGTGTGCCCGCACGCGGTGATCCGCGAAAAGGTGTACGATCCTGCGTATCTCGAAAACGCTCCCGCGACCTTCAAATCAACGGACGCCAAGTTCAAGGAATTCCCAGGGTTCAAGTACACCATCCAGGTCTCACCCGAAGATTGCACCGGCTGCAGCCTGTGCGTTGAAGCCTGCCCAGCGCGCGACAAGAGCAACCCGCTGCGCAAAGCCATCAACATGTCGCCACAGCTGCCCTTGCGTGAAGAAGAATCCAAGAACTGGTCTCACTTCCTCTCCATCCCTGCGCCGGATGTTGAGCTGTTCACCCCCAACACGGTTAAGAACTCGCAACTTATCACCCCGCTCTTTGAGTTCTCCGGCGCATGCGCTGGTTGCGGTGAAACCCCTTACATTAAATTAGTCACACAATTGTTCGGTGACCGCACTGTGGTTGCCAATGCCACAGGCTGCTCGTCAATCTATGGCGGCAACCTGCCCACCACCCCCTGGGCGGTCAACAACCAGGGACGCGGCCCGGCGTGGGCGAACTCACTCATCGAAGACCCCGCAGAGTTTCGCCTGGGTATGCGCCTGACGCTGGACAAACAGTCTGAATTCGCGCGCGAAATGCTGCCCGCGATGGCTGCTGAACTGGGCGACACCCTGGTCAGCGAGATCCTCAATGCCGACCAGACCAGCGAACCCGGTGTGCGCGAACAGCGCAAGCGCGTGGAGGCCCTCAAGCAGAAGTTGGTCTCCAGCAAGCACGCCGGCTCCAAGATGCTGCTCGGTGTGGCTGACGCGCTGGTGAAGAAGAGTGTATGGATCATCGGCGGCGACGGCTGGGCGTACGACATCGGCTACGGCGGTTTGGACCATGTACTCTCCTCCGGCCGCAACGTCAACGTGCTGGTGCTGGATACCGAGGTGTACTCCAACACGGGCGGTCAATCCTCCAAGGCGACCCCGCTCGCCGCGGTTGCCAAGTTCTCCGCACGCGGCAAGGGCTTGGGCAAGAAGGACCTCGGCTTGATGGCCATGTCTTACGGCTACGTCTATGTGGCGAACGTTGCGCTGGGCGCCAATGACACCCAGGCGCTCAAGGCGTTCATTGAAGCGGACGCCTATGAAGGACCCTCACTCATCATCGCCTACAGTCACTGCATCGCCCACGGTATTGATATGAAGAAGGGTCTTGAACAGCAGAAGCTTCTTTCACAGACCGGGTTATGGCCGCTTTACCGCTACAACCCCAACCTGGTGGATGAAGGCAAGAACCCGCTGCAGCTTGACAGCCGCGAACCCACCGTGGCGGTGAAGGACTACGCCTACAACGAGACCCGCTACCGCATGCTGGTGCAAAGCGATGAAGCCCGCGCCGAGATGCTGATGAACGAAGCCGCCGAGCATGCCCAGCGGAAGTGGGAACTTTACAAGCAGATGGCTGCCATGGCGTACACCAAACCTGAGGAAGCGAACGAGTAGACAGGATTGTATAACCGAGGGCTGTCCCAAAAGTAGGGGACAGCCTCTTTTTTTTAAGAAAAAATCCCGGTCTATTGCTACAGACCGGGATTAGATTGCGATTATCTCGTGGGTTCGTCCAGCATCGGTTCGTTCTTCTTCTGGCGATAAACGATGCGTCCGCGCGTGAGGTCATAGGGGCTCATTTCCACCTTCACGCGATCGCCCAACAGAATGCGGATGTAATACCGCCTCATCCGTCCGGACAGATAAGCGAGTACTTCATGGCCATTCTCGAGCCGTACACGAAACATCGTTCCAGGCAGGGCTTCGATGATCTCGCCTTCTACTTGTATCTTATCTTCTTCTTTGGCCATTTTGCCTCCAATCCAGCCGCTCAGGCTGTGGCGCCATTTGCCTGATTATTCACCCGCCCTTGTATACTGGCGGCGTTTAATGCGGCGAATGGCCTTCTTCTTCTCCACACGGCGAAGTTCACTCTTTGAAACGAACCAGCGCTTGCGGCGGATGGTGCTCAAAACGCCGCTCTTGACTACCTTTTTGCGGAAGCGTTTAAGCAGTGAATCCTGCGATTCGTTCGGTCGTAATACTACTGAAGCCATTGTGTCTCACCTCCCTTCGCCAGGGAAAATAAAATCGGCTGCAGTCAACCGCGCAACCGACACTCTACCCCGGAAACTCTTTTGGGAGGACCAATACTTTTGGCTTATCACCTCTCTGCACTGGTAGTGTTCACAATAGCGCGCGGATTTTCTGCGCACATTATTATAACTGGAATGCAATCCAGGTGTCAATCCAAGGGATGATCCAATGGATGAGTCCAATGGATGAATCAATGGATAAGTCCCAATGGATGAGTCATTTTCCATGAGGCAGTATTGGCAATTCCCATTTTTTCAATTACTTACCCATATATAGTGAAAATGTCATGAAATATTTCACACAATTAATATTTGAAAAATCTGATTAATCCGTTTACAATCATTCTGCAAGACAAGGAGGATGCATCCTCCAGATCTATACTTTATGAAGGAGAGAGAAATGAAGAAGAAAGTGTTGTTGATCACCTCGGTAATCCTTGTGCTTTCAATGCTGTTGGCTGCTTGTGCCGCGCCTGCCGCCGAGCCCACAGATGAATCCGCCAAGGTTTACAAGCTTGCCGCCATCTTCCCGGGTGTCATTACTGATAACGACTACAATACCCTGGCGTATGTCGGTATGACTGAAGCCCAGAAAACCCTGGGTATCGAAGCCGTGTACTCTGAGAGCGTGGCTGTTCCTGATGTGGACCGTGTGATGCGCGAGTACGTTGACGCTGGTTACAACATCATCTGGACGCACGGCGGTCAGTTCATCACCCAAACTGTTGAACTCGCCAAAGTCTTCCCAAACGTTATTTTTATTGCTGAAGGTGACGCCCCGGTAGCTGACGCACCCGCCAACCTGTGGTTCATTGATCGCAACTTCAATGTCGGCTTTTACGGTATCGGCGCCGCCGCCGCCCTGGCGAGCGAGACCGGCAAGATTGCTTACCTCGGTGGTCAGGCGCTGCCCTTCTCCTACCAGGAAGTACACGCCATCCAGCAGGCCATCGCTGACCTGGGCGTGGACGTTGAACTCGTACCAGTATGGACCGCAGATTTCAATGATCCCGCCAAGACCCGCCAACTGGCTGATGCCCTCATCGCTGACGGCGTTGACGTGATCATGGGTTCCGTGAACCTGGGCATGGTCGGTGTGTTCGAAGCCGCAAAGGCCACCACTGATAGGAAGGTCCTCATCACAGCCAAGTACTCAGACAAGACCAGCTTCGGTCCGGATAATTACATCACCGCACTTTTGTACGACTTCTCCGATCCGCTGGTGCAGATCATCACCAAGATCCAGGCAGGCGAGACCGGCGGTTACTACCCGCTTGGTTTCGACACCGGTGTCAAGCTGCAACTTCCGTTGCAGAACGTTCCAGCCGAAGTAGCCGCCCAGGTGGAAGAGATCACCGAGAAGGTTATCTCTGGCGAGATCGTTGTCGTCAAGGACTCCTCTGAGGTGACCTCCGCCAAGTAAGTTCCTGATTAAAAAGAAAATGAGACTTCCGGGGTGGGGCAGAAATGGATTTCCTGACCTTACCCCGGATTTTTCAAAAATGTCATTGACAGGATGGACCAATGGAACAAGACAATATTCTAACCATGCGTCAGGTCTGCAAATCCTTCGATAAGGTGGTGGCCTTAGACGAAGTCAATTTTGAGTTGAAACCTAGAGAGATCCTGGGGCTGCTGGGAGGGAACGGCGCCGGTAAGACCACGCTGATGAACATTCTCTACGGGCTCTATAAAGCGGATTCCGGCAGCATCACCTTAAAAGACAAGACCGTGACGATCCTTTCTCCGAGGGACGCCCTCAATCACGGGATCGGTATGGTGCATCAGCATTTTCTACAGATTAATAATTACACCGTACTTGAAAACATCATCCTGGGATCGAAGGTTTCGCAACCTTTGACCTCGAATTATTCGGCAGAAGCAGCGAAGATCAAACATCTTTGTGAACGCTTTGGACTTGAGATTAACCTTTCTGACCGGGTGGAAACCCTGCCCATGGGCACGCGCCAGAAAGTTGAGATCTTGAAAGCTTTATATCGCGGTGTAGACATCCTTATTCTCGACGAGCCCACCACCAACCTGATCCCGCAGGAAGTAGACTCATTATTTGAAACCTTGAAGATCATGGTCAAAGAAGGTTTGAGCATCGTGTTCATCACGCATAAACTGCGCGAAGTGCTCAGCATCTGCGACCGCATCACCGTGCTGCGCGAAGGCAAAAACGTGATCAGCCTCACCCGCAAGGACGCCAGCGATGAAATGCTGGTGCGCGCTATGGTGGGTGACAACATGGATCTCGAGAAGAGCATCATGTTCACGGAGCGTGAGGCACGCGATGACAAAGGCAGCAAACAGGAAACGCTGCGGCTTGAAGGCGTGAACAAGATCAACCAGCAGAAGATACCGGAACTGACCGACATCTCCATCACGATCAAGGCGGGTGAGATCCTGGGCGTGGCTGGCGTGGCCGGCAATGGTCAGCGCGAGCTGGCGGAGGTGGTGATGGGCATTCAGCCAGTTAGCTCCGGCACCGTTTTATTAAACAACACTGATATCACCAACCTCTCCACCAAGGAACGTATCGCTCAGGGCTTTGTGTACATCCCTGAAGACCGGCTGGCGGATGGTTTTTTGAATAAAGCCAGCGTGGCACACAATCTTATCCTCGGTTACCACAACCTTGAACCATACAGCCGCAAAGGGATAATCAATTGGAAGAACGTGAACGAGAGTTCAAAACAGATGATCGGTGAATACAATATCAAAACCACCGGACCCGGCGAGATCGGCGGCAACCTCTCGGGCGGCAATATCCAGCGCGTGATGATCGCGCGGGCGTTCTCGCGGCCCTCCACGCTGATGGTCGCACACAACCCCACTCGCGGTCTCGATATCCCCTCTATGGACTTCGTCTACCAGAAGCTGCTACAGCACGCCGCCACAGGCGCAAGCACGCTGATGCTCTCGGAAGACCTCGATGAACTGCTGCTCATCTGCGACCGAATCGCGGTGATGTATCGCGGCAAGGTGGTCGGCATCCTCCCCAGGTCGAAATTCGAGAAATACGAGATCGGCCGCTTGATGAGCGGTTACGAGCTGGAAAGCAATAATCAAGGAGAGACGAAACAATGATACAACTAAAAAAGAGCTTTCCTTACCTGATCTCCGTGCTCGCGGCGTTCCTAATCGTCGGCATCCTGTTATGGGCATTGAAATTCAACCCAATCAAAGCGTACGAAACGATCCTATTTACGTCTTTCCGCACGCCCAATGGGTTCATTCAAACCCTGCTTAAATGGATTCCGTTGACATTGACCGCGCTCGCGTTCACGGTTCCCCTATCATCTGGTAAGTTCAATATCGGCGCTGAAGGTCAAATGTTGGTCGGCGCAATTGGCGCTGCCGCGGTTGGTATCATTGGAAAAGACCTGCCACTGGCTGTATTGCTGCCCCTGGTCATCCTGGCGGGCACGCTCGCTGGCGCCTTCTGGGGTCTGATCTCCGCGTGGCTGCTTTACCAGTTCAACATCAATGAAATCCTTTCCACTGTGCTGTTGAACTTCATCTCGTTTGCCCTGGTTGACTATGTGGCAACCGGCCCCTGGCGCGATCCAGCAGCTGGGCACCCCACGACCGTTCAAATCGGGCAGGGTGCTTTTCTACCTATGCTGGTGAACAACCCTCCGCTGCACTCGGGTATCATCCTCGCCATCATTGTGGCGGCGGCGGTGTACTTCTTTACCAGCAAAACCACCTCAGGGTATGAGCTGGTGGTCACTGGTGCAAACCCGCGCGCTTCAAAGGTGCACGGTATCGACATCCGCAAGATGTTCCTCTTCTCGATGGTCATCGGCGCAGCCGCAGCCGGCCTGGCTGGTGCAATAGAAGTGACCGGGGTTCACCACCGTCTGATCGAAGGGCTGCACTCTAACTTTGCGACTCTCGGCTTGATCATCGGCTTGATGGCGCGCGGTAAGAGCTCTGCGGTGCCGTTCGTTGCGTTCTTCATCGCCATCCTTGAGGTTGGCGGAAGCGCCATGCAACGCACCATTATGGTGCCGGTGCAGATCGTTTTGATCGCCGAAGCGTTGATCCTGATCTTTATTCTTCTCTCCGACATCATCCAGAGGAGGCAGAAATGAGCGGTTTAGAAAGCACCATCACCGATTTCTTGAAATTGACCTTTTTATCTATGGTGCCGTTCGTGCTGGCAAGCCAGGGCACCATGCTTAGCGGACGCACCGGCGTCTTTAATGTCGCGCAGGAAGGCATCATGCTGGTGGGAGCCTCAGTGGGCTTTCTGGTGAGTTACGTTACCGGCAGCAACCTGGTTGGCGCGCTGGTCGCCATGTTGGTGGGCGGCCTGTTCGGCTTGATCCTCGCGTATTTTACCACCACGCTCAAGATGGACCAGTTCGTGATCGGTTTGGCGTTGTTCTTTATCGGCACCGGCCTTTCCTCACTGCTGCCCAAGCTGGTGATCGGCGTGACCCTCACCCCGCCGCTTGTGCCCACACTGCCTGATATCGCCATCCCGCTGCTCAGCAAGATCCCCGTGCTGGGTCCTGTGCTGTTCAAGCAGAACATCCTGGTGTACTTCTCGATCCTGTTGTCCATTGGACTGTGGTACGCGCTCTATCGCACGAACATGGGGCTGCGCTTACGCTCGGTGGGTGAGAACCCCAAGGCGGCTGACGCGCTGGGCATCAGCGTGGTCTCCAACCGCTACATCACCGCTATCCTCGGAGGTATGCTGATGGGACTCGCCGGCGCTTACCTGCCGATGGTCTACACCGGCACCTTCACAGACCTGATGGTCAAGGGTCGCGGCTGGATCGCAATTGCGTTAACCTTCTTTGGCGCGTGGAGCCCGCTGCCGATTCTCTTCGGTTCGCTGTTCTTCGCCGCAGTGGAAGTGCTTTCGTTCCGCTTCCAGGTGGTCAGCTCGGTGATCCCCTACCAGGTGCTCACCATGCTGCCGTACATTGCGACCATCATCGTGATGATCTTCACTTTCGGCAAGTCGCGCGTGCCTGCCTTCCTCGGTCAGAACTACGACCGGGAGCGGCGGACGTTGTAAGGTGGAAATCCGTAAATGGTGATCAATGATCCGTAACTAGTGATTGATTCAAAGAGAAATAAACCACGGCTGACTGAATTTTGAGCAGCTGTGGTTTTGTTTTAGCAAATAAGAGGGAATAATCTTTGGGTCATCACTACTCAATTACTAAGTGCCCGTTCACGAATTACTAATCACAACTATTACTTTCATAATCCCTTGATGATCTCCTCTCGCTTGTTGCGGTATTCTTCGCGGGTGATCAAGCGTTCCTCGTATAAACTTTCCAGCTCCTTCAGCCTGCTCTCGGCACTGGAAGGCGCTACAGGTTTGAGATCCAGGTTGGTGACCCGAATTCTTACCAAGTTGGTTGGGTCGTAGACCACTTCGGCGGAAGTCCCCGGTTGCACCAGGAATACATTGAGCCGCGAGAACTGAGAGCACATGGAAACCTCCTGGTGCAGATACTATCAGATAAGTTTCTTTGTAAGGTTCAATAGGTTAAAAATAATGTGGATTAAACAAGTATATGTGATAGGAAGTTAATAAAAAAACCAGTCAAACTGACCGGTATTGAGGATTGCTAAATCTTCTGTTAATAGAAAAAAGTCTCTTGGCAACGACCTACTCTCCCAGGGGGTCGCCCCCCAAGTACCATCGGCGCTGACAGCCTTAACGATCGGGGGCGAGATGTTACCGGGTGTACCGCTATCTCTCTGGTTCGCAAGGTGTTTTGAAAGGCACATACCATGACAGAGAACGGAATACGCGAAAAGAATGTTAACGAATATATACGTGCCTCCGAAAAGACCGGGTGAAATTGTTTGCGCTTTTGACCATTAAATGGATGTACTAATAAATCAATTTGATCATCATAGATTTTCAAGATCAGCAAGATCCTGGGCGCGACCAGACGCACGTTTGTTTTTCTTCAAGTTATCCAAATCTATGACATTAATAGTTATCCCCGAGTCCTCGATAAATATTCGATTAGGATAACATTCCTCAAAAATTACTCCATCGATAGAAGTAATTAAATCAATCCTGATTGGAGGGTAACCCAATTGAATCGTTTGCTCAGGGGTTACGAGATCTTTGACAGCAATTTCAAGCGAACCGAATCCAAACTCCTTTAGGGCAATCAGTATCTTTTCGGCATTCGAAATCGATGGGTTAATCCAGAGATCCAAATCTTTCGTATACCTGGGATACCCATGGTATGCAACAGCATATCCCCCAACAACCAGGTATTGAACTTTATTTGTGTTTAATAATTCGATAAACTCTTTGAAATCTTGGTTCATAACCATACTTCCAAATATGAAATTCCTGCCGAATTTCATCTACCGCATTAAATCTAGAGATTGGAGATTGACTCAACCAATAGCTGCGGTCTTCTTTTCGAGAAAGAGGATCATGCAACTTTCTAATGGTTGAAACAGAGGCAATTTTTCTTCTGTTCATATATTCAATTTTATCAAATAAATTTGTCTGGGGTGTTTAATAGAAAAAAGTCTCTTGGCAACGACCTACTCTCCCAGGGGGTCGCCCCCCAAGTACCATCGGCGCTGACAGCCTTAACGACCGGGTTCGGGATGTTACCGGGTGTACCACTGTCGCTCCAGTCACCAAGAGACTTAATTCACGAAGTTAAGGTACCAACCTTACGAATAGTATGTAGTCCTACAAAGAGTGCCGAGTTCCCCGCACCATATAAGAAGCCCTCGATCATTAGTACAGATTAGCTCAACGCATTACTGCGCTTACACACTCTGCCTATCAAACAGGTAGTCTACCTGTGATCTTACTCCCTTACGGGAACACAGGGATCTTATCTTGTGGCGAGTTTCCCACTTAGATGCATTCAGCGGTTATCTCTGCCTGACTTAGCTACCCAGCAATGCCGTTGGCACGACAACTGGAACACCATCGGTCAGTCCACCCCGGTCCTCTCGTACTAGGGGCAGCTCCACTCAAATCCCTTACGCCCACAGCGGATAGAGACCGACCTGTCTCACGACGGTCTGAACCCAGCTCGCGTACCGCTTTAACGGGCGAACAGCCCGACCCTTGGGACCTGATACAGCCCCAGGATGCGATGAGCCGACATCGAGGTGCCGAGCGAAGTCGTCGATATGGACTCTTGGACTTCACCAGCCTGTTATCCCCGGGGTAGCTTTTATCCGGTAAGCCACGGCCCTTCCACTCAGTACCGTGGGATCACTAAGCCCTACTTTCGTATCTGCTCGACGCGTTGGTCTTGCAGTCAAGCTCCCTTATGCCTTTACACTCTTTGGCAGGTTTCCATTCTGCCTGAGGGAACCTTTGGGCGCCTCCGTTACCTTTTAGGAGGCGACCGCCCCAGTCAAACTGCCCACCTGGCACGGTCCCCCACCCGGATTACGGTGTGGGGTTAGGGTCTAAACAAAGTTAGGGTGGTATTTCACCGTCGGCTCCACCGAAGCTAGCGCTCCAGTTTCACAGCCTCCCACCTATCCTACACAAACCTTGCCCAAACTCAATGCCAAGATGCAGTAAAGCTCCACGGGGTCTTTTTGTCCTGCTGCGGGTAGGCCGCATCTTCACAGCCATTTCAATTTCGCCGGGTCCCTCGTTGAGACAGTGCTCTAGTTGTTACACCGTTCGTGCGGGTCGGAACTTACCCGACAAGGAATTTCGCTACCTTAGGACCGTTATAGTTACGGCCGCCGTTCACCGGGGCTTCAGTTCAAAGCTTCGGCTTGCGCCTAACCTCTCCCTTTAACCTTCCGGCACTGGGCAGGTGTCAGCCCCTATACATCGCCTTTCGGCTTTGCAGAGACCTGTGGTTTTGTTAACCAGTCACTAGAGCCATTTCACTGCGACCTCTCAACGCTCAAGATTAACTTTCACGTCGAAAGGCACCCCTTCTCCCGAAGTTACGGGGCTATGTTGCCTAATTCCTTAACGAGGGTTCTCCCGTTCGCCTTGGTATACTCTACCCATCTACCAGTGTCGGTTTGCGGTACGGGCACTCGAGACTCAACGCTTAGGGGCTTTTCTTGGCAGCAAGGCTTAGCTCACTTCTACCTCAAGGGCACGCCACCAGATCTCAACTCAAGCTGCGGATTTTCCTACAGCTCTCAACGTCTGACATTTGGTGCACCCACACAACCAATCGTGGGCTGGCCTACCTCGCTGCGTCCCCCCATCGCTCCTCTCAAGTGGTTCGGGAATGTTGACCCGATGTCCATCACCTACGCCTTTCGGCCTCGGCTAAGGACCCGACTAACCCGACGCGGAATGACCTGGCGTCGGAAACCTTAGATATACGGCGAACATGGTTCTCACATGTTTTACGCTACTCATGCCTGCATTCTCACTTCTGTCCGCTCCAGCCGTCCTTACGGTCGACCTTCCTCGCTGACAGAACGCTCCCCTACCGCCCCAGCTATTGCTGAGACCCAAAGCTTCGGTATTATGCTTAGCCCCGTTAAATTTTCCGCGCAAGATCACTTGACCAGTGAGCTATTACGCACTCTTTAAAGGATGGCTGCTTCTGAGCCAACCTCCTGGTTGTTTAAGTAACCTCACATCGTTTCCCACTTAGCATAAATTTGGGGACCTTAGCTGTTGATCTGGGCTGTTTCCCTTTCGACCACGAAACTCATCTCCCGTAGTCCGACTGCTATACTCTGGAGTACCGGCATTCGGAGTTTGATTGGGTTTGGTAAGCATTAAGCCCCCTAGCCCATTCAGTGCTCTACCTCCGGTACTGAACATATAGCGCTAGCCCTAAAGCTATTTCGGGGAGAACCAGCTATCTCCGAGTTCGTTTGGCATATCACCTCTACCCACAGCTCATCCCCTAATTTTGCAACATTAGTAGGTTCGGGCCTCCACGAGCGTTTAGACTCGCTTCACCCTGTCCATGGGTAGCTCACCCGGTTTCGGGTCTAATTCTTGCGACTTGACGCCCTATTCAGACTCGCTTTCGCTACGGCTTCGAGTGTAACTCTCTTAACCTCGCCACAAAAATTAACTCGCAGGCTCATTCTCCAAGAGGCACGCTGTCAGGCGTAGCGGCGCGCACCCGGCTTTCACCGGAGCACCGACCCGCTATTAGCCCTCCAACTGCTTGTAAGTTTACGGTTTCAGGTTCTATTTCACTCCCCTCAACGGGGTACTTTTCACCTTTCCCTCACGGTACTTGTTCACTATCGGTCGCCAAGTGTATTTAGCCTTGGAGGGTGGACCCCCCAGATTCCTGCCGTATTAGCGTGCACGGCAGTACTCAGGTACCTGACGGAAGGCATTTGGTTTTCGTTTACGGGACTGTCACCCTCTCTGGTTGGCTTTCCCACACCATTCTACTAACCAAACACTTTGTAACTTCACAATGTCAGGCCCTACAACCCCACTACGGCAAGCCGCAGTGGTTTGGGCTGATCCCCTTTCGCTCGCCACTACTCAGGGAATACTCTCTTTTCCTCCGGGTACTTAGATGTTTCAGTTCCCCGGGTGCCCTTCGATCCGTCTATATATTCAACGGATGATGCCAGCGGTTCGCGCTGGCGGGTTTCCCCATTCGGAAATCTCCGGATATATCGCCTGTTTACGGCTCCCCGAAGCTTATCGCAATAACCTACGTCCTTCATCGGCACTTGGCGCCAAGGCATCCACCATAAACTCTTAGTAGCTTCTCACATGATGCGGAGAACTCGATACTCTTTGTTAGTATCGTTAATTACAATTTGTTTACTTTCGATCAAAACATTAATGATGTTCTGACTTGGCCTACATACTATTCGGTTGGTAATGTTCAGCTGACTCACCCTAGTGGTCAGGCGCCGGTTGAAAGGCGCTCAGCGATTCTCACCGCTCGTGAGAGGCACTCAGCCCGCTTCAACCCTATTCGTTTTTCAAAGAGACAAGTCGACCCGGCTCACCGCCGGGTCTGATAACCTTGCGGATCTGCCATTTACTTGATTATGCTCTGGTCGCGCTTCTTGACACTCACTTCTCCATCAATTATTTGTAAAGCCTAGTGGAGATGAGGGGATTCGAACCCCTGACCTCCGCCGTGCAAAGGCGGCGCTCTCCCAGCTAAGCTACATCCCCGAAATTTCCGGGTTCCAGGTGGGCCTTTCAGGACTCGAACCTGAGACCTCGCCCTTATCAGAGGCGCGCTCTAACCAACTGAGCTAAAAGCCCATGATCAGTCCCTTAGTAACTGAGAAGTGATAGGAAAATCTTGTCTTATCGTCTTGTGTCTCGACACCGCGTCGAGACCTAAAGAGCTGGAACATCCCCCGAAGGTTCAGTTCAAGACTCCATAGAAAGGAGGTGATCCAGGCGCACCTTCCGGTACACCTACCTTGTTACGACTTCGTCCCAGTCATCGACCCCACCCTCGACGGCTCCCTCCTTGCGGTTAGGATACCGGCTTCAGGTGTTGCCAACTCCCATGACGTGACGGGCGGTGTGTACAAGCCCCGGGAACGTATTCACCGCAGTATAGCTGACCTGCGGTTACTAGCAACTCCATCTTCATGCAGGCGGGTTGCAGCCTACAATCTGAACTGAGACCAACTTTATGGATTGGCGCCACCTCGCGGCTTAGCAACCTATTGTGTTGGCCATTGTAGCGTGTGTGTAGCCCAGGATATAAAGGCCATGCTGACTTGACATCATCCCCACCTTCCTCCGGCTTAAGACCGGCAGTCCCGTGTGACACATATAACACACAGCGAGGGTTGCGCTCGTTAGCGGACTTAACCGAACATCTCACGACACGAGCTGACGACAGCCATGCAGCACCTGTGCAAGCTCCCCGAAGGGTCGGTCACCTTTCGGCTTCCTACCACTTGCATGTCAAACCCTGGTAAGGTTCTTCGTGTAACATCGAATTAAACCACACGCTCCGCTGCTTGTGCGGGGCCCCGTCAATTCCTTTGAGTTTTAACCTTGCGGCCGTAGTCCCCAGGCGGTGAACTTATCGCGTTTGCTTCAGTACCGATGGATTTAACCCCACCGACACTAAGTTCACATCGTTTACAGCTAAGACTACCGGGGTCTCTAATCCCGTTTGCTACCTTAGCTT
>JBCFBD010000038.1:0-23896 GCA_038562455.1 Anaerolineaceae bacterium | reverse complement strand
GGACAATCACCAATTTTATTAACGATGAGGATTTCGCGGATGGACGTTACGTCTACCACATTTACCAGGAGGCTCCCAAAGCGACCGCCACCGAGACGCTCGTCGAGTGCAGCCAGGTGCAGCTTAAGCGCAATGTTCACCAGTATGGTACGGATTACATCCGGCTGGCGTGCGCGCAGGAAGGGATTGATCTGCAGTTTTCAGGTGCTCCAACGGTGGCAGTGCTGCCTGTGTCGACCGGTGAAGGTCGCTTCATGTGGTCAAATCGCGCAGATGCCTCTATCACCCGTTTATCGCGCGAGTTCGATTTCACCAACGTGACAGGTCCGATCATGCTGGAATACAATGTGTGGTACGACCTTGAACCGGATTACGACTATCTCTATCTCATCGCCTCGCAAGGTGATGGGACAGGGCGCATCCTGCATACTCCCTCCTGTTCGCTTTCTGATTCCACCGGCAACAGTTTCGGCTGCGGTTACAATGGGTCGTCGTACGGATGGACCACTGAGCAGGTCGACCTCTCTGAATTTGCCGGTAGAGAGGTTACGCTCAGCTTTGAGTATGTGACGGATGAAGCCGTGACCGGGGAGGGTTTCATCATCGACAACATCCGCATCCCGGAGATTGACTATCAGACCAACTTCGAGCTGGACTCCGGCGGGTGGAAGGGGGAGGGATTTGTGCGTATCAACAACATCCTGCCGCAGACCTTTCTGGTGTCGATCATTGATACCTACAATGATGTTGTGGTTGGAAAATACGTGCTCAAAAGCGGCGAACAATTGCGAGTGCACCTGGACGCACTGCCACAAGGCTTTGATTACATACTGGTGGTAAGCGGGTCGAGCCGCCATACTCGTCAACTGGCAGATTACCAGGTGATCATTAAATAGAAAACCGGCTGACTAGCCGGTTTGTTGTTCGTTGACTGGTTAGTATCAGACCTTCTTTTGAAGAATGGACAGCTCCTGTTTCAACTCTTCGCTGCGCTGGGCGGCGGCTTTCTGCACTTCATCCTTCACGTAAATGATTTTCTGCTTAACTTGTTCAGTTGTCTGGTTGCCGGGAGCAGGTGCCAACAACAGACCCAGCACGCTGCCAACAATACCGCCAATCACAGCACCAGCAAGAAATTTTCCGAATCTATCCATTCCGCCTCCTTATCCATTAGTGAATTCATTATATAACAGATAACCGCTGACTATGCATCAAGATGCAAACGCCTGAAAATCCAAGGTGCAAAGTAAGTGACCCAAAAGCCAATCAGGGTATAGCGGAGGTACCTGAGCAGAGCGCCTACCAACGCCGGTTCCTCGGGCAGCACCAGTTTTAACCCGAAATAGAGAATCACAATGCCAATGAGACCAACGATATAGCGCAAGACGCGTTTCAGTGCGTTGCATTTAATCTGGTATTGCTTGTAACGATTGATCCATAAAGCGTAACCGGCGAGGAAACCAAAAGCCACACCCGCAATGGTGATGATACCCTCCATGTTGAAGGGATCAGGCGCTGCAACCCCAGCCGCAAGCGCGTTACTTGTCCATTCACCGGGCAATGACCACTGGTTGCCGATGTTGGAACCCAACTTGCCCAGGAGGATGAAGAGGAGTGAAAAAAGCAAGGCTGCCAGAATTTGAAAACCGAGCGTTTTGGTTTTGATGTATTTGGCGACCGGTTTTTCGAGGCTGAGGTACAGTATCACAAACAGAATACCAGCCAGCCAGCCGGTGAGTACGTCGTGTAAAAAGTGTACACCCAGGTATATACGGGAAAAACCGATCAGGAACACCACGATCACAGCGATGATCATCGCAAGGCGTTTGCGCGTGGTGTGCGCGACTATGCCCCAAATTGCAGCAGAGGTTTGCGAATGTCCGGAAGGCAATCCGAATGAGGTCTCCGAGGTGAGTGCTTTCACGCTCCCATCCACCCAGAAGGGGCGGGGGGTGTGAAAGAGCATTTTCAGAGTGGTATTGAGACCCCCACTGATGATCAACATCATCCCGGCTCTAAAGCCGATGACCGGGTCGATGCTCCAATACAAAGCCGGCATGATTAACAGGAAGAACATCTCACTGCCGAGGAACGTAAAGGCTTGCATCGGCGCTTCCAGCCAGCTACCAAGGTTTTGCACCAGGGTGGTAAAAAGGATCTCCATCTCGACTAAAGCTTCCATATTCCTCTCCTTTGATGCTGATGATGCAAGAACTTGTATAGGAAATTCGATCTAATAACGGACGATCTGATCACGCAATGCAGCCACACGCGCCTGGTCAAGCCCCGGAAGGCTTTCTGTGATGTAGAATGGACCGGTACCTTCTCCTTTGATAGACGCCGCCACAGCGCCCAAGCAGAGCGCATGTTCAGGGTCATATGTCTCATGCAATCCCGCCAGGAAAGCGGCGCAGAACACATCCATCTGTCCGGTCGGATCGACATGCCTGGTCGGATATTCAGGGATTTGAAAGCGTTTGCCGTACTCCCTTTGATACAAAGAATATCCATTGAAGGTGTTTTTTACGACGATGTACTGACTACCATAATCACTTAACCGTTCCATCATCTCCCATATCACGTCTAAAACACCTTTGAATAGGGCGCGCAAATCTGTCTCGTGGGTGAAGACTGCCTTTGTGTCTTTGGTGAGCAGCGCAATTTCCTCAAGCTTATCTGGCACCATAGCCGTGGGATGTGGTTGTATGGTCATCGAGCGGATCGAACCTCTTTGCAGTAGTGTGCTCAACTGAAGCTGCAACGCGAGATCCAGGGGGCAAATGTGGGCAGCAGAGGCATCGAGGTAATCCGGTGGTATATCTTCCGGATAGATGCGGGGTTCAGGTGAACTCTCGGCATCCCCAACCGCTTTATTCACATAATCAAGCAGCTCCCTGGGTAGGGGGAGGTGATTGGCCGCATACATAGCCACTGGGCTGTTTTGAACTGAGCCATTCTCATCAGGATAGGCGTAGAAAACATCGTGATTTTGCATCTCAGAGGTTGTCTTGATGCCGCGAATATCCAACCCGCGCTGTGTCAGACAGTCAATTTTCTCACGCGGGAATTGATCGCTGACGACACCCAGCAGACCTGTTACGCCTCCCCATTGTTTGAGGGCGGTTCCAGCGTATAATAATGAACCCCCCGGAACGTTATTATGGGCTTTGCCAACCCTATCGATAATGAACTCGTTGCGAATCAGACCGACTGCAAGGTACTTTACAAACCGCCTGGGTGTCATGGATGAAATTACGCGCCCGGTTATATAGTGGATGGAATACGAATCCGCCGATTATGGATTATTTACCGCTGTCCGCAATCATCTTAAGCAGTGTGACGATGCCCATACCGATTCGGGCACCATCACCTGTAGTCAACTTAACGGTATCACCTGTCTCTTCGCGTTTCTTGACAATAAGGTAGGCTGCAGCCAGTCCAGTTAATAAACCAATCCCTCCGCTAACCAGGAAGATGGTCGATTTCCATTTGTTGTCATTTTCCATCTATTACTCCTCGCGGTTGTTAGAAATATGAAATGCCAATGCGAATAAGCGTTTGATTCCGGCAAATATGGCTTTACTTTGTATCATTGGGCTGAGCCCTTTTTCGGTTGCCAGATTAGTCATCTGGTTAACTCGATTCATCGCGTGAATCGCCGCGCCGCTGTAAGGTGGAATGGCTTTACGTAGCTTGTGGATCAGCCAGGTGAGCAGCAATACGATCCCCAGCGCTACGATAGAAAGCGTGATGACGGGCAGACTCAAGAAGATGGTGGAGATTTGCGCCCATTTTTCGTTCGCAGCAGGGGCTGTACCGGTGTTTATCACCAGAAACGCCAGGATGACCAGGACGAGGATCATTGCGATCAGCACTGGTGCAAGAATCAGCCAGGCGACCTGCCGCTGGTGTTTGATCTGTGAATCGCGCTTTTTGTTTCCTTCTGGTCCGCTCATAACTCAATTTTAGCATGTTTTACCCGTGCACCGCCGGGGTCAGGATAATCAGACCACAAAGACCCAGAATATTGAGAAATAATTAATATCATGTATAATAAACAAGATTGTAATGAATTAGTCGCTGCAAGTTGCGTATTAACCTGGCATTTCGATAATTAACTGGTTGGCCAATTCTTATTACTCCATATGGGGTATGGATGTTCTCAACAATCAAGGAAGACCTGTGGAACTAGATTTCTATAAAGCAGTTATTTTTAGTAAAAACCTCAATTCATGTAGTCGGTTGCTGGAAATTCGTCCAAAGGCTGCTGCCGTTTTGGGGTTAGGGAAATCTTCACTCTTGATACATCCAATCAAATAGAATTTGCGCCGCGAATTCATTATCGCGGTAATCCATATCCAGCATTTATCGATCAGCCAGAAGACCTTTTGGGTGATGGCTGATTTTGATTTAAAAAGATGATGGAACGGGTGATCACTGCCATAAAAGTGCAAAAAAGAAACCCACAACGGGTGAATATCGACCTGGATGGAGAATTTGCCTTTGGACTTTCCCGATTGGTGGCTGCCTGGTTGAAACCTGGGGATCAACTTAGTGAAGAGAAGATCAACTCGTTGATCGAGAAAGATGCCTTGGAAGTGGCTTATCAACGCGCGCTGGATCTTTTCAGTCACCGTCCTCGCAGCGAAAAAGAGGTCAGGCAGCGGTTAACCGAAAAGGCATTTCAGCCAGATCAGATTGATCAGGTGGTTGAAAAGTTAAAGCAAGCTAACCTGGTGAGAGACGAAAGTTTTGCCCGCATGTGGGTGGAGAGCCGCAACGAGTTCCATCCGCGCGGAAGGAGACTATTACGCTACGAATTACGAACCAAAGGTATCACTGAGTCACACATCGATTCTGCGCTGGAGGAAATACCTGGCGAAGAGGAGCTGGCACTTAAGGCTGCTGTTCAATACGCCCGTCGATTAACCGGGTTGGATTGGCAGACATTCAGAAACCGGTTAAGCGGGTTTCTGGCAAGGCGCGGCTTTTCTTACGCCGTCTTTGCCCCAATCGTCAGATCGCTCTGGGAAAGCCAAGCCAATGCAGCGCTTAATTCAACTAATATTGATAATGAGGAATTTGAAAAATGAGACAACCACCTGATGTAGGATTCTTGATCATTGTAGTGATCGCATCATTAGTCGTGATCGCGATTGTGACGTTTTTGCTGGTCAGGTTCTTCGTATCACGTTTCAAGAAAGAACAAATCGAAAAGGCTGACAACCTGATCCAGGCTGCGACCGAAAAAGCCAAGGTGATCGAAATCGAAGCCAGGGACAAAGCACTAAAACTGGTGCAGGAATCAGAAAGCGAAATTGCACGACGCAGGCAGGATATCATGCGCGAAGATGACCGGCAGCAAAAACGCCGTGCTGAACTGGACCACCGTATCGAACGGCTTGAACAGCGCGAACAAAATCTGAACAAGCGTCAGAGCGCGCTCGATAAGCGCGCCAACGAGATCGAGAAGCTGTACTCAGACCAGCTCGAGGAATTGCAAAGGATTGGCCAGATGTCGATGGAAGACGCTAAGCAGGTTCTCCTAAACGAAGCCGAAAAAGAAGCACGCAATGATATGGCGCGCATTATCCGGCAGATCGAGGGAGAAGCCCGCAGCGAAGGTGACAAACGCGCTCGCGAGATAATCACTGATGCCATCCAACGGGTTGCGTCTGAACATGTTGTCAGCGTATCCACCTCTCTAGTGGTGTTGCCCAACGAGGAGATGAAAGGCCGCATCGTGGGACGCAATGGACGCAATATCCGCGCGTTCGAGCAGGCAGCCGGGGTTGACGTGATCGTGGATGACACGCCCGAAGCGGTGACCATATCCTGTTTTGACCCGGTCAGGCGAGAGATCGCGCGCCGTTCGCTCGACAGATTGATCCTTGATGGGCGCATCCACCCCGCGCATATCGAAAAGATTCTGAACGAAGAAGAAAAGGAAGTGGAAAAAGCCATCGTTGAAGCCGGTGAAGAAGCGGCGTTTGATGCCGGAGTTCCCGGTTTGCACCCTGAGATCTTGAAAATGCTTGGCCGGTTAAAATTCCGCACTTCTTACGGTCAGAACCAATTGGCGCATGCCGTCGAGGTCGCGCGGCTTTCCGCTGTGCTGGCAGCTGAATTGGGGGGGGATGTGGAAGTTGCGCGGGCTGGCGGTTTGCTGCATGACCTGGGCAAGGCGATGGACCACAATACTGAAGGCACCCATGCCCAGCTGGGGGCAGATTTTGCCCGCCGTTATGGAGTCAATTCCAGAGTCGTGAACGCCATGGCATCTCACCACCACGAAGTGGAGCAGGAGTCCATTGAAGCAGTGATCGTAGAAGCCGCCGATGCCATATCCGGCGCGCGTCCGGGGGCACGGCGCGAAGACTTGGAGCAATACATCAAGCGCTTGCGCGCGCTCGAGGAGATCGCCAATTCGTTCAAAGGTGTGCAGCAGAGTTACGCTATCCAGGCTGGGCGCGAAGTGCGCATTATCGTGCAGCCTGAAGAGATCGATGACCTGGCGTCCACCCGCCTGGCGCGCGACATCGCCAAGAAGGTGGAAGAGACCATGCAATACCCCGGTCAGATCAAAGTCACCGTGATCAGGGAAACCCGCGCGGTCGAATTTGCCAAGTAAAAACGCTGAATATACAACCCAAAAGACTCTCTTGTAATAGGGAGTCTTTTTAATAATCCTTCCAGGGCATGAACTCATCGAAAAAGTCGAGCCCATACCAGCTTTTGATCTCTTTGCGGTGTAGGAAGAATAATGTACCGGCGTTATGTTCCATGATTGAGCCCAATCCAACCGCGGCAGTATACCCCGCGTTAAGCGTGTAAGCTCTTAACTCGAGGTTTGCCTTCCCAAAGGGGTAAGCAAAAGTAAAGATATTTGTGGCTAATTTATCTTCCAAAACCATTTTGGCGTTGAGGATTTCATTCTCCCAATCGCTCTCAGCGGTGAGGTCGGCGTGGGTCATGCTGTGTGAGCCGATCTCCCACCCGCTGGCGAGGAGTTTTTGTAGTTTTTTTGTGTTGAGATTCCCCGCGGTATCCACTGTTTCGGCGATGATATAAAAGGTGGCCACAAACCCGTATTGCTGCAGGATCGGATAAGCGTTCTTATACACATCAAGGTAGCCATCATCAAAGGTTAGTACGACCGGTCTGGGTGGCAGTTCTGCGCCTTCGTTGATGGCCCGCGCCACGTCTGCGACAGTGACTGTGGAGTACCCTCGGTCATAAAGCCATTTCATTTGCTCGGCAAACCGGTCCGGGTGGACGTTGTATTGCGAGTCGAGCGTATCTGAAATATGGTGGTAAAGCAAGATCGGCACAGTGATGGTGGTATTCGATGGGGGCGCAGGTGTAGGATCGCGCGAAGGGGAGTCGTTTGTGGGTTCTTGCACGGTCACTTCCGTTGTGGGCGTGAGCGCGGGGGGGGGTGGGGTGTTGGCGGGAATAAGGAATGTCGTTGCGGTTGTTGCGAGAAAAGTTGTGGGTGCTGCGGTATTCATCGCTGGCTGGAATGGTGTGATAGTGACGGCCACAGGTGATTGGGAGATCACCCGCGGTTGAGCCAGGCAACCGCTCAACACCAGCATTGCCACGAGCAGGAGGACAACGGAGTGATACCTGTTTAGCGATTTCATCTTTGGTTGGAGATAGGACGTTAGATGAATAAGATTTGTTCTGTTGGTGTCATTGCGCTTCAATACCAACGTATGGATTGTAGCGCATTTCATCAGCCACCGTGGTATTTGGCCCATGCCCGGGAATCAGGATCGTGTCAGGTGAAAGGGTGTAAACCTGGGTCTCGATACTGTTTCTTAACTCGGAAAAACTTCCACCATTCAGGTCAGTGCGGCCGACGCCGCGGCGAAAGATGAGATCGCCGACGATCGCGGTTTGGATCGCTGGGATGTGAAAGATCACTGACCCTGGGGAGTGACCCGGCGTGTGGCGCACTTCGATCTCATACTTACCAAGCGACAGATTCTGCTCGTGCTCTAGCAGCAGGTCCGGGTCGGTAGGGGACTGGATTGGAATTCTGAATTGCACCGACCCGCCGCCCTGGCGCCAAAGATCGAGATCCCCAGGGTGAAGCGCGACCCGCGGGGTGGGATTGAGTGTGGTGAGCAGGAAGGCAAGCCCGGCAAAGTGGTCAAAGTGACCGTGGGTAAACAGGATGGTGGTGATGGAGATCTTTTGGCTATCGACAACAGAAAGCACTTTGTCCGGATCGAAGGAGGGGTCAAAAAGCATCCCTTCTCCGACGTCTTCATCGTGCAAAATGATGACGTTATTCTCGAGCGGTCCGCTAATTTGCAGGTGCAGTTTCAGAGCCATTACCATTCCTTCGCTTGATTTGAATATAAATGACCAGGTTCATTACCATCACCAGGCTGATCAGGACAAATGAGACGCGGTAAATGGAATATGGATCCTGGCTGTAGAGATAACCCGCCAGAGCGGGGGCTATGATGACCGCCACCGCGTTCATGGTTTCCACCATACCGTAAGCCAACCCGGTCTGCCGTGGGTGGATAAATTCACGCGCGATTGCGAGCACCATTGCACGGCATAAGCGGTAACCGCCGATGAAGAAATAACCGAATCCAAACCAGGCAGGCAGGTCGGCGGTGATGTAGATGATCGAGAACAACAACACCCATCCCTGTCCTACGATGAACGCCGTGAACGCTCGAAGGTTGCCAAAGGTGAGCATGGCGACCGCGTTGCCCAGGCTGCCAATTGCTCCGAAGACCCCGATGGTGGAAAGCGGCAGGTTGTGCTGGTTTTGCAGGAAGCTGGGCGTGAACGGTTGCGGCAGGTAAATAGCAAAGATCGTCAACAGCGTGATTCCCAGGAATACAATGAAGCGTGTGTTCTTGAGCAAACCCGCTCCATTCGTTGAATGCTCATCAGCATGGTGCGGGGCGGGGTTTTTCTCGATGAACAGGACGATGACCGTAGAAATCACAAATAGAATTGCTGCCAACAGGTAGACAGATTTCAATCCTAACAAGTCGGCGATCAACCCGCCACTGATTGGACCGACGATCGCACCGATGTTGTACAAACCAGAGGTAAAGGTGAGCGCTTTGCCTATACTATACTTGCCGCGCACTGTAGTGATGTAGCTGTTCATTGGTGCCATGACTGAACCGGTGAGCCCGTAGAGGATCAACCCGACGATGAAAACTGGCAATGAGTTCGCCAGCGCCATCACCCAGGCAGAGATAGCACCCAGCAGCCAGGAAGCCCACATTAGCGTGCGCGCTCCAATGCGATCAGAAAGGTACCCAGCCGGGATTTGTGAGACCGCCATAGCAATGCCCATGGCACCGAATACCGCGCCGGTCAATAACGGATCGGCGCCCAGTTGCTGCAGATATAAAGGTTGAAAGTAAATGAAAAGTCCTTCTCCCACACCCCACGCAAAAAGGGAGATGGCGACCAGCAGCAGATTGCGGTTCATGCGTGCAACCGCTGCAAGAAGGACCTGACTTCAGTAAAAATCATTTCACGCTCGGGTTCGCGGATGATCACATGCCCGCTGTTCTCGACCCAGAGTTTTGATTTATCAACCGAGCTGATCTCACGGAAAATGGTGTCCATGCTTTCCGGGGGGATCGATTCATCCATCCTGGATTGTGCGAGCAGTACCGGAACCTTGACATCCGGCAGTTCTCGTCGCATCTGCTTGATCAGGCTGTTCAGTTCGAGGATGGATCGGGAAGGATAAAACGGGTAGTCCATATGGTCAAGCGCGGCTGCGTGGTTGCGCCAATCTGGCGTGCCTTTTTTGATCTGTAAGTTTAGTCTCCCGAGCAAGGGAAGCAGAAAGCTGCGAGGGTCTTTGGGCAGGCTGCATGGAGCAGAAAACGCCACAACGGCAGAGACCTCATAACGTGCAGCCGCCATTAGAGAAAGCACGCCGCCCATTGAAAGACCCATCACTACCTGGTGGTTGGTGCAGCCGCGCAGCAGGTTTAAGCCATCCTCCAGGGAAGCGAGCCAATCCTGCCAGCGCGTCCGACTCATCGCTGCAGGGTGCGTGGCATGCCCGCCAAGTCGAGGTGCTAACACGGTGTAACCGGACGCGGATAATGAATCACCCAGCATGCGCATCTCTTTGGGCGTACCGGTGAAGCCGTGGATCAGCAGGCAGCCGGTATCTCCTCCGGGTAGGAAGAATGTTTCTGCGGTTGGCATAGTGAGGGGTGTTTTCAAGCGCCAGATTTCCTTATTATAGAATGGTCAATTCACGGGGATAGTCACTCAGTGATTCTGCGCCGTTGCCGGTGATCAGTATGTTGTCTTCGATGCGCACTCCGCCGCGACCCGGCAGATAGATCCCCGGTTCGATCGTAAAGGTCATCCCGGGTTCAAGGATCACCTTGTTGCCAGCGAAAATGTAAGGGCTCTCGTGGTCCTCAAGACCAATGCCATGACCCGTGCGGTGGGTGAAGAATTGCCCGTAGCCGGCGTTTTCAATGGTCAACCGAGTGGCAAGGTCAACCACACCAGCGGCGACGCCAGGTCCGCATTCAGACCGGCCGGTTGTGTTGGCGGACAGCACGTTATTGTAGACATTTTTAAGATCGGCGTCGAGGTGACCAATGGCGAAGGTGCGGGTAAGGTCAGAACAATAACCGTTGGAACGCGCCCCCCAATCAATGACCAACAGGTCACCCGGCTGCAATACGCGCTCAGTGGGTGTGGCGTGTGGGTTGGCGCTGTTGGGTCCGCTAGCGACAATGGGTGCAAAGGGCAGTTCGGGATCCGAACCATTACGCAGTAATTCCAAGGTCAGCGTGCTGGCAATCTCTTTTTCTGTTTTACCCGCTCCTATCATTGGCAGCGTTGCCTTGAGCGCTTGTTGAGCGATCTTGACTGCGCGGCGCATTTCATTGATCTCTCCGGGTTCTTTAATGGCGCGTAGATCGCCAAGTACCTGTTCAGCGGCTACAAACAGCGCGGTAGGTGCAGCCTGTTGGAGATAATTCAACTCAAGAAAGCGCATACGCGTAGCTTCGAGACCGATACGCGCGCCTTCCAGGTTCATGTGTCTAAAAGCCGATCTAAAAGCATCCGGCCAGGTGGCTGGATCATCATTGTAAGGAACAGTGTGCATCGGTAGGTTGATGAATTCAAGTTTGACCATTTCCAGCTGCGGTAAGATCAGCAGCGGTTTGTGCCCGCGTTGAAAGAGCAGCACGATTGGTCGTTCCATCAAGTAAAAATTCAACCCGGTCAGGTAGGTGAGAGTGGGTCCGGGGTTCAGCGCGATGGTGCTCAGCTTATCTTGGGTCATAAAATTCTGCAATCGGTTGAATCTGTCGTCGCTCATGTGGTTACTCCCTTGGGGAATTATAGCCTGAAGGTTTTCTTTGTGCAAAGCAGAATGATAGCAGAATTGATAGCAGAATAACCCAGGAGCTGACAGCCTGAGGAAGAAAGACATGAAAGCGGAATGAGTGAGTGCACCATTCCGCTTTCTTAAAAGTGAATATTTACAGAATTTTCAGGAAATGTACTGTCTACGCAACCGCTTCCAAGCCAGAGGCGTGCTTGCCCGCAATGAAACCGAAGGTCATGCCGGCGTTAAGCGCGGAACCGCTGCCTGTGTAGTGTTCACCGAGGACACCGCCAGCCACATTACCAACTGCATAGAGCCGTGAGATGACATTGCCCCACACATCTACCACCTGGGCATTCTCATTGATTTTCAACCCACCCATGGTATCAAACATGGTCGGGAAGGTTTTGAATGCGTAAAAAGGTCCGGTTTCGATGGGATTGAGCAGGAAAGGACGTCCGAAGATAGTATCTGCACCAGCGGCACAATCTTCATTGTATTTCGCAATGGCTGCCTCGAAGCGATCAGCAGGAACGCCCATTTTTTCAGCCAGTTCGTCGAGGGTGTCGGCTTTCAAAACGATTCCATCAGCTACTTCCTGTTCGAGGTCTTCACTGAAGCCCGTCACGATCATACCAGGGGCGGCATCGCGGGTGGCAGCGTCAAAGACGGAGAAAGCGAAACGGCCAGGCTGCTTGAGCAGTTCGGTATTTTTCCAATCGTAAAAACCGAATTCGTTCACAAACCGTTCGCCATTGGCATTCACCAGGATGGCGGCAGCAGTGCCGAAGGTCCAGAAAGCGTATGTGGCAGCGATCTTACCGGGAAGGGTGAGACCGGGGCAGCCGAGCACCTCATGGATATTTGAGGCTGCGGCTCCGAGCGCAAAAGCCATCTTGAGACCGTCACCGGTCAGGTTCGGCGCACCAAGGGGCTGGCAATAAAAAGCCTGTTCACTGTAGGCGCGCAGCATTTCTTCACTGCGGGTGAAACCACCGGTGGCGAGGATGACACCTTTACGGGCTTTAATGAACATTTCGGTACCAGCATTGACAGCTTTCACACCCACAACCTGTTTGGAACCATCCACTACAAGTTCCTTGGCTTCAGTCTCCTCCATCACTTCCGCGCCGGCGTTTCTGGCACCATCTTCCAGGACTCTGAAGTATGCGCCGCCGCCAGTCATTTCACCGTAGACAACTGAGTGCACACGCGCGATCGGCTCGCTACCGACATGGTATTCAGCACCGGCAACAGAAGGCGCGGTGGGGAAACTCGCACCCAGGGCAATGAGCTTATCCACATTTCCAGCTGACGCATCAGCGGCAAGCTTGGAGAGAGCCGGGTCATTAAATCCATTCCCGGCATTCATGTAGTGCTCAAACATTTTATCGGCGGAGTCTTCAATGCCGTTAGATTTCTGTACTGAGGTGCCGGCGGCGTAGATAAGCCCGCCGCTGGTGGCTGTGCTACCACCCATGACGCCTTGTTTTTCCAGGATGACAACCTCAGAGCCAGCTTCGCGCGCGGCTATGGCTGCAGAAGCGCCTGCACCGCCAAAACCGATCACAACGACATCGGTTTCCTTGTCCCATTTTTCTGGTAAACCGGACTCAACAGCCGGTGTTGCCGTGCAGCCAGCAAGAACACCACTACCGGCAATAGCCACAGCCCCCAAAGCGGTTCCTTTCAAGAAACTCCTGCGGCTTACATCTTTCGTTCTCTTCTCCATTTTTAGCTCCTTTTCTAATCTTGGATTAACAGAAATCAACTTACGAAAACATGTAAATGGGTCTCTGATCGTGTGTTGATCTCCTTTCCCAGGGAAATTAAGCTCAGAAGCATGGCTTCAGGCTGAAATCTCAAACTCAATCATGGATTTTACCAAGTGGTGCTATTAGTTTAGCTTTGAATCTTGAATCTTAAAAGTGATTCGATTATAGCAAGCCAAAATGAAAAGTCAATATTACAGTTGTCACCCGCGTAATTACCTATGTAATTTGACAAACAAGAGGTAAATGGTCAAAATTGGGAACTTTATTCTGTCCGCCATCGTCAGATTGGAGTGATCAAAAAAGGAGAACTTGTGATGAAAACTCGTATCGTATTATTACTGGTAGTAATGATTAGTGCCTTCGCGCTCAGTGCCTGCGGTTCATCGTTGTTAGGGTTCCTGCCTATAACATCTGAAACCACGCACGAAGGCACAAATGAACCTATCGAGGTGGTGGAAACCTTGCAAGCTGAATCTGAATCTGAACTTCCTGTCGAGGAGACTGAAGAACCAAACGAACAGCAGGCTTTGAGTTTTGAAGCAGTCGAATATATCGATGAGCAGGCCGGGATCAAACTGTTTCATCCAGTTGATTGGAGTGTGATGACTCGCGAAAAGGTGGGAGAGCGAGGGTCACAGGCCGCCTTGCTTTCTAGCGGCAGCACGCTCGGGCAGGTCGCAGAGAATGGCGCCAGGATTACCCTCGTACTCTACAATTGGGATCCTAAAAATGACCTCGATGCATTCGTCGCGCAGCGTGAGCTGGCCTGGGAAGCCTCAGGCTTCGAGTATACCCAGCAGGGGGTTTATCAACTCGAAGATGGCAGGAAAGTTATAATATTCTTTGTACAAGTTGGCGGTGGCAACGAAGCTGTTTTAGCATTCACCACTGCAGGTGAAGAATACCTGCAAATTACCGGTGAAGGTGACCTTGACCTATGTGAAGAGATTGTGTTTTCACTTGCATCAGTGAATTAATTATTTACCATACTGAAAAATCACTCGGCAAGACGCAAAATCTAAGCGAGCTTCTTAATAATATATAATTAAGACTAAAATAATCTAATTTATATTGAACTAAGGAGGTATGAATGAGCTCATTGGATTCTGCGCGCGAAACACAATTGAAAAACATTGAGTTGAAAACAGGCAGGACATTGGAAGAATTACGCATGGTAATTAAAGAATCGGGTTTACAAAAACACGGTCAAATTCGCAGTATGTTAATCGAAAAGCTAGGTTTGGGTTATGGGGATGCCAACTCACTGGTTTTCTTTGCGTTGGGAACTGATGGACAATCACGCGCATCAGAGCAGGGTTTGACCACCCAAAGCCTGGTTAACGAAATCTATTCTGGCGCGAAATCAGAACTGCGGCCGATTCATGATTTGGTAATGGAGGAAATCCGTCAATTTGGTGAGTTTGAAATTGCTCCCAAGAAAGGCTACCTCAGCCTGCGCAGGAAACGCCAATTTGCGATGGTTGGACCCGGCACAAGAGGGAGATTGGAAATTGGCATAAATATTAAAGGGAAGGAAGGAGATGAAAGATTTCTAACCCAACCTGCTGGCGGTATGTGCCAGATAAAAGTCTACCTCACCAGTTTAGATGATGTCGATCAAGATTTGAAAACCTGGATAAAAGAGGCATTTGACCAGGCGAATATCTGAGCTCTAATAGTTCAGGTCAAATTGACAATTGACGATTAAGGCTAAGTCAAGGCTACTGTCAAGGCTACTTGACAATGCTCACCGGGTCGGTTAAAATCCGTGATACCTTTGTGAACGGGCCTGTAGCGCAGTTGGGAGCGCGCTTCAATCGCACTGAAGAGGCCGGGGGTTCGAATCCCCCCAGGTCCACAAGAGTGACAGGCTCGATTAACAATTTGTAATACCTGGGCCCATAGCGCAGTTGGGAGCGCGTCTCAATGGCATTGAGAAGGCCGGGGGTTCGAATCCCCCTGGGTCCACTGAAGCGAACGCAGGAGTATTAGGTCATCCGTCAGCGAGCCGGGAGAGCGAGGTGTGAGCCCGACAGGTGCATCGGAGCACAGAGACCGAACTCGCCTGAATTCCGTAAGGATAGCTTCACCGGTGAAAATAGTAGCCGGTGACGGGTAAGCCCGTTATAGCGTCTTGAGCGGTCTGTGTTAGATTACAGGCAAGCAGGGTGGTACCGCGGAGGATTCCTTCGTCCCTGTACGGGAGAAGGGATTTTTTGTTTAATCAAAAGGAGTGAGAATGAGCCAGCAGAAATTGATGTACAACCCGAACGAGATCGAACCCAAGTGGCAGAAGAAATGGGAAGCGGACGGTCTCTATCATTCAGACATTGACGAGAGCCGACCGAAATTCTATGCACTCACCATGCTCCCGTACCCTTCAGGTGATCTTCACATCGGGCACTGGTATGCCATGTCTCCCTCTGACGCCCGCGCGCGTTACAAGCGCATGTGCGGTTACAACGTGCTCTTCCCGATGGGGTTTGATGCTTTCGGGTTACCGGCTGAGAACGCCGCAATCCATAACAACATCCACCCGCGGCAATGGACGTACGCAAATATTGACCGCATGCGAGAGCAATTCAAAACGATGGGCGCGATGTTCGACTGGCGGCGGGAGACGATCTCCTCTGACGAGAAATATTACCGTTGGACGCAGTGGTTTTTTCTACAACTCTACAAGCACGGGCTGGCGTACCGCAAGATGTCGCAAGTGGATTGGTGCCCGAACTGCAATACCACGCTGGCGCGGGAGCAGGTGTGGGGGGAGGACCGCCACTGCGAGCGCTGCGGCACACCGGTGATCAAGAAGAATCTTGAGCAGTGGTTCTTCCGCACAACCCGCTACGCCGATGAGCTGATCAACTATGAGGGCATCGACTGGCCTGAACGCGTGCGCACGCTGCAAACCAACTGGATTGGCAGGTCTGAAGGCGCACTGGTTACGTTCAAAACGGAAACCGGCGATAGCCTGGAGGTGTTCACCACCCGGCCGGATACTTTGTGGGGTGTTACCTTCATGGTGCTCGCGCCTGAGCACCCGCTGGTGGAAAAACTTACCACACGTGAGCAAAAAGCCGAAGTAGACCAGTACATCTTCGATGCAGCCCGCCAATCTGACATTCAGCGCGAGGCTTCGGATAAGGAGAAAACCGGCATTTTCACCGGGGGCTACGCAATCAATCCTGTCAACGGAGAGAAGATCCCAGTGTGGATTGCGGATTATGTGCTGATGACGTATGGGACAGGCGCGATCATGGCGGTACCTGCGCATGACCAGCGGGATTTCGAATTTGCGCGCAAATTTAACTTGCCGGTGCGTATTGTGATCCAACCACAGGGGCTCGAGTTGCTGGATAATGACGGCATCACCACCGCGGTCCCGGCGAGCGGTACGATGGTGAACTCCGGTGCGTTGAGTGGTACGCCGGGGGGTCAATCCTTCAAGAAAGCCACGGAGTACGTGACCAAATTGGGTTTCGGCAAGGCTGCTACAAATTACCGCCTGCGCGATTGGTTGATCTCGCGCCAACGCTACTGGGGATCGCCCATCCCCATAGTCTACTGCATGCACTGTGGTGTGGTCCCCGTGCCGGAAGACCAGCTTCCTGTCACCCTGCCGGATGATGTGGAGTGGAAACCAACGGGTGAGAGCCCGCTGAAATTGCACCCCACTTGGCGCTTCACCACCTGTCCCACCTGCGGCGGCCCTGCCAAACGCGAAACCGACACAATGGACACCTTCATGTGCTCCTCGTGGTATCACCTGCGCTACCTCAGCCCGGATTATGATGAGGGACCCTTTGACCCAAAGGAATACGATTACTGGATGCCTGTTGACATCTATACTGGCGGCATTGAGCACGCTAATATGCACCTGATCTACACGCGCTTCTTCCATAAGGCGCTGCGTGATATGGGCATCACCGAGGGCAACGAGCCGATGCTGCAGCTGCGCAACCAGGGCATGGTGCTGGGAGAGGACTCTGAGAAAATGTCGAAAAGCCGCGGCAATGTAGTCGCGCCGGATGACCTGGTTCAAAATTATGGCGCAGATGCCACACGCGCATACCTGATGTTCTTCGCGCGCTGGGATATGGGCGGACCATGGAGCAGCGGTGGTATCGATGGTGTGATGCGCTGGCTGCGCCGCGTATGGAGCATCGCGCTGGAACCCGTCAAACCAGGACCAGCAGCTGAAGAGGATATTAAGGTCTTGCGTCGCAAATTGCACCAGACGCTACGCTCGGTCACGCGTGATTTTGAGCAGTTCGAGTTCAACACCATCATTTCCAGCTTGATGGAACTGTCGAATGAAATGATGAAGTTGAAAGATAAGCTTTATGGCAGCCCAGCTTGGAATGAAGCCGTTGAAGTCTATATCCAAATGCTGGCGCCAGTCGCGCCGCACATCTCGGAAGAGATGTGGAGCCTGCTTGGTAAACCGTATTCGGTGCATACCAGCCGTTGGCCGGCTGTTGATGAACAAGCTGCCGCGGTCGATGAGATCACTCTGGTGCTCCAAGTGAACGGTAAGGTGCGCGACCGCATCACCGTTCCGGTCGATATCAGTGAATCAGATGCCCGTGAGCATGCGCTAGCCAATGAGTCGGTTCAAAAGCTGCTGGAAGGGCGCGAACCGCGGCAGGTGATTTACGTGAAAGGTCGCCTGGTAAACGTGGTGATCTAGCAAGCAATTAGGTAAGTACCCCAACGGGCAGCCACTGGCTGCCTGTTTTTTACACTTCTACTATAATGAAACCAGGAAGGAAAAATGTGAGGTAAATGATGAACCTGGGTGAAATGAATTGGATGGAAGTGGAGCAGTACCTGAAAACGGATGACCGCGTGATGGTCGTGATTGGCGCTACAGAACAACATGGCTATATTGAGCTGGATGCGGATGCGAAAATTCCGCTGAAACTGGCTGAGGCGGCATCCGCGCAGACAGGCGTGTTGGTGACGCCGCCCTTGAACTTTGGATGTTCCTCGTATTTCGTCGATTTTCCCGGCACGATCAGTCTGCGCGTGAGCACCCTACTCTGCGTGGTGGAGGATATCATCCGCTCGCTGCACCACCAGGGGTTTCGGCGCATCCTGATCGTCAACGGTCACGGCGGAAATGACCCGGCGAAAGTATCGCTAGGCGAGGTGGTGAATGACCTGCGCGATCTTAAACTCGGCTGGTACAACTGGTGGAAATCCACTTCGGTCGGGGCGGTTGCCCTGGAGCACAACCTCTCAACCTATCACGCCTCCTGGATGGAAGCATTCCCGTTCCTGCGCACCCCTGGTATGCCGCAAGGGGAAAAGCAGGCCTTCGAGCCAGACCTGATCTTGCCCTCCAATCTTGTGCGGGAAGCGCTGCAGGATGGCGTTTATGGCGGGGCATACCAGGCTGGCGCGGAGGTTATGGACGAGGTGTTCAATGCCGCCCTGCAGGACATCCTCGAGCTTTTGAAGTTTGCTTAACCTGAGACGATTGGCATGAAAGTTCAGCCACGCCTGTTCCGTGAAGCGCGCGCCAGTGGATGGCTCTTCCCGCTGGCGGTGATTACCGCGTTCGTGGCGGGCGGTATGGCGGTCTATCAATCTCACGTGCTAAGCCGCGTGATCGCGGGTGTTTTCCTGGAAGACGAAACCCTTAACCAGGTAACGCCTTTGCTTCAGATCATCCTTATCGTTGTGCTTTGCAGGGCGATCCTGACTTTCGTCAACGAGGGACTGGCGGGGAACCTGGCGGTCAGCGTAAAAACAAGATTGCGCCGCCAACTGCTGGATAAGATTGACCGCCTGGGTCCGGAATACCTGAAAAACGAATCGACCGCTGAATTGACCACCACCGCTTTGTTGGGTGTGGACGCACTCGATGCGTATTTCTCGCAGTATCTCCCGCAGGTTTTAGTTGCGGTGGCGCTGCCCATCACCATCCTGGTAGTGGTTTTCCCGTTGGACCTGTTGACTGGTGTGGTATTTCTGCTCACCGCCCCGCTTATTCCGCTCTTCATGGTGCTGATCGGCAAGGCGGTGGAATCTCTCACCGGCAAACAATGGAAAGCGCTCACCCGGCTGGGTAATTATTTCCTCGACACTCTGCAGGGTATTACAACGCTCAAACTGTTGGGGCGCAGCAAGGAAAGGGTCAGCGATGTCGGCCGGGTCAGCGACCTCTACCGCACGGCTACCCTGAACGTGCTGCGCGTCACCTTTCTTACCGCGCTGACGCTTGAGCTGGTGGCAACATTATCGACCGCGGTGGTTGCTGTCGAGATTGGGCTGCGCTTGCTTTACGCACGCATCGAATTCCAGGAGGCGTTTTTCATCCTGCTCATTGCGCCGGAGTTTTACCTGCCGATGCGCAACCTAAGCGCACGTTACCACGCCGGTATGAGCGGTGTGACCGCAGCGGAAAAGATCTTCGAGGTGCTCGACGCTACAGAAGCAAGGTTGATTCCTGAAAAAGTCAGCGGCAGCCTGGCTGACCACCTGGCGGGGAATTTTCACCTCAGGCTGCACCATCTTTCGCACTCATACATGGATGGGCGAGAACATGCCCTGCGGGACATCTCGTTTGAGATTGTAAAGGGCAGGCAATATGCGCTGGTCGGTAAGACCGGCGCGGGTAAAAGCACTTTGGCGCGCGTACTATTGCGCTACATCGAGCCGGAGGAGGGTCAGGTGCTGCTTGATGGTGTGGATATCCGTAACTGGCCGCGCGATGCCTGGCGGAACTGCGTTGGTTGGCTGCCGCAATCCCCACATATCTTCAATGACTCGCTGTGGTTCAACCTGACCCTGGGTGAGACTCGTTATTCCAATACCGAAATCGATAGCGCGCTAGACGCCGCTGGATTGACTGAATTCGTAAAGCAGCTCCCTGATGGACTTGAAACACACTTATTGGAGAGCGGCTCCCGCTTGAGCGGCGGAGAGCAGCAGCGGGTTGCGTTGGCGCGCAGCTATCTGCGTGATCCGCAGCTTCTCATCATGGACGAACCTACGCGACATCTCGACCCTGCCTGGCAAAAGTCGATTGAACACGCGCTGACCCGGTTGATCGCCGGGAGGACGTGTATCACTATTGCGCATCGCGTCTCAAGCGTATTGCAGGCGGATGAGGTGATCCTGCTTGAGGCTGGCCGCCTGATCGCCCGGGGCAGCCATATCGAACTGCTTGAGCAATCCCTACAATATCGCGCACTCATGCAGGGTGGGGGAATGGGCGCATGAAAGCATTGGCACGTTTGTGGGTGATCTTCAGGCTGTTCACGGGTGAGATCGTATTGTCGCTTCTGTTGGGGGTTGCCGCGATTGCAGCCAGCATCGGGCTTCTCGGAACCTCGGCATTCATCATTGCCAGCGCTGCGCTGCACCCATCCATTGCGACGCTGCAGGTGGCGATCGTGGGTGTGCGTTTTTTCGGCATCAGCCGTGGTGTATTCCGATACCTCGAGCGACTGGTCTCGCATTCGGTCAACCTCCGCGTGGTCTCCCGCTTGCGCGAGGACTTTATCCGAAGGGTCGAGCCTGGGGCACCGGCCAACCTGGTCACGCGGCAAGGAGGTGACCTGCTGCAAAACGTGATGGGAGATGTGCAAGCGCTTGAAAACTTTTATGTGCGCGTCATCTCGCCTGTGGTGGTCGCGCTGGTCATCGTCACCGGTGTCAGTCTTTTCATTGGTCAATATGCCGTCGAACTGGGCGTGATCCTGCTGATGGGAATGCTGCTCACCGGTTTCATGCAGCCTATGTTAGCGCTGCTGGTAACCCGGGGGACGACCAATCGGCTAACGAGAACGAATGCGGAAATTTCTGCGAAATTAGTGGAATACCTGCAGGGGCTGGAAGACCTGCAAGCCGCCAACGCGCAGCAACGCTTCATCTCCAACCTGGAGCGAAATTTTGAACAAGCGGGCAGGCAGCAGAATCGCATCGTGTGGCTCAACGGATTGAACAGCGGTGTATCGATGATGTTGACCAACCTGTCGCTGCTGCTCATTCTCTGGGCAGCCATCCCCCTGGTGAGCATTGGCGCATTCTCGGGAGTGACTCTGGCTGTGATCAGCCTGGTGGTGCTCGCTTCGTTCGAGGCGATCAGCCCATTGAATGCTGCCGCGCAGAACTTCAACACCAGCCGGGCTGCCGCACAGCGGCTCTTCTCGATCGGTGACGCAGACGTTTCCGAGGAATCCCAAAGTCTTGATTCGCCAGCGCAGCCCTGCGAGTGTATCCGCTTCGATCATGTGTCATTTACCTTCTCTCATGATGCAGTACAGATCGTGGAGGACATCACATTCGAGTTGAGTCCCCGCAAGAAACTTGCAATTGTTGGCGCAAGCGGTGCCGGCAAGACCAGCCTGCTCAACCTGCTGCTCGCGTTCTACCAACCAACCGGCGGGGGGATAAAAATCGATGGGGACGATGCTCGGACACTAAACTCGGATGGCGTTCGGTCGCTGTTTTCAGTGTTGCCGCAAAACCCTTATATCTTCAATGAGGATGTGCGCGGCAACTTGTTGCTGGCCGCCCCCGAGGCTGCAGATGAGACGTTGCTCGAGACAATTTCTCTTGCCGGGCTGGCGGATTGGCTTGCCTCACTACCGGATGGTTTGGATACCTGGATCGGTGAGCGCGGGGTCAAAATGAGTGGTGGCGAAAGGCAGCGGTTGGCGCTTGCCAGGCTCTACCTGCAGGACCGACCCTTCCTGCTGTTGGATGAACCTACAGCTGGCTTAGATCAGGCGACTGCGTGGGAGGTGATGGGAACTATTTTCAACTGGGGTGCGCAAAAAGGAATGCTGATCATTTCGCATGACTTGAGGTGGATGCCGCAAATGGATGAGATCTTACTGATCGAAAAAGGGCACGTAGTTGAGCAGGGGAGGATGCCGGAATTGCTGGCACTCCATGGCCGGTTCGCTAGCATGTACGAACTTGAAAAAAATAACTTGGTTGAATAACGATCTATCAGTGAGAATAATACTCGAAGCTTAGTCGCCGCCCTCTTTCAACGCGGCTTTGATGACTTCCTCGCTGATGGCACCAGGCCGCAAAATGCGCACTTCGTTTTCAGAGCAATCGACGACCGTGGAAGGAACTCCTCCTGGACAGCGCCCGCCATCGAGGATCAACGGGACGCGTTTATTCAGTTGCTTGTAGACATCTTTCGCGTCATGGGGGTTGTTCTTCCCTGAGAGGTTGGCCGAGGTTGCGGCGATTGGACCGAACTGCTTTAGGAGCTCAAGCGCAACAGGATGGTCGGGCATGCGGATGCCGATGGAATTGCCGGCGGTCAAGAGTTCCGGGATATCCTTTTTCTTCGGCACCACGATAGTCAATGCGCCCGGCCAGAATTTTTTGGCGAGGATTCTTCCGGTATCGGTCATTATTTCGGTCAAAAGGTCAAGCTGCGACAGGTCCCCGATCAGCACGGCGATGGCTTTATTGGCATCGCGCCCTTTAGCCTCGAAAAGCTTGATGATACCGGGTGAATAGAATGCATTAGCGCCCAGTCCGTAGACTGTATCAGTTGGGAAGGCGATGATCTCGCCCTCCTGGAGAAGTTCCACCGCGGTTTGTATCGAGGCAGGGTTACCTGCAGGCAGTGTGATGGTTTCCATATGCAATTCCTAATTCATCCCTTAAATAATGCCAAATTATGTTTGTATACGCACCACGCGTGGATGCGCAGCAAGATCTTGGTGGATTGAAATAATGGCTTGCGGATACAGCTCTAAGGCAAACTTTTGAACCACCTCCCATTGATTATATTGTAATTCTAAAATCACACAGCCATTTTGCGCCAGTGAATTTGCGCAGGAAAGGATCAATTTGTTTATCAGACGCAACCCATCACTGCCGCCATCCAGTGCAAGTCGCGGCTCGTGGGTCAGACCGGGAGCGTGGTCGACATCCTGCGTGGGGATATACGGCAGGTTGGCCAGCACCAGGTCGAATTGCTCATCAATGCCTTCCAACAGGTCATTCTGGATAAATTGGATACGCTGTTCTACCTTGTGAAGTGCGGCGTTGGCATGGGCGACTGCCAGCGCGTCGTGTGAGGCATCGATGGCGGTGATTTTCAGACCAGACAACTCGCAGGCAAGTGAGATCGCGATTGCCCCGGAGCCCGTACCGACATCCACAACACGAGTTTTATCCGGGTTGGTTTTTAACCAATCGATTGCAAGATCCACCAGCAATTCGGTTTCGGGTCGGGGCACCAGCACGCGGTGGTCCACCAGTAGGTCAAGACCATAAAAAGACCGCCTGCCGATGATATAGGCAAGCGGTTCTTCATTCAACAACCGATCGATGGCATTGTCCAGCGCTGTCAATTGCTCCTCGTTCAGTGCGGTCTCAGGGTGAGCGATGACCCATTCCCTGGTTTTTTGCAGCACGAAAGAGGAGATTACGGCGGCTTCAATGGATGGGAATTCGCTCTTGCTGCTCAGCCTGGCAGTTGCAATCTTCAGCCACGTTCCCAGGTCAGGATTCTTCATATTCACCGCTGGCTGCCAGGCGGTCAGTCTCATCACGAATAGAAAGTTCATCGATGAAAACATCGATCTCACCCGCCAGGACGGCCGGCAGGTTGTACGAGGATACGTTGATGCGATGATCGGTTACGCGACTCTGCGGATAATTGTAGGTGCGGATCTTCTCAGAGCGGTTGCCGGTACCCACCTGCGAGCGGCGCGAAGCATCGCGTTCCTGGCGGCGTTTTTCTTCTTCAATTTCGAACAAGCGGGCGCGTAAGATA